>CALQHT020000018.1 GCA_943330455.2 Nitrosovibrio sp. Nv4 | reverse complement strand
GGTCAGGGTAGGCCCCAGGAATTCCAACGACAAACGAATCGCATTCCAAAGGCCGTGCCTTTGGCGGGTCGCAAGGGGCCATGGGGGCAGAGCCCTGGCGGGGTCCGGGGCGGAGCCCCGCCCTTGCGCACCCTATCCATCTCCATGCCATACTTCCCCGACAACAGGCCGGACAACCGGCGCGACAGGGGGAGACAATCCAGGTGACCGGATTCGCACGCTTTTGGTGTTCCATGGTCTGTCTGGCCGTGGCAGCCGCCACGCCGGCCCAGGCGCAAAAGGTTCAGGACATCACCGTCTATGTGGTGAAGAACCTGCTGTCCTCCCCCCATTTCGTCGCCCTGGAAAACGGCTATTGGGCCGACCAGAACCTGAACGTGCAACTGAAGATGACCGGCGGCGGGCGCATGGTCGTGCAGGCCTTGCAGGCGGGGGAGGCGCAGATCGGCCATGTCGCGATCAGCGGCACCCTGGCCATTGCTCGCGCGGGCGGCGACAAGCTGATCGGGGTCATGCCCTACTACAACGCGGCCGATTATATGGGCCGAGCGACGGCATATGGCATTGTCGGGCGGAAGGACAGGGGCATAGACGCGGCCAATCCGGCATCGATCCTGGGCAAGAAACTCGCGTTCACCGCCGGAACGAACGAGTATTACATGAAGCAGTGGATGCGGAAGAAAAACATCGACATCGCCAAGGTGCAGATCGTCAGCATGCTGGTGGAAGACATGCCCGTCGCGCTGAGCCAGGGTCTGGTCGATGCCGCCGTCACGTGGGAGCCTTACGTATCCCAGACCATCCGGGAGCTTGGCGCGAATGGCGTGGTGCTCAGCCGGGGCGAGGCCGGATTGCTGTCGGACAATGTCGGTATTGTCAGCAGTGAAGATTATATTCGCAAGAACCCCGATATCGTCGAGAAATTCACCCTCGGCATTGCCATGGCGGCGAAGTTCATCCGGGAGAACCCGAAGGAAACCGCCGAAATCGCCTCCCGTTACCTGGACGGATTGAAGATGGTCGATGCGATCGAGGCCTACAAAAACCTGATCTGGGACCCGCGCATTTCCGTGTGCGTGATCGAGGGCAGCATCCGCAGCGGCAACGGCATGGCCCGGTCGGGCCAGATCAAGATGGATCGGCCGTTCGTGGCCGCCGATTTCTACGATCTGACCGCGTATCAGAAGGTCCTGGCCAAGCATCCGGAGCTGTTCGCCGACTTGCCGCCGTTACCAAGCCGAATAGAGGACTGCAAGGGTCCGTTGGACTGACCGGCGATGCAAGCCGATAAGATCACCGTCACCGGCTTTCGTCATTTCTTCAAGACGGAGGGCGGGGATGTGCAGGCCACTGGCTCGATCGACATTGCGATCCGGCCGGGCGAGTTCGTCACCCTGGTCGGCCCCAGCGGCTGCGGCAAAACCACGCTGCTGAAGGCCATCGCCGGGTTCATCACGCCGACCGAGGGCACGATCCTGTGCGATGGCAAGCCTGTGCGCGGCCCCGGGCGGGATCGCGGCGTGGTGTTTCAGGAGCTGGCGATTCTGCCCTGGCGCACGGTGCGACGGAACATCGGCCATGGGCTTGAGATCGCTCGCGTGCCGAAGGCCGAACGGGATCGCGCGGTTGCGCGCCTGATCGACCTGATGGGCCTGGCCGGGTTCGAGGACCGCTATCCGCACGAGCTCTCCGGCGGCATGCGCCAGCGCGTGGCGGTGGCGCGGACCTGGGCGGCGGATCCGGAAATCATTCTGATGGACGAGCCCTTCGCCGCGGTCGATGCGATGACCCGTCTGACCTTGCAGGAGGAACTGGGGCGCCTCTGCGCGACGACCCGCAAGACCGTGTTCTTCATCACCCATAGCGTGGAGGAAGCGGTCTTCCTAGCGGATCGCGTGCTGGTGATGACAAAGCGGCCCGGCACGATCAAGGCGGTGCTGGACGTGCCGCGCCACGATGCCGGCGGGCGGGATTGGGACAGTTTCACCTCCGATCCGGAAATGCGGGCCATCGCCGAACAGGTAATGCATCTGGTGCATGCGGAACGGGTGGCGTGATGCACCTGTGGTGGCTTCCGTCATGACGTCCGCGACGATCGCGCGCACGGTATGGCGTGACACGCGCATTCTGCTTCCATTTGTCGTGCTGATCGCGGCCTGGTGGGCGCTGAAGGTCGGGCTGGATGTGTCCGACCAGTTGCTGGTGTCTCCGCCGCGGGTATGGGACGGGTTCGTCTATCTGGTCACGCACGGGATCCTGGCGGAATATGCCAGCACCAGCCTGCGGATTATCGGCATCTCGGCGCTGATTTCGTTTGCCATCGGGGTGCCTTTGGGCTTTGCGGTCGGCACCAATCGTTACGCGTCTCGTGCTCTGGAGGGCACGTTGCGGTTCCTGCAGGGCATTTCCGGCATTGCCTGGCTGCCACTGGCGATCCTGTGGTTCGGTTTCACGCACACAACGACCCTGGTCATCGTGATCTACACGCTGATCGTGCCAATCGTGTTCAACACCATGACCGGCGTGCGGGCGATTCCGGAAAACTATGTGCTGGCCTTGCGATCCCTGGGCGCGGGGCCGGTCCGTATCGTGACAGATGTATATCTTCCGGGGGCGCTGCCGAGCATCGTGGTGGGGATGCGGCTGGGGATGGGATATGGGTGGCGGGCGCTGATCGCCGCGGAAATGCTGGTGCGGCAGGGCGGTTTGGGGGATTTGATTTTTGGGGCGCGCAGCTTCAATCAGATCGACCGGATCATGGTGGGGATGGTGGTGATCGGCGTGCTTTACATCGTGGTCGACCGGTTGCTGGTGCAACCGATCGAGACCCTGACCCTGGCCCGCTGGGGGGTGCTGCGGCGATGACTCCGTCTCTGGAAAAGCTGATCTGGCGCGTTCTGCCGGCGGTTCCGGCGGTGGTGGTTGTCGTGGCCTGGGCGATCTACTGGCAGATTGAGCGTCCGCCGCCGTCGATCATCCCGTCCGTGGCGGATGTCGTCGTCACGCTGTTTGAACAGACTCTGTCGGGCGAGTTGCTGACCGACATCGCGGCCAGCGTGGGTCGCCTGTTGCTGGGCGCGGCGTTCGGCATCGCCACCGGCGTCGCCGCCGGTTTCGTTGCCGGTCTGCACCGTCCGGTGTCGGAGTTCCTCAATCCGCTGGTCATTTTCTTCAACGCCATTTCCGGAATCGTGTGGCTGCCGCTGGTGATCGGCTGGCTGGGGGTCGGGTCTGCCTTGGCGACGTTCCTGATCTGGAACACCGTGTTCTTTATCGTGTTCCAGAACACCGTTCTGGGCGTGCAACTGGTGCCGGAGGTGTTGGAACAGGGCGTGCGCACCCTGGGCGCCGGGCGCTGGGAAACCATCCGCAGCGTCACCTTGCCGGGTGCTCTGCCCTATATCCTGACCGGGATAAGGTCCGGCCTGGGGTTTGGCTGGCGGGCGCTGATCGCCGCCGAACTGGTGGGTGCCAACACCGGTCTGGGGCATCTGATCTTCAGCGGTGCCGAATACCACCGTGCCGACATCATCATCGGCGGTTGCCTGACCATCGGCGTGATCGCCACCGCGATGGATCGCTGGCTGCTGCTGCCGATCGAGCGGCGGACGGTGCGGCGCTGGGGCATGATCACCGATGCGCAGGGGCGTTGAGCGGTGTTTGGGGCGAAACTCCGCCTGGTTCTGGGTGCCCTGCTGATCCTGGTGATCCTGTTCGGCCAAGACCTGATCGGCATGGCCACGGCCGGCAACCGGCTGGACCCGGCATTGCGCAATGTCACCGAACCGGTGAACGTGGTCGTGGTGCTCGATTTCACGCCAGAACGGTTTCACAATGAACGGCTGACCCGATACGGGGTCTTCGCCGGGCGCGATCGGGCGGTGAATCGCCTGCGTCTGCGCATGGTCACGCCGGAGAACCTTCAACGTCTGGCCAGCATCGTCTGGATCGATCGGATAGAGAAGGGACGCTGAGGGACAGAGCGCGCCCGGGGCCTTGATGAAGAATGACAGTGGCGTATCCGGCTTTTGATCGACGCGACGCCATGTCATGGCGGATGTATGACAGACAGTGGGAATGACCGCCATGTCGTTTTGATTCCGGTCCATACTCCTTGCCGTCCGGACATCGCCGCTTGATGCCAATCGTCGGAAACAGTGACTTTCGGCAAGGCAACCCGGTCATTGCGGCGGCGGAGCCACCATCCACGACTATCCGGGAAGAATACCACCGGCCGCAACCATCGACCGGCATCGTCCCGTTACCGCTATTGCCGGACTTGATCCGGCAACCCACCCCCTGAAGCTGAAGCGCCGATTGCCTGGTCAAGCCCGCCAAATGACGGTGAGGCGCGTATTCGATCGCACAATTTTGGTTCGTGCCTCGAACCCGTCGCGGTGAGTGACTCCCCGCGCCTTCTGGTATAGCGTTCTTCGTCTGACGTGATCCGGCCAAGCGGGGACGTCAGAAGACGTGCAGATAAAGACCCTAAACAAGACCCTCACAAAGAAGTCTACAGGGAGAATATCGACGCCATGAGTAAAGACGAATCGACGCATAATGGCTGGTCTCGCCGCGACATGCTGCGCGGGAGTGCCGCCGCACTGATGGGGGCCTATGGTTTGGCCCCGCGCTACGGCCTCGCCGCCGACATCCCTTACGAATACGACGGATCGAAATTCCAGATGGCGGCACCGGAGCCGAACGCCAAGCGCGGCGGCGTGCTGCGCTATGGCGTGCTGAACCGCCCGCCGCATTTCGATGTGCATCAATCCGGCACCGTCGGCAATATCGGCACCCAGGGTTGCATGTTCGACAACCTGATCCGCCGCGACCCGCGCGACAGCGGCAAGACCATTGTCCCCGACCTCGCGCATAGTTGGGAGATTTCGAAGGACGGCAAGACCTATACGTTTCACTTGCGCCAGGGCGTGCAGTTCCATGACGGCACGGACTTTACCTCCGCCGACATCAAGGCAACCTACGACCGTATCTGCAAGCCTCCGGCCGGTGTCAGCATCCCGCGCACGGCCTTGTTCACGGCGGTCAGCGAGATCAACGCCCGCGACAAATACACCGTCGAATTCAAGTTGTCGGCACCGAGGTCGGTCAACTTCATGATGTCCGCCTTTGCCAGCGGCTGGAATGTCATCTTCAGCAAGAAGACCTTGGAGGAGAACGACTACAATTTGCGTAAACTGGCCAACATCCCCGGGACCGGCCCATTCAAGACCCAGCGGCGGGTGGAGAACGAAGTCTGGGTGATGGAGAAAAACCAGAACTACTGGAACAAAGGCTTGCCCTATCTGGATGGCATCGAAGTCTACCATCTGCTGCCGTTCTCGCCGGAGTTGGGTGCGGCCATTTTGTCAGGTCGAATTGATTACGGCCGAGCACTCGACCCCGGCACGGCGCGGAAGGCGGCGGCGACACCCGGCATGTCCACCGTGAAGTTCTACCAAAGCGTCATCCACGCCTCCTGGATCAACGCCAAGCGCAAGCCGTTCGACGATCCGCGAGTCAGGCGCGCCCTGCATCTGCTGTTCGAAAAACAAGTTCTGGTCGACGTGGTGAAGGATGTCTCCCCGCTGATGACAGGCGGCTTCATCTACCCCTTCTCCGAATTCGCCACCCCGAAAGACCAACTCTCCAAGCGTCTCGGCTATCAGGACAATCCCGCCGCCGCCATCAAGGAAGCCAAGGCCCTGCTGGCCGCCGCGGGCTACACCAGCGGCATGCGGACCTTGGATTTCATGGTGAGAGACCTCAACCACCACAAACTGTTCGGCATCGCGCTGCAGGAGATGCTTCGGGCGGTCAACATTCAAACCACCCTGCGAACGGTCGTCGAATCGGTGTGGTTCGGTGACGTCGCCGCCGGCAACTTCGACCTGGCGATCGGCGCGGTCGTTTCGTCCCTGCTCGATCCGTCCGACTACTTCAATGCCTGGTACCGTACCAATGGGCCACAGAACTACTCGTTCTGGAGCAATCCGACCTTCGACAAACTGCAAGACCAGATCGATATCGAGGTCGACCCAGCCAAGCGCCTGGCCCTGATCCATCAGGCCGAGGACATCATGGAACAAGACCCGCCAGTCCTGCCGATTGCCTGGGAGAACATCATCGATATCTGGTTCAACTACGTCAAAGGCCACAACCCGAAGGATTACTTCGGCATCTATGACGTGGTCCGGTTCGATACGCACTGGCTGGACAAAGCCTGACCACCGCTTCCGGGTAGGGACGGCGCCGGCGTGTCATGGGCACGCCGGCGCCGCTTGCTGTTACGGGGACGTGCCGAACCCGGACGGCCCGCCGCTGACCTTGATCGCACCGGTCTTGGTCAAGGTCTTGCCGTCGAAGGCCATCACCTCGATCTGCTGTTCCAGCATGCACTGCATCAGCACGGTCTTGCTGTCCCGGCTCCAGGCCGCGCCCTGGCACCAGGTGCCGACTTTCGCCTCTGTCACCTTGGACAATTTCATGCCGTCCACGGCCAGGATCACCGCCAGACCATGATCCGTCTTGAACGGAGAATCCGACGGGCGGCTGGACCCGTTGATCACCGTCACGACCACATGCTTGCCGTCCGGCGCGGCGAAAACCGCTTCCGGCGTCGGGCCGACCGTGATCGTGTCCACCACGCGCGGCGGATTGGCCTTCAGGTCGATCAGGCTGGCGGTATCCGAGTCGCCAAATCCCATGCCGACATTGCCGACCACGGCCCAGTCGCCGCGCGGGCTCATGGCCAGCGGATACGGACGCAAGCCCGCATGCACCTCCCGCTTGGACAGTTCGACCACGTTGCCTTTGACGGTCAGGATCGAAACCTTGCTGTCCCCATCTCGGGTGACCAGCGCCATCGTGCCATCCGGCGTGAAACCCACGGCGCTGGGCTGCGACTTCGCATCGCCCAGGGTGATTTTGCCCGCCGGGGTCAGCACCTTGCCGGCGATGGTGAAGACGGAAACCGTGCCTTCCAGCCGGTTGGCGACCAGGGCCAGGGTCCCCGCCCGGTTGATGTCCACGCCCGAGGCGCCGGTGCCCGTTTCATGCGTCGCGATCACCGCGGGCGGCGTCGCCTTCAGGTCCAGCACGCTGACGATGTTGTGCGGGATGACCTTCTTCCGGTCGGCCGGGTCCAGCTTGGTGGCCGCCGTCACCAGAGCGAAGGACTGATCGGGTGCGACGGCGACGCTGGATGGCGGCCCGACCAGGCTGGTCGGCATTTGCACCACGGCAAGCACCTTGGGCGGCGAGACGCCCAGATCGATGATCGTCACATTATCCGGCACCGGATTGTCCGGCACCGTGTTGACCCCGTTGATCAGCACCGCCTTGCCGTCGTTGGAGGACACAGCAATTTGCGCCAAGGCATCGGACGACAGGACCGGCAATACAAACAGTCCGGCGGCAATGCCGGCTGTCCAGAACATGCGTCGAGGCATGGTACGTTCTCCCGTGGCTTATTGACCGCCATTGGCCGATGGGCGGGCCGGCGGTGGAGGGAGCTTATACGATCCCGCGCAAAGATCGACCCTCGGCATGCACCGCTGAAACGGGGATAAAATCGGACCGGGCCTCGGTTTCAGGCGGCCCGGAGGCGGATCAGCCGCCCTCTCGCTGGATGTTCCAGAACACGTGCATGCCGTTCTGCAAGACGCCCTTCAGGTTGGAGCGATATGCGGTGGGCGGCGCGAACTGGCCCAGAAACATCTGCGGCGCCTGATCCAGGACACGGATTTGCATCTCGCGCGCCAGTTCCTGGCGTTTCACGGGATCGGCCTCGACCTCAAACCGCGCCACCAGGTCCGGCATCGCGGGATCGCAGTTCCAACCCGGGTAGGTGCCGCCGCAACTATAGGCGGTCGCGTAATGCGACAGCGGGTTGATCATGTCGTAGCCGCTCCAGACCACCGGCATCAGGTTCCAGCCGCCCTTGTCGGACGAGTCCTTCCGCATCCGCCGCTGTGCCTGGCTGCTGTAATCGGACGTCGAGACGTCCAGGTTGAAGCCGGCCCGCTTGATCTGGTCGATCACGACCAGCGAAATCGGGTTGATCATCGCCGAGTCCGTGCTGTGCAGCAGAACCACCTTCTCGCCCTTGTAGCCGGCCTCCTTCAGCATCGCCTTCGCCTTCTCCGGGCTCGGCTCACGCAGGAAGTCGGTGCCGACAGCGGACCCGTAGGGGCCACCACACAGGAACACCGACTGGCAGAACGGCAGATACATGTCCTCCGGCAGGCCGAAGCCGGCCATGATCTCCGCCTGGTCCAGCGCCATTTGCAGAGCGCGACGGATGCGCACGTCATTGAAGGGCGGCGTGATGTTGTTGACCGACATGCCGCCGGTGATTTGCGCCATGGGCGGCTGGCGGATCACGGTGATTTTCGGGTCCTTGCGCATCATCGCGACAAAGTCGATCGGCAGGATTTCCAGGTAGTCGATGCCGCCGGTCTGCAAGGCCGCGACCTTGGTGGCCGGGTCGGGCATGCTGACCATCTCGACCGTGTCCAGATGCACGACCTTACCGCCCGCCAGCCCGTCCGCAGGTTCGGCCCGAGGCTTGTAGGCCGCGTTGCGCCGGAAGATGGCGCGATCGCCTGGCCGCCATTCGTCGCGGCGGAAGGTGAAGGGGCCGGAACCCATGACCTCGGTGTTCGCCTTGCTGGCAGGATTGGCCGCCATGCGGGCCGGCATCATGATCGGCAGGTTGGCGTTGGGCTTGCCGATCGCCTCCACCACGAAGGCGAAGGGGCGGGACAGCTTCAGTTCGAACGTGCTGGCATCGATGACGCGCAGGTCCTGCGTAGCGGTCATCAACCGCTTGCCGAACCCGTCGATCGTGGCCCAGCGGCGCAGAGAAGCGACACAATCCTCGGCTGTCACCGCGGTGCCATCGTGCCAGGTCAGGCCGGGGCGGAGCGTGAAGGTCCAGGTCAGGCGGTCGTCGCTGGTTTTCCAACCCTCCAGCATTTGCGGGCGGAATTCGCCCTTCGAGTCCATGGCGATCAGCGTGTCGTAGACCATGTAGCCGAAGGCGCGAGTCACCGTGGCGGTGGTGGTGTGCGGGTCCAGCACCTGCAACTCGATATTCATCACCGCGCGCAACGGCTTCTGTTCGGCCTGGGCCGGGGCGAGCGGCGAAAGTGCCACCAGCGCTGCCGCCATCATGCCGAGGGTCTTATTCCAGCCGGCCGAAAGATCGTCCGACGTGCCAAGCGTCACCGTCATTGCCGGGCTTGACCCGGCACCCTGCCCCGACCGTTGAAGCGCGGGTTGCCGGGTCAAGCCCGGCAATGACGGTAAGGGGACGGTGTCGGGCGTTGCTTCCGCCAGTTGGTGTTTAGCGGCGTTCCGCGAACCGACACGCATCGCCATCGTCAGGACACGGCCCCGGCAGTCTCGGCCGGTTTCCGGCGGTGGTCGAAATTCGTCATGTTCAGTTTCCGCCGGTGATCGGCATAGAGCAGCGGTTCGTAGCGCGCCGGGTTCTCGGCCGACACGCTGGTGGGAACTGGCTTGATGACCGCATCCAGTCCGGGCCCAAAGAAGAACGGAATGGCATGGCGCAGCGCGTTGTTCGCGTTGACCACCCGGTGCTGCGTCGGCGTGAAGCGGTCGTTGGAATAGCGACCCAGCATCTCACCGGTGTTGACGATGAAGGTGCCGGGGATGGAGGGGGGACGCAGCCAGGTGCCATCGCCGCTGCGCACTTCCAGGCCCGGCAGCGCCGATTGCGCCAGCAGGGTCAGGAAGTTGGTGTCGATATGGGGGGCGAAGCCGAACTGGTTGTCCTCGGCGCCGTCATGCGGAGGGTAGCGGATCAGCCGCAAGGTGCAGGTGGGCTCCTTGCCGAAATCCTTTTCGAAATAATCCGGCTCCAGCGACAGGGCGGTGGCGACGACGGAGACCATTTTCCGCGCCAGCGGGCGCATGGCGTTGCAGTAGGCCAGAGTCGCGGCCTTGAACTCGGGCATGCCGGGCGGCCAGCGGTTCAGGCCATACAGAGGATTGCCGGCCAAAATACGTGGGTCGTCCTGCGCGAGGTCGGTGGTGATGTAGAAGCTCTCGCTGAGGTTCGGCTTGGTGTTGTTGTTGACCTTCGACGTGCGGACGATCTGCGCGCCATAGGGCAGATAGCCGATATTCAGGTCGCCGATTTTCAGGGGCAGCTTGAACGCATCGTCCCGATCGAAGAAAGCGGCGGCTGCGGCGAAGGTGCCGTCGATCAGCGACTGGTCGATGCCATGGTTGGCGATGACCAGGAAGCCGGTGTCCTCACAGGTGCGAGCGACGGCTTCGGCCAGGGCTTCCCGCGCGCCGGGTGCGCCGGAGAGGTATGGCCCGATATCCAGCACCGGGATGCGGTCCACGGCCCGAAGGATGGGGGGAGCGGGCAGGGTCTGGCTCACGGCGGTGACCTCCGGCATTTCAATGTGCGGTGCAGCATGCAGCAGGTTTTCGCGGGAAGGAAGGGCTGGGGTCGGATGCCGGGTCGGCCGGCATGCCGCGGTGTTCATGGATGCCGGGATTGGGGGATTTGGAGAAAGTTCTCCCCCTCCCCTTGCGGGAGGGGGTTAGGGGGAGGGGTCTAACCTGCACGGATGTTACGTGAACCCCCTCCCCCCGGCCCCCTCCCGCAAGGGGAGGGGGAGGATTTTCTGTGTTGCCGTGATGTTGGAACACCCCGGGGACGGCCCGCCGCGACAATAAAGTGGGGTGCCCTCGGTTTCATCGGTCCGTAACGCTTGACGGCATCGCACGCCCGCCCTAAACGCTGCCGCCTGCCGCTGCGGGTGTAGCTCAGTTGGTTAGAGCGCCGGCCTGTCACGCCGGAGGTCGCGGGTTCGAGCCCCGTCACTCGCGCCAGCGGCATCTGGACCGGCACCGATCGGTCCGGCCGCCGAGCGCTGGCCCCCTCAACGTGGTTTTCAGATAGCAGTCGATCGGGTCGAACAGCGCCGATTGTGGATTTTTGGTCACATTGTCCGCATCGGGCGATGGGCACGCGGAGCCCGCGCGGGCCAACCAACCTGGCCGGATTGTCCCGAATTCTCACCCACCACCGCTCGGCTTTATTCGCAACGCCTCCGCAACTCATTGAAATTTTGTTATATTTTTGACATGTCGGTGCGCGGCGTCGGAACCCCCACGCATCCGGCGTCACCCACCCAACCCCTCACAGGCCGGTTCCGGGCGCCGCGAAGCACGCAAGAGCCTCTCCGAGGCTATGGCGGTTCGGAATAGTTGGGTTTATGGTCCGGCCCGTGCTGCACCGCGACAGCCGAGGAAAAGCCGGGTTCGACCGATCCGGCTCCCCTGGGCGAGCGGTCGCGATGGGCAATTGGGGCGAACGGAACCGACATGCAGCCTGTGCTCTACGAATACCTGCCGATCCTGGTGTTCCTCGTTATCGCCGGCGGCATCGCGCTGGCCATGGTCGGCGGATCCCTCCTCGCCGCCCGTCAGAAGCCCTATGCGGAGAAACTCTCCGCCTATGAATGCGGGTTTGAGGCGTTCGACGACGCCCGCCGCCGCTTCGACGTCCGGTACTACCTGGTGGCGATCCTGTTCATCATTTTCGACCTGGAAGTGGCGTTCCTGTTCCCCTGGGCGGTCGCGCTGAAGGGGATCGGCGCATTCGGCTTCTGGTCCATGATGGCGTTCCTGGGCGTGCTGACCGTCGGGTTCATCTACGAATGGTGCAAGGGCGCCCTGGAGTGGGAGTAGCGGCATGAGCGACTCGACAACCGCTATAGCTTGGAATCGCGATCACCTGCCGCCGGGACCGGAGCAGGACGCGGTGATCAAGGGCATCACCGGGGAAATCGCCGACAAGGGCTTCCTGGTCGCCAACCTCGACAAGGTGGTGAACTGGGCGCGCACCGGCAGCCTGTGGCCGATGACCTTCGGCCTGGCCTGCTGCGCGGTGGAGATGATCCACGCCTACATGCCGCGCTATGACCTGGATCGGCTGGGCATCATCCCCCGTGCTTCTCCCCGGCAGAGCGACGTGATGATCGTCGCCGGCACGCTGACGAACAAAATGGCTCCCGCGCTGCGCAAGGTCTACGACCAGATGCCGGAGCCGCGCTGGGTGATCTCCATGGGAAGCTGCGCCAACGGCGGCGGCTATTACCATTACTCCTACTCCGTGGTGCGTGGCTGCGACCGGGTCGTGCCGGTCGACATCTATGTCCCGGGCTGCCCGCCGACCGCGGAAGCCCTGGTCTACGGCATCATGCAGTTGCAGAAGAAAATCCGCCGGACGGGGACGATCCTTCGTGGGTGAAACAACCGAAGCCGCACCGCCTCCGCCGCCCACGGCGCTGGAGCTTCTTGGGCTGACCGTCTCCACCCTTCCCGGGGTGGTCGGCGTGAAAATCCTGTTGGGCGAGTTGATCGTCGATGCCGATCGGGACCAGATTCCGGCGTTGATGACCACGTTGCGCGACGATCCGCGCTTCGCGTTCGAGCAGATGATGGATGTCTGCGGCGTGGACTGGCCGGAGCGAGCGGACCGCTTCGATGTCGTCTACAATCTTCTGTCGGTGTCGCTGAACCACCGCATCCGCGTCATCGTGACCACCGACGACACCAAGCCGGTGCCATCCGTGCATCAGATCTGGCCGGTGGCCACCTGGTGGGAACGTGAGGCGTGGGACCTGTTCGGCATTGTGTTCTCCGGCCAGCCCGACCTGCGCCGCATCCTGACCGACTATGGGTTTGAGGGGCATCCACTGCGCAAGGATTTCCCGCTGACCGGCTATGTCGAGCTGCGCTACGACGAGGACCGCAAATCCGTCGTCTACGAGCCGGTGAAGCTGACGCAGGATTTTCGGAGTTTCGA
This sequence comes from Nitrosovibrio sp. Nv4, assembly GCA_943330455.2. Classification (GTDB taxonomy): domain Bacteria; phylum Pseudomonadota; class Alphaproteobacteria; order Acetobacterales; family Acetobacteraceae; genus Rhodopila. Next base: position 26,933 of record CALQHT020000018.1, on the reverse strand, counting down.
TTTCCTCTCGCCGTGGGAAGCGATGACCACCCTGCCCGGCGACGAGAAAGTGTTCACCGAGCGCCGTTCGGCCGGTCAGAAGGGTTGAGGCCATGAGCGAAACGGCAATCCAAGAACCCGCCGGTCCGGTTAAAAAGACCGTCGAGATCGAAAGCCACTCGATCAATTTCGGCCCCCAGCATCCCGCCGCGCATGGCGTGTTGCGGCTGATCCTGGAGCTGGATGGCGAAGTGGTGGAGCGGGCCGATCCGCATATCGGCCTGCTGCATCGCGGCACCGAGAAGCTGATCGAATACAAGACGTATATGCAGGCGGTGCCGTATTTCGACCGGCTGGATTACGTCTCCCCGATGTGTGAGGAGCACGGCTTCGCCCTCGCCGTCGAGAAGTTGCTGGGCATCACCGTGCCGGATCGCGGCCAGTGGATCCGGGTGCTGTTCGCCGAAATCACTCGCGTGCTGAACCATCTGCTGAATCTCACGACCTACGCGCTGGATGTCGGCGCGATCACGCCCGCCTTGTGGGGGTTCGAGGAACGCGAGAAGCTGATGGAATTCCATGAGGCCGCGTCGGGTGCGCGCCTGCATGCGAATTACTTCCGGCCAGGCGGCGTGTCGAAGGATCTGCCCGCCGGCCTGGCCGACAAGATCGCTGAATGGGCCGAGACGTTCCCGAAATTCATCGAAGATCTGGAAGGCCTGCTGACCAACAACCGCATCTGGAAGCAGCGCACCGTCGATATCGGTGTCATGTCGGCGGAAATGGCGTTGGCCTGGGGCTTCAGTGGGCCGCCCTTGCGTGCCTCGGGCGTGCCTTGGGATCTGCGCCGCTCGCAGCCGTACGACAAATACGCGGAAGTCGATTTCCAGGTCCCGGTAGGGCGCAACGGCGATTGCTACGATCGCTATCTGATTCGGTTGGCCGAAGTCAAAGAGAGCGTCAAGATCATCAAGCAGGCACTGGCCAAGATGAAGCCGGGGCCGGTGAAGGTGCAGGATCGCAAGTTCAGCCCGCCGACTCGGGGCGAGATGAAGCGCTCGATGGAAGCGCTGATCCATCACTTCAAGCTGTATACCGAGGGTTATCACGTGCCGGCCGGGTCCACCTACACCGCGGTGGAAAGCCCCAAGGGCGAGTTCGGCGTGTATCTGGTCGCGGACGGCACCAACAAGCCGTATCGCTGCAAGATCCGCTCGACCGGGTTCGCCTTCCTGCAGGCGACGGATGTGATGTGTAAGCGGCACATGCTGGCCGATGTCTGTGCGATCGTCGGATCGATGGATGTCGTGTTCGGCGAGATTGACAGGTAGACCATGGCAGCCAGCAACGCCGCCCCGTTCGAGCAACCGGCGAGCTTCGCGTTCGATGCGGAGTCGGAAGCGCAAATCGCGATGATCGTGGCTCGCTATCCGGAAGGAAAGCAGGCCAGCGCGGTCATTCCGGCTTTATATGTCGTACAAAAGCAGATGAAGCGCACCACGGGAAGCGCCTGGGTGCCTGTCAAGGCGATGGACGCGGTCGGGCATCGCCTGAGCATGGCGCCGATCCGCGTGTATGAGGTCGCGACCTTCTACTTCATGTTCAACATGCGCCCGGTCGGCACCTATCATTTGCAGGTCTGCACGACGACTCCGTGCTGGCTGCGCGGCTCGGACCAGATCACCGAGGCATGCCGCGCCGCCACCGGCATCCAGGGCTGGGGCGAGACCAGCGCGGACGGCGTCTTCACCATGACCGAAGTCGAATGCATCGGCGCCTGCGTGAACGCGCCTGTTTTGCAGGTGGACGACGATTTCTACGAAGACATGGACGCTGAGAAGGTGAACCAGTTGCTGGCCGCCCTGCGCCGGGGCGAACGCCCGCCGGTGGGGTCCATGGCCGGACGCCAACGGGCCGCGCCGGAAGGCGGACCCACGACGCTCACCACCCTGCAATTCGCGCCGGAGGCCTAGACGTGCTGCAGGACAAGGACCGGATTTTCACCAATCTTTACGGTATCCACGACCCGATGCTGAAGGGCGCGCGGGCGCGCGGCGATTGGGACAACACCGCCGCAATCCTGGCGCGCGGACGCGACGGAATCATCGATGAGATGAAGGCGTCCGGCCTGCGCGGCCGCGGCGGCGCGGGCTTCCCGACCGGCCTGAAATGGTCGTTCATGCCCAAGCAGTCGGACCGCCCTTGCTATCTGGTAGTCAACGCCGACGAATCCGAGCCCGGCACCTGCAAGGACCGCGACATCATCCGCCACGATCCGCACAAGCTGGTCGAGGGTTGCCTCGTCGCCGGCTTCGCCATGGGTGCCTGTGCCGCCTACATCTATATTCGTGGCGAGTTCTACAACGAGAGCGTCGTCCTCCAGGCCGCGATTGACGAGGCCTATGCGGCGGGGCTGATCGGCAAGAACGCCTGCGGCTCGGGTTATGACTACGACGTGTTCCTGCATCGCGGCGCCGGCGCCTATATCTGCGGCGAGGAAACCGCCCTGATCGAGAGCCTGGAAGGCAAGAAGGGCATGCCGCGCCTGAAGCCGCCGTTCCCGGCTGGCGTCGGGCTGTATGGGTGCCCCTCCACGGTGAATAACGTGGAGAGCATCGCGGTGGCGCCGACCATCCTGCGGCGCGGCGCGGCCTGGTTCACATCCATGGGCCGGCCGAACAATGCGGGGCCGAAAGTGTTCTGCATCTCCGGGCATGTGAACAAGCCGTGCAATGTCGAGGAAGAACTCGGCGTGCCGATGCGCGAACTGATCGAAAAACATGCCGGCGGCGTGCGCGGCGGCTGGGACAATCTGCTGGCGGTGATCCCGGGTGGCGCGTCCGTGCCGCTGCTGCCGAAAGCCACCTGCGACGACATCCTGATGGATTTCGACACCTTGCGCGCGGCCCGCAGCGGTCTGGGCACGGCGGCGGTTATCGTGATGGACAAGTCCACCGACCTGATCAAGGCCATCGCCCGCCTGTCCAAATTCTACATGCATGAAAGCTGCGGCCAGTGCACGCCGTGCCGCGAAGGCACCGGCTGGATGTGGCGCGTCATGACCCGGATGGTGGAAGGTCGCGCCGAAGCATCCGAGATCGACACCTTGGAACAAGTGACGCGGCAGATCGAGGGGCACACGATCTGCGCCCTCGGCGACGCGGCGGCCTGGCCGATCCAGGGCCTGATCCGGCATTTCCGGCCGCTGATGGAAGAACGAATCGCGGCATACAAGACCCGGGTGCAAGTGCGCCTGGCGGCGGAGTAGGGACATGCCCAAACTCACCATCGACGGCATCGAGGTCGAGGTCGCGAACGGCTCCACCGTTCTGCAAGCCTGCGAGGCCGCCGGGATCGAGGTCCCGCGCTTCTGCTATCACGACCGCCTGTCCATCGCCGGCAATTGCCGCATGTGCCTGGTCGAGATCGAAAAGACCCCGCCCAAGCCGATCTCCTCCTGCACCTACCCGGCCGCCGAAGGCATGATCGTGCACACCGACACGCCGATGGTCCGCAATGGCCGGCGCGGCGTGATGGAATTCCTGCTGATCAACCACCCGCTGGATTGCCCGATTTGCGACCAGGGCGGCGAGTGCGACCTCCAGGACCAGGCCATGGGCTACGGCATGGACCACTCGCGCTATGAGGAAAACAAGCGCGCGGTGAAGGACAAGAATCTCGGCCCGCTGGTGAAGACGGTGATGACTCGCTGCATTCATTGCACGCGCTGCATCCGCTTCATCGCCGAAGTTGCCGGGGTGCCCGATCTCGGCGCCACCTCCCGCGGGGAGCACATGGAAGTCGGCACCTATGTCGAAAAGGCGCTGGGTTCCGAACTGTCCGGCAACATCATCGACCTGTGCCCGGTCGGCGCGCTGACGTCGAAGCCATACGCCTTCACGGCCCGCCCGTGGGAGCTGTCGAAGGTCGACAGCATCGACGTGTTCGACGCGGTCGGCACCAATATCCGCATCGACTCCCGGGGTCCCGAGGTGCTGCGCATCCTGCCGCGCATCAATGAGGACGTGAACGAGGAGTGGCTCGCCGACAAGGGCCGCTTCGCGCTGGACGGGTTGAAGCGCCGCCGGCTGGACAAGCCCTGGGTCAAGGAAGGCGGCAAGCTCGTCGCGGCCACCTGGGCACAGGCCTTCGCCGCCATCGCCGGCAAGCTGAAAGCCCTCGCTGGAGACCGGATCGGCGCCATCGCCGGCGATCTCTGCGATGCCGAAAGCATGACCGCTCTGCGCGACCTGATGGTGGCACTCGGTTCCGCCAACCTGGATTGCCGCCAGGATGGCGCGCGCCTGGATGGATCGCGGCGGGACTTCTACAGCTTCAACACCTCGATCGCCGGGATCGAGGAAGCCGATGCGGTGCTGATCATCGGCGCCAATCCGCGCAAGGAAGCGCCGGTGCTGAACGCGCGCATCCGCAAGACCTGGGTCAACGCGCCCATCCCGATCGGGGTGATCGGCGCCGAGACCGACCTGACCTACGACGTGACGCATCTGGGCGGCTCGCCCGCCGTGCTGTCGGCGTTGCATGACGGATCTCACCCATTCGCCGCGGTGCTGCGCAACGCCAAGAAGCCCATGATCATCGTCGGTCAGGCCGCCCTGGCACGCCCCGACGGGTCCGCGATCCTGGCCGCCGCCTGGCGCCTGGCCGCTGAAATCGGCGCATTGGCCGCCGACTGGCACGGCTTCAACGTGCTGCACACCGCCGCTGCCCGCGTGGGCGCCATGGATCTCGCCTTCCTGCCAGGCGCCAAGGGCAAAAACCTCGACGCGATGATGGGCGGCGGAGTCGACGTGCTCTGGCTCCTCGGCGCCGACGAATTCGACACCAGCCGCATCGGTGCCAACACCTTCGTCATCTACCAGGGCCATCACGGCGATGCCGGCGCCCGACGCGCCGATGTGATCCTGCCGGGTGCGGCCTACACCGAGAAGCACGGCGCCTACGTCAACACCGAAGGCCGCGTGCAGCACGGGTTCCGCGCCATCGACCCGCCCGGAGACGCGCGGGAGGACTGGCGCATTATCCGCGCCTTCAGCGACCAGATCGGCCACAAACTGCCCTACGACACGATCGAGGCGGTGCGCGCCCGCATGGAGCAGATCAACCCCGTCTTCAGCCGCGTCGGCTTCCTGCCGCGCTTCGGCTGCACCGATCTGTCCGGGCCGGCTGGCGATCCCGCCGCGATCTCCGACGCGCCGATCCAGCCGGCGGTGGCAAACTACTATCAGACCGACCCGATCAGCCGCTCCAGCGTGACCATGGCCGCCTGCACCGAGGCCGCGTCGCCCACTCTGGTTGCCGCGGAGTAGCGCGCGATGATCGATTTCCTGCTCAACCACCCGGTCGGCATCGTCATCCTGACCTTCATGAAGGCGCTGGCGCTGCTGGTGCCGCTGCTGATCGGCGTCGCCTACCTGACCTATGCCGAACGCAAGGTCTTGGCGGCGATGCAGTTGCGCAAAGGCCCCAACGTTGTCGGGCCGTTCGGGCTGCTGCAACCCTTCGCCGACGCGCTGAAGATGATCATGAAGGAGACGATCATCCCCTCGGGGTCGAATCGTCTGCTGTTCCTGCTGGCGCCGATGCTGACCTTTGGCCTCGCGATGTTGGCCTGGGCGGTGATCCCGGTGAATGACGGGTGGGCCATTGCCGATATCAATGTCGGCATCCTCTACCTCTTCGCCATCAGTTCGCTGGGCGTTTACGGCATCATCATCGCCGGCTGGGCGTCCAATTCGAAATACGCTTTCCTCGGCGCGATGCGGTCGGCGGCGCAGATGGTCAGCTACGAAGTCTCGATGGGCTTCGTGCTGGTTTCCGTCCTGCTGTGCGTCGGCAGCCTGAACCTGACCGATGTCGTCCGGGCACAGACCACGGTGTGGTTCGCCATCCCGCTGTTCCCGATGTTCATCATCTTCTTCATCTCGGCGCTGGCGGAAACCAATCGGTCCCCGTTCGACCTACCGGAAGGTGAATCGGAAATCGTCGCCGGGTTCTTCGTCGAATACAGCTCCATGAGTTTCGCACTGTTCTTCCTCGGCGAATACGCGAACATGATCCTCATGAGCGCCATGACCACCATCCTGTTCCTGGGTGGCTGGCTGGCGCCGTTCGGGATCGAGCCGTTCACCTGGATCCCCGGCCCGATCTGGTTCATCCTGAAAATCTGCTTCTGCCTGTTCGTCTTCCTGTGGGTGCGCGCGACCTTCCCGCGTTACCGCTACGACCAGTTGATGCGCCTGGGCTGGAAAGTGTTCCTCCCCTTCTCGCTGGCGTGGCTGGTTTTGACCGCCGGTGCGTTGCTCGCCTTCGGATGGCTGCCCGATGTCTGATCTGATCCCCGTCTCCGCTCCGAGGGAGCTTGCCTGATGGCATTCCTGGACCGCACCGCGCGCAGCATGCTCCTCATGGAACTTGTCTCCGGGCTCGGCCTTACCTTGCGCTACTTCTTCAAGCCCAAGGTCACGATCAACTACCCGTACGAAAAAGGCCCGATCAGCCCGCGCTTCAAAGGGGAGCACGCGCTGCGGCGCTACCCGAACGGCGAGGAACGCTGCATCGCGTGCAAATTGTGCGAAGCGGTCTGCCCGGCGCAGGCGATCACCATCGAGGCCGAACCGCGCGACGACGGCTCCCGCCGCACCACGCGCTACGACATCGACATGACCAAGTGCATCTATTGCGGGTTGTGCGAGGAAGCCTGCCCGGTCGATGCCATCGTCGAGGGCCCGAACTTCGAGTTCGCCACGGAAACCCGCGAGGAACTGCTCTACGACAAGGACAAACTCCTGGCGAATGGTGACCGGTGGGAACCGGAGCTGGCTCGCCGGCTTGAGCTGGATGCGCCCTACCGATGATCCCCACCATCCTGTTCTATCTGTTCGCCGCGGTGCTGATCGTGTCGGCGGCGATGGTGGTCAGCGCACGGAACCCGGTGCATTCCGTGCTGTTCCTGATCCTGGCCTTCTTCAACGCCGCCGCCCTGTTCCTGATTGCGGGCGCCGAGTTCCTGGCGATGATCCTGGTCATTGTCTATGTGGGCGCGGTTGCGGTGCTGTTCCTGTTCGTCGTGATGATGCTGGACGTGGATTTCGCCCAGTTACGCGGCGGCTTCCAGCGTTACCTGCCGGTCGGTGCCGCCGTCGGCGTGGTGCTGTTCGTGGAACTGGCCGCGGTTTTGGGCGGCTGGAAGCTGGCCCCGGATACCAAGGCGCTGCGCATGTCGCCGATGCCGGACGGAATGACCAACACCGAGGCGTTGGGCCGGATTCTCTATACCGACTACGTGCTGCTGTTTCAGATCGCCGGGCTCGTGCTGCTGGTCGCCATGATCGGCGCGATCGTGCTGACCCTGCGGGATCGCCAGACCTCTCGCCATCAAAGCATCCGGGTGCAGACCGAACGCACGGTCGCCGAGACCCTGGAGATGATGTCGGTGGGGATTGGCGTGGGCGTGAAGGAGACGGGGATTCTGCGGCCGAAGCCTCCCGAGATCAAAGAAGAGGCGCATGCGCCGGCGGAACACCATCATGGGCATTGAGCGGCGTAGGGTGGGGCTCCGCCCCGGACCCCGCCAGGAGGGCTTTGCCCCCTGGACCCCCACCAAGGGCGACGGCCCTTGGAACTGGAACATTGGTGCCTTGGAGGATAGGGGCCTACCCGGACCTCTCACCGTCCGCGCAGGCCCCTATCCTCCAAGGCACCAAACGAATCGCATTCCAAAGGCCGTCGCCTTTGGCGGGTCCAGGGCAGAGCCCTGGCGGGGTCCGGGGCGGAGCCCCGCCCAACGGAGCACAAATCCATGATGGAAGTCGGCCTCCCGCACTACCTGGTCGTCAGCGCCATCCTGCTGGTGCTGGGCATTTTCGGGATTTTCCTCAACCGCAAGAACGTCATCGTCATCCTGATGGCGATCGAGTTGATCCTGCTCGCGGTCAATCTGAACTTCGTCGCCTTCTCCGCCGTTCACAACGACCTTGCCGGCCAGGTGATGGCGATGCTGGTGCTGACCGTCGCGGCAGCCGAGGCCGCGATCGGGTTGGCCATCGTGGTGATCTATTTCCGCAACCGCGGGTCGATCCAGGTTGAAGACGTCAACCTGATGAAGGGCTGACATGATCTACACCCTTGCCATCTTCGCACCGCTCGCGGGCGCCCTTGTCTCCGGCCTGCTGGGTCGATCGATCGGCGACCGCGCCGCCATGGGCGCCTCCGTCCTCGGCATGGTCGTGGCCGCGATCTGTGGCCCCCTCGCCTTCTTCCAGCTTGTCGCGGGCGGCCACGAACCCGGTGTGATCTCGCTATCCCCCTGGGTGGAGGCGGGACGCTTCCACGTCGAATGGGCGTTGAAATACGACACCTTGTCCGCCGCGATGGTCGCCATGGTCTCGTTCGTCGCCATGCTCATCCACGTCTATTCCATCGGCTACATGGGTCACGACGAGCGTCCGCGGTATCGCTTCTTCGCCTATCTGTCGCTGTTCACCTTCGCGATGCTGATGCTGGTGACCGCCGACAACCTGCTGCAACTGTTCTTCGGGTGGGAAGGCGTCGGCCTTTGTTCCTATCTGCTGATCGGCTACTGGTATGACCGCCCGTCGGCCTGTGCGGCCGCGATCAAGGCCTTCATCGTCAACCGCGTGGCCGATCTGCCCTTCGCGGTCGGTCTGTCGCTGATCTTCCTGAAATTCGGTTCGATCGAGTTCGCGGTCATCTTCCCCGCCGTCGCCGCCCATGCCGCCGACACCTATTCGCTGTTCGGCAAGACCTTCCCGGCGCTGGAGGTCATCGGCGTCCTGCTGTTCATCGGCGCCATGGGCAAGTCGGCGCAGATCGGCCTGCATGTCTGGCTGCCGGACGCGATGGAAGGCCCGACCCCGGTTTCCGCCCTGATCCATGCCGCGACGATGGTCACCGCGGGCGTGTTCCTGATGGCGCGCATGTCGCCGATGATGGAATTCGCGCCCTATGCGCTGGGATTCGTGACCTTCATCGGGGCCTCCACGGCGCTGTTCGCGGCGACGATCGGCTGCACCCAGACCGACATCAAGCGGGTGATCGCCTACTCCACCTGTTCGCAGTTGGGCTACATGTTCGTGGCGGTCGGCGTCGGCGCGTATGAGGCGGCGGTCTTCCACCTGATCACCCATGCCTTCTTCAAGGCGCTGCTGTTCCTAGGCGCGGGCTCCGTCATTCACGCGATGTCCGATGAGCAGGACATGCGCCGGATGGGCGGGTTGGCGAAGCTGATCCCGGTCACCTGCGCGCTGATGTGGATCGGCAACGTGGCGCTGGCCGGCATCCCGCCGCTGGCCGGTTACTACTCCAAGGACCTGATCATCGAGTCCGCCTGGGGCGCGCATTCCGCCGTTGGCACATACGCCTTCGTGTGCACGGTGCTGGCCGCCTTCCTGACGGCGTTCTACTCCTGGCGCCTGCTGTTCATGACCTTCCACGGCCGGTCCCGCGCCGATCACCACGTGCTGAGCCATGTGCATGAGAGCCCCTATGTCATGCTGGTGCCGTTGTTCGCGCTGGCGACAGGCGCCGTGCTGGCCGGCTGGGCGCTGCAAGGCTGGTTCGTGGGCGAGCAGGAAGCCGCGTTCTGGGGGGCCAGCATCTTCAACGGGCCGCACAACCATGCGTTGGAGTCGGCTCACCATGCACCGGGCTGGGTCAAGATCCTGCCGATGCTGATGATCGCCGGCGGCATCGGGCTTGCGTATGTCATGTATATCGCCAGCCCGCTGATGCCGCTGAAGCTCGCGTCGACTTTCCGGCCGATCTACAACTTCCTGCTGAACAAGTGGTATTTCGACGAGCTGTATGACGCCATCATCGTCCGCCCCCTGGTCGGGCTGGCGCGCGGCCTGTGGAAGGTCGGCGATGTCGCCGTGATCGACGGAATTCCCAACGGGCTTGCCGGCCTGACCTCCGGCGGTTCGCGACAGATCGTCAAGCTGCAGACCGGTTCGCTGGCTGTTTACGCCTTTGTCATGCTGATCGGCGTCGTCGCGCTGATCGGCATCTTCATGCTGATCCGGTGAAAAAATGAACGAGGCCGGTTTCCCGCTTCTATCCCTGGTTACCTGGCTGCCGCTGGTCGGCGGGCTGGTGATCCTGTCGATCCGCGGCGATGAGGCGACCGTCGCCGCCAACGCCCGCTGGACCGCGCTTTGGACCAGCCTGATCGTGCTGGTCCTGTCACTGGTCCTCTGGGTCAAGTTCGACCCAACCGAGCCTGGCTTCCAGTTCGTCGAGAGTGTCTCGTGGCTGCCGGAATACCAGGTCGGCTACAAGATGGGCGTCGACGGCATTTCCGTGCTGTTCGTGCTGCTGTCCACCGTTCTGACCCCGCTTTGCATCCTGGCAAGCTGGGAGAGCATCCAGACAAGGGTGCGGGAGTTCATGCTGAGCTTCCTCATCCTGGAAACGATGATGGTGGGCATGTTCTGCGCGACCGACTTCATCGTGTTCTATATGTTCTTCGAGGCCGTGCTGATCCCGATGTACCTGATCATCGGCGTCTGGGGCGGGCCGCGCCGAGTGTATGCGGCGATGAAGTTCTTTCTCTACACGCTGACCGGCTCGGTGCTGATGCTGTTGGCGCTGCTGGCGATGTGGCTCTACGCCGGCACCACCGATATTCAGACCCTGATGGCCACCCAGTTCCCGCCCGCGATGCAGAAGTGGTTGTTCCTGGCCTTCCTGGCGTCGTTCGCGGTGAAGGTGCCGATGTGGCCGGTGCATACCTGGCTGCCGGATGCGCATGTCGAGGCGCCGACCGCCGGGTCCGTCATCCTGGCTGGCGTGCTGCTGAAGATGGGCGGGTACGGGTTCCTGCGCTTCTCGATCCCGATGCTGCCCGATGCCTCCGCCTATTTCGCGCCGTTCATGTTCACGATGTCCGTGGTCGCGGTGATCTACACCTCGCTGGTGGCGCTGGCGCAGGAGGACATGAAGAAGCTGATCGCCTATTCCTCGGTCGCCCATATGGGCATCGTGACGATCGGCATGTTCACCTTCAATGAGCAGGGTATCCACGGCGCATTGTTCCAGATGCTGTCGCATGGTGTCGTGTCCGCCGCGCTGTTCCTCGTGGTGGGCGTTGTCTACGACCGCATCCACTCCCGCGAGATCGCACGCTATGGCGGCTTGTCGGACCGGATGCCGTGTTACGCGCTGGTGTTCATGCTGTTCACCATGGCCTCGGTCGGCCTGCCCGGAACCGCCGGCTTCGTGGGTGAGTTCCTGGTCATCGTCGGTGCCTTCCAGGTGAATTTCTGGCTGGCCCTGCTGGGTGGCTCCGGGATGATCCTGGGCGCGGCCTATATGCTGTATCTGTATCGCCGGGTGATGTTCGGCCGGATCACGCGCGACGATCTGCGCCATATCCTGGACCTGAGCCCGCGCGAATGGGCGGTGTTCGCGCCGTTGATCGTGCTGACCCTGTGGATGGGCATCTACCCGTCCAGCTTCACCAGTTTCTGGGATGCGTCCGTCGCCGCGATGGTCAAGCACCATCAGGCCGCGCTGGAAACGACCATCAAGATCGCCGGGATGACGCACTGATGAACTGGATGCTTGCCCTGCCCGAGATCGTCCTGGCCTGCTGCGGCCTGGGCATCCTGGTTTTCGGCGTGCTGCGCAAGCAGGACAGTGCGCTGATCTGCACCATGATGACGTTGGGCGCCTTTCTGATCGCCGGCCTGCTGGTTCTGACCGGTCTTCCCGGCATCGGCTACCATGGGCAGTTCGTCTCCGACTCGTTCAGCGGCTTCAACAAGCTGCTCCTGCTGTCCGGTGCCGCGCTGACCGCGATCCTGTCTTTGGACTGGAATCGCCAGGCCGGGATTGCCCGGTTCGAGTTCCCGGTGCTGATGCTGTTCGCCGTGGTCGGCATGATGGTGATGACCTCGGCGTCCAACCTGATGACGCTCTATGTCGGGTTGGAGCTGCAATCCCTGGCGCTCTACGTGCTCGCGGCGTTTGCCCGCGACGACCTGCGCTCCTCCGAAGCCGGGCTGAAGTATTTCGTCCTCGGCGGTCTGGCGTCCGGGTTGCTGCTGTATGGCGTGTCCCTGGTCTATGGCTTCTCCGGCACGATGGACTTCCACGAATTGCGCACCCTGTTGGCGCAGCCGGGCAATGCGTCTCCGGGTGTGATCGTCGGCGTGGTGTTCGTGCTCGTGGGTCTGGCATTCAAGATCTCCGCCGTGCCGTTCCATATGTGGACGCCGGACGTCTATGAGGGCGCGCCGACCCCGGTCACCGTGTTCTTCGCCACGGCCCCGAAAGTGGCGGCGATGGCGCTGATGCTGCGGGTGATGGCCACGACGTTTGGGCCGCTGCTGGCCTCGTGGCAGAGCCTGATCGTCATCGTCTCCATCGCGTCGATGCTGCTGGGCGCGTTCGCCGCCATCGGGCAGACCAACATCAAGCGGCTGATGGCGTATTCCTCGATCGGGCATATGGGCTATGCGCTGGTCGGATTGGCGGTGGGCTCGCCCGAGGGTATTCGCGGCGTTCTAGTCTACATGGTCATCTACGTGTTCATGACCGCCGGCACATTCGGCTGCATCATGGCGATGCGCCGCAAGGGCCAGCCGGTTGAGAATATCTCCGACCTGTCCGGCCTCGGCAGCAACGACCCGGGTCTGGCGATGGCGCTGGCGGTGTTCATGTTCAGCCTCGCCGGCATTCCGCTGATGTCGGGATTCTTCGCCAAGCTCTATATCTTCCTCGCGGCGGTGCAGGGCGGGCTCTGGACGCTCGCCGTGGTCGGCGTGCTGACCAGCGTGGTGGGCGCGTTCTATTACATCCGCATCATCAAGATCATGTATTTCGACGCACCGGTGGAGGCATTCGATCGCCGCCCGCCGGCGCTGTCCTTCGTGGTCGCGGCGACCGGCTTGTTCACCGCCTTCTTCTTCCTGTTCCCCGCCCCCGTCGTGGATGCGGCGCAATTGGCGGCCGGAGCGATCTTCCGCTGAGATCGACCCCGCGCCGCCAGCCCGCCTAAGGATCACCTGTCAGTTCGTTGCCATCCGAGGCTTGGTCCGGGCACCGCTATCCGTGACAGGTGTGGGGACATATCCGGCCCGCCATCGGGGGACCCAGGGCACATGAGCCAACTGGCAATCTGCGCCATCTTCAAGAACGAGGCGCCCTATCTGCTGGAATGGATCGCCTATCACCGGGTCGTCGGCTTCGACCACTTCTACCTGTATGACAACGACAGCACCGATGGCGGCTCAGCGCTCATCCGCGCCTCTCATCTCGGTGCCCATGTCACCTTGACACAATGGCCGCCGCGGCCGGGTCAACTCTCCGCCTACCGGCATTTCATCGACCATCACGCCCATTCCTGCGACTGGGCGGCCTTTATTGACATCGACGAATTCCTGCTGCCGCTGACGGAACGCTCGGTCCGTCCGATGCTGGACCGAATGCCCCATGCCTCCGCCGTGCTGGTGCATTGGCGGGTGTTCGGGCCGTCCGGCTGGATGGAACGGCCGGAGGGCCTGGTCATCGACAACTACACCATGCGCGGCGAGGACGGTTTCTCGGCCAACCGCCATGTGAAATCCATTGTCCGCTGCGTCGATCTGCTGGACGTGACCAAGAACCCGCACGAATTCCGCCTCCGCGGCCAGCCCTGCGACACGATGGGCCGACCGGTCCCCAACATCGGCATCCAGGCGACCGCCTGTCACGAGGCATTGGTCATCAACCACTACCAGACCCGCTCCCGCCAGGATTGGCTGGAGAAGATCCACCGCGGCAGCGCGATGATCGAGCAGGACGAGCCGAAATACCCACCCGCGTTGCTCGACCACTATGCGGAGATTTCGACGGTCGCCGACCACCAAATCCAATCTTTTGCCGATGCGGTGCGGGCGGCCCTGACAAGCCCCGATCCGGCACCGGATCCCGCGTTGTTGTCCCCCGACGAGGCAATCGGATGGGCGCCCCAGGGCGACGCGGCCTGGAATCATCCCGATGGGCTGGCTCTGGTGTACCGCGATACAGGTCGGTTCGGCCGGCCATGGCTGGGCGCGCTCCGCCGTTCCGCCGCCGGTCGGATCGACCCGACATTCCTGATCGATGTCGAGGGACATATCCGGGTCTTCGCCACGGACCGGGCGGCGATCGCGGCGTGCGAGGCCGCATTGGCTCTGCTGTCGTCCGCGGAACCGAACCGGTAGGCCGGACGGTTCCGCGGACGATATCATGCCTGCCGGCCGTAAACCCGGGATGGCCCCGCATCGCCGGTGAAAATTGCCGACGGTGCATTTTTTGGTTGTGCCGACCATGGGTTGGGGGGCAACACCACGGCGGAAACGACCTTGGACCAGCAACCTGGCGGTCACTCGCCATCTAGGGACAGACACATGAGCCGGCTGGCCATCTGCGCCATCTTTAAGAACGAGGCGGCCTTTCTGCTCGAATGGATCGCGTATCACCGGGTCGTCGGCTTCGATCATTTCTATCTGTATGACAACGAAAGCACCGATGGCGGCGCCGACCTGATCCGGCGGTCCAACCAGGCGCCATATGTCACCGTGACCGAATGGCCACCGCGTCCGGGTCAGCTCCCGGCCTATCGCCACTTCATCGATCATCACGCTCAGGCATGCGACTGGGTGGCCTTTATCGACCTGGACGAATTCCTGCTTCCCCTTCAGGACCGTTCGGTCAGGGCTTTGCTGGACCGCATCCCGACCGCGTCCGCCGTGCTGGCGCAATGGCGGGTCTTCGGCTCCTCGGGCTGGGAGCAACGCCCCGAAGGCCTCGTCATCGACAATTACACCATGCGGACGACCGACGCTTTCAGCGCCAACCGCCACGTAAAATCCATCGTCCGTTGCGCCGACCTGCTGGACATAACCGACAACCCCCACCAGTTCCGCCTGCGCGCCGATGCCGCCGATGGGTTGGGGCGGACAATCCCGAATATCCCCATCCAGGAGACCCCGTGTCACGAGGGACTGGTCATCAACCACTACCAGACCCGGTCGCATCAGGATTGGTTCGAAAAACTGGGGCGCGGCAGGGCCGACACCGACAAGGAGGAAATGGCCTACCGGTCACACCTGATCAAACACTACGATGACATGTCGACCCTCCGCGACGAGACGATCCGATCCTTCTCCGATGACGTGCGGGCGATGCTGGCTGCCGCCCCCCCCAGCGAAGCAGAAGCGCCCGTGCACGTCGAGCCTCCCCCAGAATTGCCCCCGGAACCTTCACTCGGGCTGCCAACCGAACCTCCCCCAGAACCTCCCCCTGGGCCGCCGCCCGAAGCAGAGGCCGATTGGACGCGACAGGGCGATGCCGCGTGGCGCTATCGGGACGGGCTTGCCCTGGTCTACCGAGACAACGGACGCCAGGGTCTGCCCTGGTTGGGCGCGCTTCGCCGCACCGCCGCCGGCCTGGTCGACCCGAGTTTCCTGACCGATCCCTACGGACATATTCGGACATTCCCGTCCGATCAGGCCGCGATGGCGGCGTGCGAAGCCGAACTGAACGAGGCGGCAGGGCAGGAGACGGAGGCAACGACCGCAGGCTGACAATCGGGCGCCGAAATCGACCCCGCGGACGCCTGCCAGTCAGGTCGAACCGTCGCGCCGCAGTTTGTGCTTGTCCATTCGGTAGCGCAGCGTGTCGCGGGAAATGCCCAGTTCCTTCGCCGCCAGGCTGACATTGCCGCCCACACGATTCAGCGCGTTGACGATCAGGTCCCGCTCGATCGAGGCCAAAGTCACCCCGCTGTCAGGCCCGGACGGCATGTCCGCCGCACCGCTGGTCAGCCACGGCGGCTCCCGCAGGTGCAGGTCGGTTGCCCGGATACGGCCGCCGACCGTCAACAAAGCTGCCTGCTCCAACGTATTACGCAATTCGCGCACATTGCCGGCCCAGGGGTGGCGCCGCAGAGCTGCCTCGGCAGAGGCGTCGATCACCAGTTCCGGCCGCCCATAGCGACGTCGATGCTCGGCCAGGAAATGTTCGGCTAACAGGAGAACGTCGTCTTCTCGCGCCCGCAGAGGGGGTATTTCGATCGAAACGCCGCTCAGCCGATAGTAAAGATCGGTGCGGAATTCGCCGCTGCGCACCCGTTCGGCGATCGCGACGTTGGTGGCCGCGACGAAGCGCACATCGACCGAACGCTCATGGGTGCCCCCGACCGGCCTGACCTTGCCGTCTTCCAGCACTTTCAACAATTTGGCCTGGGCCAGCAGCGGCATCTCGCCCATTTCGTCGAGGAACAGGGTGCCGCGATCGGCGGCCTGGATCAGGCCGACCCGGCGTTCCTTGGCATCGGTGAAGGCGCCCCGTTCATGGCCGAACAGCTCCGATTCCAGCAGGTTCTCGGGCAGGGCGGCACAGTTGATCTCCACGAACGGGAAGTTGCGCCGGGGACCGTCGAAATGGAACGCCCGCGCGATCAGTTCCTTCCCCGTGCCGGTTTCGCCGGTGATCAGCACGGCGGGCGGCGCGCCGCTGACCTGACGAGCCTCCATCGCCAGTATTTGGCCAATACGTTGTTTCACGGCCTGAATACTGGGGGACTCACCGATAATGCGATCCAGGCCGCTGCGGTCTTCTTCCTTGCGCCGGTAATAGGCCAGCGAGCCTTCCACCTGGCCCTGCGACACCAGTCGTTCCACCAACAGCCCGACTTCTTCCAGGGAGACCGGTTTGGTGAGGTAATCGTCAGCGCCGGCCTTCATCGCTTCCACCGCGACGGCGACACTGCCATGCGCGGTGATCATCACCAGCTTGGTGGCACGATCATGCTGGCGGATCTGCTTGATCAGGGTCATGCCGTTGCCGTCCGGCAGGTTGTAGTCGATCAGCGCGACATCGGGCCGCATTTCCTCATAGCGGGCCAATCCCTGCTTCACGGTCATCGCGATCGTGGCGGAGTGACCGCGTTTGTCCAGGAACCGCGCGAGGTTGCGCGCCACCAGCGATTCATCCTCGACGATCAGGATCGTTGCGGCCATTGCCTATACCACCGACAATTGTATCGTCACGCACGCGCCGCCGCCGGGGGCGTTGGCGATCTCCAAGGTGCCGTCAAAACGTTCGACAATCCGTCGGGCCAGGGCCAGGCCCAGCCCCAGACCTCGTGTTTTGGTCGTAAAGAACGGCTCGGAGATTCGATGCATGATGTCCGCCGTCACACCCGGTCCATTGTCGGTATAGACGATATGGAGTTTTGACCCGACGTCCCGCAGTTCGACCTGCAACCGACCGCCATTCACCATCGCCTCTCTGGCGTTGACGACGATGCTGGTCAGGGCCTGGCCGATCAGCACCGGGTCGACATGCACCCCTTTTCTGCGTTGTCGCCGATCCTGCACCGACACCTCGATGCCGTCGCGTTCCAGGGCGGGCCGTTGCAGCGCCAGATTGTCGCTGACAAGCCCGAACGGATCGACCCGTTGCGGTGTCGGCGCCTCTGTTCGGGTGAATTCGAGCAATTGCCGGACTGTGCGCTCCATCCGATCCACCTCGCCCACGATGTCGGCGGCGAGACCGGCCCCGTCCGGGCTTTCCAACTGTATCAATTCGGCGGAGGAGCGAATCCCGGCCATCGGATTACGCAGATTATGCGCCACGCCGCCCGCCATTTGGCCGAGTGCCGCCAGCGCTTCCATATGCGACAATGCCAATTGCTGCCCCTCGATGAGCCGAGCGGCGCGACGAACGATCCAGAACAGGGTGACGAACAGGACAAGCGCGCCGCCGGCCGCGCTCAACCAGACAATGCGTCGGCCGGAGCGCAGCGCCGCATCCAGGGCCACCGGCAATTTGTACAACTCGACGACGGCCACGATATCGTTTCGCATGCCCCGGATCGGGATATATGCCTCTATAAAGTAGCCGAGATCGCCGACATTCAACGCCGCATGCTCGGTCTTGGCATCGGCATCGGCCTCCACGACCTCCCCGAGCATCTTGCCGGTCAGGGCGGCGCGGAGTTCGTCGTTGTCATCGAAGCGGCGCCCGATCAGGGCGGCATCGGTGGACCACAGGATCGACCGATCGACCGCATAGATGTTGGCCCGCAGGGTTCCTGGCAGATCCTCTATGTGGCGGGCAAAGGACATCAGGCCTTCGTTGTCTATCGTTGCTGCGGGTGCAAATACGGCGGGACCCAGCCGTTCCGCGCGGACCACGCTTTCCAGGAAGTCCCGGGTCACCTCGACCTCTCGGTCCACCATGATTTCGAAGATGAAATTCGACATCGTCACGGCGAACACGCTGGCCAAGGTCGCGATGACGCCAAACCCTGTCAGGAAGAACCATAGACGAAGATTGAAGGATACTCGGCGCATTGTTCCTGACCATGAAGGACGCGGCCACGCCCTGGTAGACGGGATCAGCAGGTGCGTCCATGCGTGTTCGACGCGTTGCATCATCACCAGGAAAACCGATGCGAAAGCAGCAAGCCGACGCTGAACGCGCTGCTGTCACGGGTGAAGCCGCGCGACACGCTGACGCCGATGCGTGTGCCGGACGTGAACTCATATTCCGCGAAAACACCGGCTTCCAGCACGGCTGTCCCGTAGGACACCGAGGCCTGCTGGGTGTCCACGGTCACGCCCACCGTCACCTGCGGCATGACGTCGTAATCCAACTCCACCGTTGCATAAAAGAAATCTCGAAGCTGCTGATCCTGTGGATGCCGCGTGCGAATGAACCGGCCGGCGGTGACTTCCAGCGACAGGTTGGATCCCAGGTCGATGGTGGCATCCAGATGGGGGGAAAGGCCAAGCTGACCACTGCCGAGACCGCGCGCCTTGTTGCCGGTGGGCAGCCGCAGCGCCATGCCGGCTTCCAGTTCGAACCAATCGCCATCCCCACCGCCGAGTACCCGGACCGAGCCCCGCAGCCCGACATCGCCGAGGCCGCGCACCGTGCCGCGCACGCCGGTGTCGGACCCGACCAGACCCACGCCCGGCACCGGGGACTGCGGCCCGGTCACGCTGAGGTATGGAATGCGAAGTCCAACCTTGTACGGCCCGTCCTTGTAGCGCAGTTTCAGCGGCACTTCGAACGTGTCCGTCGTGCTGTCGGTTCCGTATTTGCCGCTGGTGAACGACGGCTCGATCGTCATCTTCAATTCGCGCGACCAGGCGGCGGACGGCCACGCAAACTGGCAGGCAACTAGCAGGACGGGCGCCAAAAGGCCGGAGGACACAGCCATAAATCGAGACAACACCGAGCCCTCATGCGAATGCCGAACGAAGCGTTGCCCGAAACGAGCGTGACGCGCCCGGGACGATTCCCGGACGCGTCATCCTCCCGTTCCTCCGACCGCCCCGAAGGCTTGCACCAGTCGGGGCGGGTGGCAATCACGGATTGCCGGTGTGGCGCTGACGCTGACGTCCGGCACCCGAGCCTGCTTCACGCACCAGCAGGACCTGCGACGCATCGAACCCATCCGGCGTGGCTTCCGTGGTGCGACGATCGTTGCGGCGATCTTCGCGACGCGGTGCCTCACCAGCCTGACGAACCGTCAGCACGTAATCAGCGTTGAAGCCCTGCAGGGTCGCGTCGGTGGTGCGACGATCGTTGCGGCGGTCTTCGCGACGCGGCGCCTCGCCGGACTGACGAACCGTCTGCACGTGATCGGCATTGAAGCCCTGCGGGGTCGCGTCGGTCGTGCGGCGGTCGTTGCGGCGGTCTTCGCGACGCGGCGCCTCGCCGGACTGGCGAACCGTCTGCACCTGATCGGCGTTGAAGCCCTGCGGGGTCGCGTCGGTCGTGCGACGATCGTTGCGGCGGTCTTCGCGACGCGGCGCCTCACCGGACTGGCGAACCGTCAGGACGTCGCTGGAGGAGGTAAATGCCTGGCCGGCGAGGTTGACGACCGGTGCCGCGTTGGCGGAAGTCAGCGAGAGGGCGCCGGCGGCAAGGATGGTGGCAACAAGCAAGGTCTTGCGCATGGGATGAGCCTTTCTAAAGATCGCTTCAGGTGGCGACGGGTTCATCTACGCAGGCCGCGTGCCAGCGCCTCGACCGCGCCACGCATCCCATTTAACCTTCTGTAAAGACGCCATTATTGGAATCCTGGCGGCGCGGCTGGAAGGACGGGCAGCGGTGGGTTTGGGGGATATCACCCACCCAAATGGGGGATAGAACCCAACCGTCGGATGGCATGTCGGTTTGTTGCGATTCATACGGCTTCGACACGAAATTGTGCCCAAAACAGGCGGCCCGTTCGGTCGATTCAGGGCCGACGGTCCGGTCCAGCCGCCGCCTTCGCCGAACCTGCGCGACATCGTCGCGGATCAGGGTTGGCGCACCGAAACGGGCTGCCGGGACATCCAGATCGTGTCCCGACAGGCACGCGATGGCGCGGGGCGAACAAGGACCGGATCGCAAATCGGGATTGTATTGGACAGGCTCTTTTGGCGCTCTCTATTCGACGGCGCTCACATGCCCTCACCGGCATGTCCAGCCACATTCCGAGCATCCAAGTCGGCACATGACCTCAGGCAAAGCTGCCCGCGGAGATCCTAACGGCAGGCCCATGCTGACGAGAAGGGCCGATGCCACCGGCCGTCCAGACTTTACCAACGACGTCAGCGATACGAGCCATTGGAAACGTCACAGCGCGTTCGCCGTTTCCGATAACAGCGAACGTGCTCTGAAATCACCCGGGCCAATCCATCAGGCCCGGGGTCGGGTCGGCTGGTGTCAGCGAGCAACCGGCCCGCCATGCCCCTGCATCCGCATGGCGTGATGCTTCATCATCATCCCCGTCCCGGCGAGGCCCGGCAGTTCCATCAGCGCCCGGACCTTCTGCGTATCGGTCAGCACCGGCAGCAACGCATCGGCGGCGGTCTTGACCACGCTATGTGCCTGCTCCCGCTGGTCCCGCTGCTTCATCAGGAACGCCAACCGATCCGGAGTCGACATCTCCATCAGCGCGTGCCGGCTCATGCCCTGCCGGCTCGCCTGCATCTGCGTCGCCGTGTCCTGCACGACCTTCGCGTAGGCGTCCCACGCCCCTGCCTGGGCATCGGTGATGCCGATGTCGGTGCGCAGGGACTTGAGGTGCTCCGCCGGGTCGCCCATGCCGTGGCCCTGCATCGGGCCGTGCATGGCACGACCCATCGGTGCCATCGCGGCGGGGGCAGCGGGCGCCCCTGGAGCCGCACCGGCGGTTTGCGCGACGGCGGTCAGCGCGGTGCCACCGAGCATGGCGCCGATAGTGGCGATCGCGAGGGCGCTGTTGATCATTCTCATGGCGAAATTCCTGTTTCCTGAGACGGCCCGTTTGGAGCCGACACCCCTCATATGGTGCCTTGGGGTCACCAAGATTTGTCTGATTCGACCGAAACCTTGACAGAATGTGTCAGCGCGCCGGTTGGCCACATCTCGCTACAATTTTTCCCCACCGATTCCGCCGCCATCAACCTATTTTCCGGTCATGAACACCAGCCCGCATATCCTGATCGTGGACGACCATCACGAAATCCGTGAGCTGGTCGCCCGCACCCTCGGCCGCGAAGGGTTCCGCACCAGTTCGGCGGCGGATGGCAAGGCCATGCGCAAGATCCTGGCAGATGGGCGCATCGACCTGATCCTGCTGGATCTGATGTTGCCGGGAGAGGACGGGCTGTCGCTCTGCCGATCGGTGAGGGCTGAAAGCGATGTGCCAATCATTATGTTGACGGCGAAGGGGGAGGAAATCGACCGGGTCATCGGCCTGGAAATGGGCGCCGACGACTATCTGCCCAAACCCTTCGGCAGCCGGGAACTGATCGCCCGCATCCGTGCCGTGCTCCGCCGTGGCCCACCGGTTGCCGCGCATGTCGCCCGGTCGGCCGGTCCCAGGCAGTACCGGTTCGATCGCTGGGTGTTGGACACCGAAACCCGCGACCTGCTGCGCGCGGATGGCGTCACCGTGCCGCTGAGCACCGGCGAATACGACCTGCTGCTGGTCCTGGTCGAACGGCCGCAACGGGTGTTGAGCCGCGATCAATTGCTCGATCTGGCGCGTGGTCGGGCGGCGGTAGTGTTCGACCGCAGTATCGACACGCAGGTGAGCCGCCTGCGCCGCAAGCTGGAACTGGACCCGACCGACCCAAGATTGATCAAGACGATCTGGGGCGGCGGTTACATGTTCACCCCCGCGGTCGATGCTTCATGAGCCGTTTCTGGCCGAAAACGCTGATCAGTCAGATGATCCTGATCCTGTTGGCGGGGATGGCCGTGTCTCATCTCGCGGCCGGCTGGATCTACACATCCGACCGAACCCGGGTTGCCCGCGCGATCGGCGGGTATGCCGCGGCCCAGCGGATCGCCAATCTGGCCCATCTGATCGATGAGGCCCCTCCCGAGTGGCGGGTCCGCCTGATCGCCGTGGCAACCGACCCCCGGCTGCGGATTGCCCTGTCATCTCAGGCGCCACCCACCATTTCCGAGACGACAGATGCCACCGATCTGCCGATCCGCGCCTATCTGCTGGACCAGCTTCCGGAGGCGCTCGCCGCCAAACTGCATGTGCTGGTCACCCGCTCGGCCGGTCAGGTCATGCCGGAGAAGCCGCCGCATTGGCATCATGAGGAGTCCGCGGCCGAACCGGTTCCCGCGGTCCCGTTGGCGGATGGCGCGGGACGACGGGAGACGGATGCCGCCAGGCACGAGGGTGTGGCAGGCCCGGAAAAACCATGCGCGCAGGAGAAAAGCGCCAAGGCTCCCCGGCGTCCGGCGGTTGCCGAGACCAATGGGATGGGTCCCTGGATGCATGGCCCTGGCCTGCTGGGGCATGGCCCGGGTGGCCTGGGACCGCCGCATTGGCGGCGCATCCGGGTCACGATGCAACTGACGGACGGGCAGTGGCTGAGCTTCAATCTCGGCGTGCCAGACAGTGCGCCGACCACCTCCTGGCAGTTCCTGATCGCCATGGGCGTCATGGCCGGCATCGTTGTCCTGGCCAGCGTCTGGGCGGTCCGTCGCGCCACCGCACCCTTGGGCGTGGTGACCCGGGCGGCCGAACGCCTGGGTCGTGACGTGAACGCGCCACCGATCGCGGAAACCGGATCGGCCGAGATGCGTCAGGCGGCTCAGGCCTTCAACGACATGCAGGCGCGCCTGCAACGGCTGCTGCAAAACCGCACCACCATGCTGGCCGCTTTGTCGCACGATCTGCGCACGCCCCTGACCTTGCTGCGCCTGCGGATCGAGGGCTTGCGTGAATCCGAGGAGCGGGACCGCATGCTGTCCAGCGTCGAGACCCTGGACAGCATGGTCGAAGCGACCCTGAAATTCGCCCGCGACGCGTCCACGCCGGAGGCATGGAAGCGGACCGATCTGACGTCCCTTTTGGACTCGATCGTTGACGACATGGCGGATGCCGGGATGCCGGTGACGATGGATCCAACGGCCTCGGTGGTGCTGGAATGCCAGCCGGGCGGGTTGCGACGGGCGGTGACCAACCTGCTCGACAACGCGATCAAATACGGCCAGAGCGCCCGCCTGACGCTTGAGACATCGGCGGATCGGGTGCGCATCGTGATCGACGACGACGGTCCGGGCATCCCGGATGCCGAGTTGCTGAACGTCTTCGAGCCCTATTTCCGTCTGGAACAGTCGCGCAATCGCGACACCGGCGGGACCGGGCTGGGTCTGGCGATCGCGCAAACGATCGCGGAGGCGCATGACGGCCGGATCGAGCTTGCCAACCGTCCGGGTGGGGGTCTGCGCGCGGTGCTCGATCTGCCCCGGGTGGCGGCGAACGGTTGTCACGTGTCTTGAAGGCAAGCGACCGATGGAGAAAATTCTCCCCCTCCCCTTGAGGGAGGGGGGAGGGGTGTTAAGCAATATCCGTGCGGGATCACCCCTCCCCCCAGCCCCCTCCCGCAAGGGGAGGGGGAGAATTTTCTCCAGTCGCTGTGTCATGTGAACCCGATAAAAATGGCCGCCCGGACTGATCAGCGCGCACACCCGGTGCGCGTCGGTGTCAGCTCCCGCCTGCCACGATCATCAAGGTTGTGCTGAACTGCCTCCAACACCGGAGGACGCCATGGACCCCACCGAAATCCTGACCCAATTCTGCCGAACGGTAGAAGCCGGCGACGCAACCGCGTTCGCCGCCCTGTTTACCGAGGACGGGGTCTACCACGACGTCTTCTACGGGGAGTTCCGCGGTCGGGCGCGGATCGCCGCCATGCTGTCGGACTGGTTCTACCGGGATGCCTCCGATTTTCGCTGGGACATGCACACACCCGTGTTCGACGGTGCCACCTTGTATGCAAGCTACGCCTTCAGCTTCGCCTCCAGGCTGGCCGGCATGGAGGGGCGGCGCGCGATGTTCGAGGGCGTCGCCATCATGACCATCCGCGACGGGTTGATCGCCACGTATCGGGAAATCGCCAATCCCTGGCCCGGGCTGCTCGATCTCGGCTTTGCCGCTGGGCAGCTGGCAAAACTCATGACCCGGGACAACGCGGCATTGAAGACCCGCCCGGAATTTGCCCGTCATCTGGCGGCCGCCTGACAATCGGCGGGAGCGCCGACCTGACCAATCGGTCACCGGGTGCGAACCAAAGTTGTGGGATCGAGTACAAATCTCACCGTCATTGCGGAGCTTGACCCGGCAACCCACGCTTCAACGGCAGGGGGCGGGTTACCGGATCAGGTCCGGCAATGACGATGAGGCGATTCTATCGGTCCATGGTCAGAGTCGTCGACATTACTCCGTTTGATGTTGAATCGCACCCTCGTTCACCCCTCCGATCGACCCTGGCGCTTCACCCTCCAATTGACCCCGCCCCAGTCGCTCGGCAGATTGCGGCCGTTCCCGCCGGTGGCCGGACGGGGCTTTCCCTGGAGACCAGACACGTGAAGCACATTCCCCTCGTCGGCCTGCTGGCCGCGGCGCTCGCCGTTGCGCCCGCGCAGGCGCAAATCTCCGACGATGTCGTCAAGATCGCCGTTCTGACCGACCTGACCGGGCTTTATTCCGACAACACCGGCAAGGGCACCGTCACCGCCACGCAAATGGCGGTCGAGGATTTCGGCGGCACCGTGCTGGGCAAGAAGATCGAGGTCATCGCCGCGGACCACCAGAACAAGGCCGATGTCGCGGCCTCCCTGGCCCGCAAGTGGATCGATGAGGAAAAGGTCGACGTCATCACCTCGGTCGCCAATTCGGCCGTGGCCCTGGCGACGCAGGGCATCACCCGCGACAAGAACCGCATCCTGCTGAACACCGCCGCCGCGACGTCGGACTTCACCGGCAAGGCGTGCTCCCCGGTCGGGTTCGGCTGGACCTATGACACCTATGCGCTGGCTGCCGGCACCGGCAAGGCGGTGGTGAAGCAGGGCGGCAGCACCTGGTACTTCCTGACCGCCGACTATGCGTTCGGCCATGCGCTGGAGCGCGATACAACGGCGTTCGTGCAGGAAGCCGGCGGCAAGATCCTCGGCAGTTCACGGGTGCCGATCAACAATGCCGATTTCTCCGCCTTCCTGCTGCAGGCGCAGGGCTCCGGCGCCAAGGTAATCGGGCTGGCCAACGCCGGCGGCGATTTCATCAACAGCGTCAAGCAGGCGGCCGAGTTCGGCGTCACGCGCGGCGGCACCCGCCTGGCCGCGCTGCTGGCGGTGATCCACGATTTCCGGTCCCTGGGTCTGAAAGCCGCGGGCGGTCTGGTGGTAACCGATTTCGGCTACTGGGACCTGAACGATGAGACCCGGGCCTTCTCCGCTCGGTTCATGGCGCGCCACGGCACGCCGCCGAACTTCATCCATCTGTCCGATTACGGCGCGACCTTGCATTACCTGAAGGCGGTGCAGGCGGCGGGCACGGATGAGGCAAAGGCAGTCGCCGCGAAAATGCGGGAACTGAAGGTCAACGATCCGGTGGTGAAGGATGGCTGGATCCGGGAGGACGGCCGCCTGATGCGCGACGCCTGGCTGGTGCAGGTCAAGACGCCCGAGGAATCCAAGGGTCCCTGGGATTTCTACAAGATCCTGGCCCGTATCCCAGCCGAGGAAGTCATCCGTCCGCTGGACAAGGGCGACTGCCCGCTGGTCGCGAAGAAGGGCTAGGACCTCACACCTTCGACTGTTGAGAGTGTGGCGTTGATCGTCGTTGCCATGGAACCGGCTGGGTCCATGGCGACGACGGATAGAAGATGCTCCGCGTAACGCCGCTCGCCGAGCGGCAGTGACGAGGGGGGGGTATTGCCAGCGGTATTGCCAGCCGTCCGCGCCATGGACGGATGCATCGGCCCCGCGTCATTGCCGGACTTGATCCGGTACCCCGCCCCCAGCCGCTTCGGCATTCACACATCGTGGCAGGGTAGAAAGTTCTCCCCCTCCCCTTGCGGGAGGGGCGGGGGGAGGGGTGATTTCGCACGGCTTTTGCGTGCAGCCTCTCCCCAACCCCCTCCCTCACGGGGAGGGGGAGAATTTTCTCCTTCCATTACCTCATTTCGAGATGTGTGAATGCCGTAGCCCCCTGCCGTCGCTGCGCGGATGGTCTGATCAAGCCCGGCAATGACGGCAAGGCGACGCGCGAGAATATTCGCTTCAACAGGCGCACGGACGCTCCCATCCCACGCCGTGCCCGAAAGCAGTCAATGCGAAAATGGCAGCTCATGAAACAGGCTGCGATTGATGCTTTTGGACGCAGGCGTAAACGACAGGTTAACCACCGGGAAGCGGAACAAATACCCCCGGTTCCCGCGCGGATTTGTAACGAAACCCCGGGGTTTCCGCGGTATTTCGCAATGAACCGGGTCGGCCGCCGGTCTTAAAGTAAGGCTCTTATAGCGGTATTTGTTGAAATCGGCTAGGATGCCACCGGCGGGGGGGCAGCATGGAAGCGACTGCATTCGAAGCGTGGCTTGACGGGATCGCTGGTCTTACCGAATCTCAGCGGCAGCAGGCATTACAGGTGC
>CALQHT020000017.1 GCA_943330455.2 Nitrosovibrio sp. Nv4 | reverse complement strand
GGCTAATGGCGGCGTGTTCCACCGACCCCTTCGAATCTGGAACCTACCCCTCTGTCAATCGGAGATTGCGCCGCCGCTACATCAAAATCGCCTGCTCGCGGCGTGGCCCGGCGAACTCACCGAGCCAGGGGAACCTGGGCAGTTACAATACTCCCTCAATTTCTTGCCACTATTATCCAACTCAACCGTGCGCCGGCTAACTTTTACCCGAATTATGGATTCGTCGTTAATTTCGAGACGCTCCAGATCAAAAATAAACCCGCGCGCGCCATTGGCTACCCCGGCGTCCATCAAGTCTGTTCTGAACACATTGGATAGTTTGCTGTCAACCAGCTTGTCGTCTATAAATAGATCTACCAATACTGGGGTCAAGGAGTCCCGCTCCTGACACCAGCCAGACAATTGGTTCTTCAAGACATGGTCGACGCTCCCCGAGAAACTCCGCGTCGCACCCGAGATGTATTTTTCGTTATTCGGTCTTATTTTGTCAATAATATCTGTCATCGCATCAGCGTCTGGGTGGAGGGAACAGAAATCGAAAATTTGCCCCAGCAGTTTTTCAGGAATCGTTAGCATTTTCTCGTAACTGACCAGCAACGCAGGACGTCCAATCTTGTCGATGAAGCGGGTTTGTGCCTCAAGAGCGCGGATCGAATCGTACAATGTATCTTCTTGTTCTCCAAACCGCTCGGCCAGGGAGTGCCGGAGCGACACCGCAACAGGATCGCGATAGACGACAACCAATCGCAGGTTCCGAAACAGCGCCAAATCGCTCCACAAGAACTGGGCATGGAGATTAGGAAGCTTGAAACCCCAGATTGGATGACGTTTGTTCCGCTGCGCAATCAGGCTTGGCAAGAGATCTTTAAATCCGCCTGACGCAATGTGGACAAAACTGACATCCTCCTCGGTTTCATATACTCTTTCGCCGATGAAGAGTCCGGCCTGCCGGAGAATAGCAGCCATCATCGTTGTTCCGGATCGGGCTATGCCCGTGATGATGATCGTTCTCTCGGCAGTGCCATTGGAGACCTCGAGTGACTGGCCGCCGCGAAGAATAAGACCGTCGTTCAAATTTAAATCGGCAACCATAACGGCCTTTCCGTAACCGAGCGGTAAGATATGGTCATATATCGACCACCAAACCTTGCAGATTGATCAAAACCCTCACAGCGCGCGGCTTCTTAGCAAATGGTTTAGCGCGATAACTCCTGTGAAGACGGCCGGATCGGCGTGGTCCGCACATTCTTGCCGTATGCCGCGGGCTCAACGTCGGCCCGGGTTTCGTCCTAGAATCCACGGCCCACACCATCAGTCTAAAGACCTCGGACCTCCGGTGGACCAACTCTCCAGACGTGGCACCAACACATCCACTCGGTCACCTATTCGACATCATACGCGGTGAACCTGCAACATTATTGTCACTTGCGGCCGTCATGTCTCGGGATGAGGGTCCCGCCTTCCGATCTCCGCCATTGTGGCAAATCACAGCGCCACACATCTGACTAAGCTTAATGTGCCATACCTTGGACGATTTCCTCGGTCATCTTCTTCGCGTCCCCGAACAGCATCATCGTGTTCGGACGGAAGAACAGCTCGTTGTCCACGCCGGCATAACCGGACGCCATCGAGCGTTTCACGAACAGCACCGTCGCCGCCTTTTCCACGTCCAGAATCGGCATCCCGTAAATCGCGGAAGACGGATCCGTCTTCGCGGCCGGATTGGTCACGTCGTTGGCCCCGATCACATAAACCACGTCGGCGGTGGAGAACTCGTTGTTGATCTCCTCAAGCTCGAACACCTCATCGTACGGCACGTTTGCCTCGGCCAGCAGCACATTCATGTGCCCTGGCATTCGACCGGCGACCGGGTGGATCGCGTATTTGACCTCGACGCCTTCCTTTTTCAGCGTGTCCGCCATCTCCCGCAGCGCGTGCTGGGCCTGAGCGACGGCCATGCCATAGCCCGGGACGATGATGACCTTGGACGCGTTCTTCATGATGAAGGCCGCGTCGTCGGCGTTGCCGCTCTTGACCGTCCGATCCCCCGTGGCCGCGCCGGCTGGGCCGGCGACGCCGCTATCGGTGCCGAACCCACCCAGCAGCACGTTGAAGATGCTGCGGTTCATGCCTTTGCACATGATGTAGGACAGGATCGCGCCCGAAGCGCCGACCAGGGAGCCGGTGATGATCAGCGCCAGATTCTGGATGGTGAACCCGATCCCCGCCGCCGCCCAGCCGGAATAGCTGTTCAGCATCGACACCACGACCGGCATATCGGCGCCGCCAATCGGGATGATGATCAGGAATCCCAGGCCCAGCGCCAGGAACGCGATCATCCAGAACAGAACCTGATTGCCCCCAGAAAGGACGAACGCCACGATCAGCACCGCCAACAGAATCCCAAGCCCCAGATTCAGCTTGTGCTGCCCCGGAAACAGGATCGGCGAACCCTTCATCAACGCCTGCAATTTTGCGAATGCGATCAACGAACCCGAGAACGTGATCGCCCCGATCGCCAGGCCAAGCGACATTTCGATCAGGCTTTGGCCATGGATATTGCCCGGCGAACCGATGCCAAAGGCAACCGGCGCATTCAGCGCGGCCGCCGCCACGAACACCGCCGCAAGGCCGACCAACGAGTGAAACGCCGCCACCAATTGCGGCAAGGCGGTCATCTGGATGCGCAGTGCCACGGCAACGCCGATCCCACCGCCGATGACGATCCCCAGCAGGATCAGCAGATAGCCCCAGCCTCCCATGCCATGGTGCAGCAACGTCGCAACAACGGCGATGCCCATGCCGATCATGCCGAACCGGTTGCCCTGGCGGGACGTCACCGGGCTGGACAGGCCGCGCAACGCCAGCACGAACAGGACGGAGGCGACCAGATAGGCGAGCGAGGTCAGGCTGGGGGACATGGCCGATTTCTCTTACTTGGAGTCTGCTGCTCGCGCGGCGGCGGCGCCACGTGGCTTGAACATCGACAACATGCGCTGCGTCACGACGAACCCACCGAAGATGTTCACCGAGGCCAAGGTCACGCCGATAAACCCGAACGCCATCGCCCAGGGCGATTCCGCCAGGCCGGTTGCCAGCATGGCACCCACGATAATCACCGACGAAATCGCGTTGGTCACCGCCATCAGCGGCGAGTGCAGCGCCGGCGTCACGTTCCACACCACATAATAGCCGACGAAGCAGGCCATCAGAAAAATCGCGAGCAGAAATATGAACGCATCGACCTCGGGCGCCCCGACCGGCAACGCGGCTGTCAGTGCCTTCGCATGGGCGGCAAGTTCGTTCGCCCGTTGCGCGAGGCGGGTTGCCTCTTCCGCCAACTGGTTCGGGTTCATCGATCTGGTCTCCGGGTCTCAGGCGGCCTGGGAAGGCAGGAAGCTCGGGTGCACGATCGCGCCGCCACGCGTCAGCAGGACGCCCTTCACGATATCGTCGGTGTCGGGCAATTTCGGCGCCTTGGCGTCCTTGTCCCAGAACGTGGTCAGGAACGTCAGCAGATTCCGCGCATACAACGCGCTCGACGCCACCGAAATCCTGCTCGGCCAGTTATTGTAGCCCAGGATGGTCACGCCGTTCGGAGTCACGATGCTCTGCCCCGGCACGGTCGCCGCACAGTTGCCGCCGGCATCCGACGCCAGATCGACGACGATGCTGCCGGGGCGCATCGATTGCACCATCGCCTCCGTCACGATGGTCGGCGCGCGCCGTCCCATCACCAAAGCGGTGCAGATCACGATATCGTTCTTGGCGACCGTCGTGGCCATCAGGTCCGCCTGTTTCTGGCGAAACGCATCGCTCATCTCACGGGCATAGGCGCCGGTCTGACCCGCGGTTTCCTCATCCTCCACCCCGACGAACGTGGCGCCGAGGGACTTGATCTCCTCCTTCGCCGCGGGGCGCACATCGGTCGCGGATACGATCGCCCCCAACCGCCGAGCCGTGGCGATGGCCTGCAAACCGGCAACGCCGGCGCCGATCACAAACACACGCGCCGGCGGCACGGTGCCGGCCGCGGTCATCATCATCGGGAAGCCACGCTGGAACGCGTTCCCCGCCTCGATCACCGACCGATAGCCGGCCAGATTGGACTGGCTGGACAGCACGTCCATCGCCTGGGCCCTTGTGATGCGAGGCAGCAACTCCATCGCCGCCGTGTCGATACCGCCAGCAGCCAGGTTCGGCACCAGGTCCGGATCGGAGAACGCGCCCGCGATACACACCAGCAACGCACCGCGCGGGATGAGCGCTCGTTCCGCCGCTTCCGGCGCCTGCACCGCGAAGACGATGCCCGCGCCGGCGAGCGCGGCGGCCGGATCGGCCGCGATTTCTGCACCGGCAGCCGCGAATTCAGCGTCGGGAATGGAAGCGGTCGCACCGGCGCCAGTCTCGACCGCAACCGTCAGACCAAGGACAATCAGGCGTTTGACCGTTTCGGGGGTGGCCGCCACGCGGGCCTCGGCCACGCGTCTTTCCCTCAGCACCGCAAGGCGCATCCGTATCAATCCTCTCTTCGGGGGCCTTCATGCAGGGGAGCACGCTGACAACCGCTCGCCGGCCCGGACGGTTCTGCCGATATCCAATGCACCGCGAGGGCAGCGCATGCAAGACCCAGTGCCCCATGTACCGCGGATTGATGCCAGGAAGCGGGCCAATCTTAAGGACTTGGAAACCCATACCGCCGCAGGATCGCACCCGTGACCTACCTCCAAGGAGCGGAAACCGCATGAGCACACCAAGCGAGAACGAGCCGTTGTTGGAGCAACCTTGCGTCCAGGATCAGATGGTGGTGACCGTGGTGAGAGGTCAGGTGAGAATTCACTCGCTGAAACAGGCACAACAGGCGCCAGATCCGGAGGCAAGGCAGGTGTTCGCGGGATCGCCCGCCGAGTTGGCCGTCTTCTTCCGAGACATTCAGGCCGGCGGCGGTTCGGCGAGCGATACTTCGACGCAATACGCGGATCATGCTGGGAATTTGACGCCGGCATGACCCGGCTGGAGGGAGACAGGAGAGCCCCAGCCTACCGGGCCTTCCCGCCATCCAGGGCCTTGTCGTCGCCGTCGATCTTGACACCCGACGCTCCTTTCGGCGCAGAGGCCTGGGCGGCTTGGGCAAGGGCAGCCATCAACGGCTGCGCTTCCTCCCAGGGCTGTCGCTTGAGGTAATTGACGATCGCCTGAAAGGTCTGGGGCGGCAGAACCACGGCATACGGCTCCGATGGCAGCGGGGCTTGCGCCCGGGCCGGCCATGCAAGAACCATCGCGATCAGCAGGCATGACAGTCTCATGATTGCGCCTTCCCAGTGGGGTTTAACCGGCGATCAGCGACGGGTTTCAATTCCCGATCGCCATCCAATAGAAATTCACCGGAACGCCTCGCCCACCGGGATCGGTCGCAGAAGCGGTGAACGCGTTGGTTCCGCGGGGCAGCGCGTTCATCGCCACCGCCAGCGATCCCCCCGTCGCATTGGGGGTGATTGTGATGGAATGAGCGCGGGTGGCGAACCCGGTGGGAAAGGTCACGTTGACCGCACCACTGCCATCCGTGCTGGCGCGTCCCCATTGCAGCAACAACCCACCGGGCAGGCGCGTGAAACCGACCGGCGCGTTGTTGGGGGCGAACTGGCTGAAATTCACCACCTGGGCACCACTTGTCCCGGCAGTCGCCACAATGGGCACCGACGAAATCACCGACGCGCCGTCGCTGGACAGGCGCGCGACGGCGGCCCCATCTCGACCGGCGGTGTCCAGGCCGATCGTCTGATTTGCCCGCATCCAGATCGCATTGCCGCCGGCGTCCTGCGTGGCCCGCCGCATGTCGAGCACCGCCTGGCTGTAATGGGCCCAGATCTGGAACACACTCTTGAACGAGGCTTGGTGAACGCTCGCCGGGTTATGCCACCCGTCCGTCACGACCGTGACCGCGGCCCGGAACTCGGCGTTCGGACCCGCCTTGTCCCAGCGCTTGGCCCACAGGACCATCACGGTGCGCTCATCCGCATCGTCCAGGTCGTTGGCCGCCAGATCGAACTCGGTGGTGATCTGCGCCCCGGTCCGGCTGGATCGCTGCCCCGTCATGTCGTTGGATTCGAAGGTGCTGGCCCAGATTTGCGGATTGTCCTTGGGGCCACCTGGAGCAAAGGTCCGGCGGTTTGCCTGCGCGTAGCTGGCGACGTGCTGGCCGGTTCCGCCGGTGCCGCCATATTCCAACAGCGACAACGTGGTCCAATGGCTGTCATTCGGCGCCCCGGCAACCTGGGTTGTCACCTGCAGGGCATTCTGCACGACGGTCTTGGGCCCGCCCTTGTAGGCGGGGAGGTAGCGGATACTGACTTCCGAATGGCCGGCCGGTTCCACGCCGTACCGTCCGACCGACCGTACCCGCAACGTGGCGTCCAGGCCGTTGGTCGCCAGCAACTCCTTCATCATGACGTTGAACGCCACGGGATCGACCGTGGCAGGGGCGCGGGCGGGCTGTTGCGGCGACGATGGCGGATTGAGTGCCAAACGAAGCGGGGCGTCGGCATCGTCGCTCCGGTCGGCCATCGGCCGCGTGGTCGGGATGGCCACCCCGAACGGACCATCGGCAACCGCTGCCGGCCAGGCCAGAGTTGGCCGGTCGATCGGGGCAACGGCGCTCAGGGTGCTGGTCATCGCGACACAATCCAGCTCCGTACTGGTCTCCGAGGTGCAACGCCCATACGCCCCGGCCTCGGTCGTCATCATCAGGGCAACGATTACCCAGACCGCGCGTGTCATGCCGCCTCCCTGATTCGACCCATACCTCAAGGGTCGAAACCTATCACGGATACCGAACATCAGACACCACGCCGCCGGACAGCTTATCGGTCGGTGGGATCGGGGCGCCGTCCTTCAACCGCGGCCGGTGAGCCAGGCCCCGTCGATCGGCAGGTCGGCGCCGTTGATATCGCCGCCGTACGGTCCGCACAGAAAGGCGATCAGCCCGGCCACGTTGTCCTCCGTCATGTCCACGCATGGTGACCACGCTGGTCGCGGGCGCAAGGGGACTGGGCGGGTCTTGCGCCGTCCATCGGGGCGGGCTGCAATGGCGCATCAAAGGAGAGGAAACGAGCCATGGGTCAGGTTGAGGGCAAGGTCGGAATCGTCACGGGCGCGGCGTCCGGCATCGGCGCGGCAACCGCTCGGGTCCTGGCGCGGGAAGGCGCGAAGGTCGTGATCACCGACCTCGACGACGCGGCCGGCCAGGCGCTGGCAGACGAGATTGGCGGCGTGTTCATCCACCACGACGTGACCGACGAGGATGGCTGGGTCAGCCTGGTCGCCACCATCGAGCAACGGTTCGGCCGACTGGACATCGTCGTCGCCAACGCCGGGATCGGCATCATGAGCTCCGTCGTCGACATGTCCCTGGCCGATTGGCGCCGGCAGATGGCGATCAACGTCGATGGCGTGTTCCTGACGGTGAAGCACTGCATTCCGGCGATGCGCCGAGCGGGGAATGGCGGGTCGATCGTGATGCTGTCTTCGATCGCCGGGCTACGAGGATCGGCCAACATGGCGGGCTACAGCGCCACCAAGGGCGCGGTGCGGTTGTTCGCAAAGTCCGTGGCATTGGAATGTGCGGTTGCACGTGACGGCATCCGGGTGAACTCCGTGCATCCTGGCATCATCGTAACGGCGATCTGGGACAAGCTGCCCGGGCGGTCCAACGCGCCGCTCGACCCGCACAAGATCGGCGAATCGACGGTTCCGATGGGGCATGCCGGGGAAGCGGCGGACATCGCCAACGGTATTCTGTTCCTGGCCTCGGATGCGTCGAGCCATATGACGGGGTCGGAACTGGTGATCGATGGCGGGATCACGGCAGGGCGGGCGACGCGTTTGGGAGGGTAGGAGGTCGGAGGCTGGCCGGGTGGCGACATCCGACCAGCCGGTCAGACCGACGAGCGTCCACCCCCGCCGATCACCCCGCCGTCGGCACCCCGGCCTTAGCCAGCGCGGCCGCCTGACGTTCCGCCAGTGCCGCTTCATCGAAATCGGCGATCAGTTCGTGGAACAGGCGACTCCAGTTCAACTCTGCCTTCAGGCGCAGGAACACGCCACCCAACCCAATCGCGGACCGATCCATCAACACGAACTCCCGGGGCGGCTTCACGCCACCCGTCCGTTTCAGCCCGGCATGGACTTTTTCCGCCACGGCGCGACCGAACATCGGATCATCGGTTTCCTGGATGCGTCGCACGCGATCCTCGGTCAGCGGTTCGTAAAGGAACCGAGCCCACAGGTTCAGCACCTCCATCTTCTCCTGCGACAGATCGGTGAAGCCCCAGGTCGCGTAGGCGTGATGCGCCTTGGCGTCGTCGTGATCGCGAACCGCCTCAAACAGATCGATCACGCCGCGCACGAATTTCGGGTTGAAGACGCGAATGGCACCGAAATCCAGCAGATTCACCGACCCATCCGGCCGCACCTGGTAGTTGCCCATGTGGGGGTCGCCGTGGATCACGCCATAGCGGTAGAACGGCACATACCAGGCGCGAAACAACGCCTCGGCAATGCGGTTGCGTTCATCCTGTGGAGGGTCCTCGGCCAGCCGGTGCATCAATGGGCGGCCATCCAACCAGGTCATGGTCAGCAGTCGGTCGGTGCTGTACTCCGCCACCGGCGACGGCACATGCACCGTCGGATGTACGGCCAGCATCAGCCCATACAGACGCATCTGCGCGGCTTCGCGGCCGTAGTCCAATTCTTCGCGCAGTCGCTCGGTCAGTTCCTTGTAGATCTCCTCGTGCTGGATTGCGTTGTCCATACGATGGTAGATCGCCATGGCCATACGCAACTGCCGTAGATCGGCCTCCACCGTGCTGGGCATATCCGGGTATTGCAGCTTGCACGCCACCTCTCGCCCATCCGGCAGGCGCGCCCGATGCACCTGCCCCAGCGACGCCGCGGCCGAGGCGGTCTGGTCGAACGCGGCAAAGCGAGATCGCCAGTCCGGCCCCAACTCGCTGGCCATGCGGCGCCGCACGAAAGACCAGCCCATGGCTGGCGCATTCGCCTGCAACTGAGCCAGCTCCGCGGCATATTCCGCGGGCAGCGCATCCGGCACGGTGGACAGGAACTGCGCCACCTTCATCAGCGGACCTTTCAGCCCGCCAAGAATGGTTTTTAGGTCCTCTGCGTGGGAGGCGCGGTTGGTCTTGATGCCGAAGACCCGCTCCCCGGCAACCCGGGCGGCAATGCCCCCAACGGCGCCAGACGTCCGCGCAAACCGCCGCAGTTCCCCGAAGAGATTGCTACCGGACATGGGAAGCGATGGGGCTTGAAAACGACTCCCCCTCCCCTTGCGGGAGGGGGCCGGGGGGAGGGGGCCGCGCCACAGCCTGTTGGATACTGATCAACACCCCCTCCAAATTCCCCAAAACGTCCCGATTGGAGAACCGCAGTACACGCAACACCTGCGCCGCCATCCAGGCATCGCGGGCACCATCCGTCACCGAATCGATGTGCGAAACACCGTCCAATTCAACGACCAAACGCTCAGAAGCACAGTAGAAGTCAGCAATGAACGGACCGATTGGAACCTGCCGCCGGAACTTCAACCCTCCACATTGGCGATTACGGACGCCAGCCCAAAGTCGACGCTCAGCCGGGGTCGCATCCTGCCGCATGGACTTGGCGTGCTTTAAAAGAGAGGCTCCCGGCGGCGCGGCCCCCTCCCCCCGGCCCCCTCCCGCAAGGGGAGGGGGAGTGGCATGACTTGTCACTCCCCCGTCTCCAACTCATCGATAAACCCAGCGATCACATCCAACCCCCGCGTCCAGAACGCGGGGTCCGACGCATCCAGGCCGAACGGCGCCAGCAATTCCTTGTGACGCTTCGTTCCACCAGCCCGCAGCATGTCCAGATACTTCGCCTGGAAGCCCGGATGGCCATTCTGGAACACCGAATACAGCGCGTTCACCAGACAATCGCCGAACGCATACGCATACACATAAAACGGCGAGTGGATGAAATGCGGCACATAAGCCCAGAACACGCTGTATTCCGGCGTGAACTCGAACGCCGGCCCCAGGCTTTCGGTCTGCACCTGCAACCACAACTCGCCGATCCGCTCGGGCAGCAATTCGCCCTTGCGGCGTTCGTCGTGCAACAGCGCCTCGAACCGATAGAACGCCACCTGGCGCACCACCGTGTTCAACATGTCCTCCACCTTGGACGCCAGCATGATCCGCCGTTGTGCCGGAGTCGCACTGTCCAGCAGAGCGCGGAACGTCAGCATCTCCCCGAACACGCTGGCGGTTTCGGCCAGAGTCAGCGGCGTGCCGGACATCAGGTAACCCTGCCCGCCGGCCAGGATCTGGTGCACGCCATGCCCCAACTCATGCGCCAGGGTCATCACATCCCTGGTCCGCCCATGATAATTCACCAGCAAATACGGATGCGCGGCCGGCACCGTCGGATGCGCGAACGCCCCGCCGGACTTGCCGGGCTTCAAGGTGGCGTCGATCCACGGCTTGTCGAAGAACCGCTTGCCGACCGAGGCCAATTCCGGGCTGAACGCGCCATAGGCGGTCAGAACCCGGTCGCGAGCCTCTTCCCACGGGATAATCCGGTCGTCATCCTGCGGCAGCGGCGCGTTGCGATCCCAATGCTGCAACTTCGGCAGCCCCAGCCACCGCGCTTTCATGCTGTAGTACCGATGTGCCAACCGAGGATAGGAACCGCGAACGGCGCTCACCAACGCATCCACAACCTCGTCTTCCACCATGTTGGAGCGGTTGCGATAGCTGCCCGGGCGAGGATAGTGCCGCCACGTGTCGATGATCTCCTTGTCCTTGGCCAAGGTGTTGGTGATCAACGAAAACAGCCGCAAATTCTGATTGAACGCCTCGCCGATGGCCTTGCCAGCAGCTTCCCGCACCGTCCGATCGCGGTCGGACATCTTGTTCAGCACGCCGCTGATGGTCAGGTCCTCACCGCCCAGGGGAACCCGCATCGCCGCGATCGTCTCATCGAACAGCCGGTTCCAGGCGGAATGGCCGGTGATTTCCTTCTCGTGCAGCAGCTTTTCCAGATCGTCCGCCAGTTGATGCGGACGGAATACACGCAGATCGCGCAGCCACGGCCGATACCGAGCCAAAGCCGGGTCCGCCAGTTTGCGGTCCAGCACCGCATCGTCCAGGCGGTTCAGTTCCAGGGTGAAGAACAGCAGGTCGCTGCTGATGGTCGTCACCCGCTCATTCACAGTCTGATAAAACTGCGCGACCACCGGATCGGTGGAATCGCCGGCAAACAACAGGCTGGCGTAGGACGCCAAACGGCCCAGGATTTCCTCAATCCGCTCGAATTCCGCGATGGCCGCGGCCAGGGCGGCGCCGGGCAAAGTGGCGAGCTTGCCGGCATAGGCCGTCGAGAACGCCTTGGCCTGCGAGGCCGACCGCTCAAAATCCGTGGCGACGGACGGGCTGTCGGGCGAGGGGTAAAGATCGGACAGATCCCAGGCCGGCAGAGGTTCGGCGGCGGCTACGGCCAGGCTGGTCTCGGACATCGGGCGCTGATCCTTGGTCTGCTGCAATCTCTCTGCATGTAAGGTAGGAATACCGTCCGTCAAAGGGTTGCATCCGGTGCAACCCGACTCTGGGGATGGACACGTGCAGACCTATCCGACCTGGCCCAACCTCGCCGCCATGATGCTGGCCCTCGCTCGCGCCTGGCCCAACAAGAAAATGCTGCGGTATTTTCGCGACGGAGCGTGGCACTCGGTCACTTGGGGCGAGTTCGGTCGCATGACCGCGTCCTGCGCCCGCCATCTGCGCGCCGCCGGCGTATCGGCGGGAGATCGCGTCGTCATCTGCGCCGAGAACCGGCCGGAATACCCGATCGTCGAGACCGCACTGATGGCAATCCGTGCCGTCCCGGTGCCGGCCTACACGACCAACACGGTCGACGACCACGCCCATATCCTGCGCGATTCCGGGGCACGGGCCGCCATCGTTTCCTCGACCGTCCTGGCAGACCGGTTCCGGGCGGCGGGCGAGCAATCCGAAGGCCTGGACCTTCTGGTCACGATGGACGGGACGGACTGGACAACCAAGGACGGGCCGGACGGGGCAACGATGGACGGGGCGATTAGGGACGGGACGGACTGGGCAACCATGGTGGGGGATACCGCCCCGTGCGACGATATCGCATTGGAGGCATCCGGCATCGCCCCCACCGCTTTGGCCTGCCTGATCTACACCTCCGGCACCGGCGGGGCGCCGAAAGGCGTGATGCTGCCGCACCGTTCCATTCTCTCGAACTGCGCCGGCGCGTTCGAACTGGTTCGTCCCCTGGGCCTGAAGGACGAGACCTATCTGTCCTACCTGCCGCTCTCCCACAGTTACGAACACACGGTCGGGCAGTTCTTCCTGCTCAGCATCGGCACCGAGATCGTCTATGCGCGCGGCGTCGAGCATCTGGCCGCGGATATGCTCACCGCCCGCCCGACGGTGCTGGCCGCGGTGCCGCGCGTGCTGGAAGTGATCCGGACCCGCGTGCTGGCGCAGATGGAACGGCAGAAGCCTTGGAAGCAGGCATTGTTCCGACAGGCACTGGCAATCGGGCTGAAGCGGCTCGACCACCAACCGCTGTCGCTTGTGGAGCGGCTGATCGATCCGCTGCTGGATCGGCTGGTGCGCGCCAAGGTCGGCGCCCGGTTTGGTGGCCGGGTCGTCGCCGCGATGTCCGGCGGCGCCCGGCTGGAACCCGAGGTCGGGCGCTTCTTCCTCGCCCTGGGTCTGAATGTTCTTCAGGGCTACGGCCAGACCGAGGCCGGCCCCGTTATCAGCGCCAATCCGCCCGACGGCATCCGGATCGAAACCGTGGGGACGGTTCTAAAAGGCGTCGACCTGAAAATCGCCGAGGACGGGGAAATCCTGGTGCGCGGCGATCTGGTGATGGACGGCTACTGGGGCCGGCCAGCGGACACCGAGGCGACCATCCGCGATGGCTGGTTGCACACGGGCGATATCGGGGAGCTCGACCGGGATGGCTACCTGCGTATCACGGATCGCAAGAAGGACATGATCGTGCTGTCCGGCGGCGAAAACGTTTCACCGGCTCGGGTTGAGGGCATCTTGATGGCGGAACCGGAAATCTCCCAGGCGGTGGTCTCCGGCGACGGGCGAGCCGGACTGACAGCCCTGCTGGTGCCGGCGGAAGGCCATGACGAAATTTCGGTCGCGGTGGCGGTAAGCCGAGCGAATCATCGGTTGTCGGTGACGGAGAGAGTGCGGAAGCATGCGGTTGTTGAGCCGTTCACGGTCGAGAACGGACTGCTGACGCCGACGCAGAAAATCCGCCGGATGCTGGTGATCCGCGCCAATCATGAGGTGCTTGCGCAACTGCACGGCTGAGGGGGCGTCAGCGCAGGATACGCCTAAAAGTCATCGGCGGATGACGCGTGTAGCACCATCCGCCGACCGCCCACCCGACCGGGACTGCGACATCGCTAACGCAACATCGCCAGGGCGCCAGAAATTAGACGCTCGACCGAGAAATTACAACAAGTTCCGCTGCAATTTTTCATAACATAGCCAAGTATGCACCGGCTGCACCCAACCAGTACTACATCCCCAGCGCGCGCCGGTAGACATCCAGCATCGTTTCAAGCTCTTCAACTTCAGCGGCTTCCTGCTTTCGGATACGGATCAACTGCCGTAACACCTTCACATCGAAACCCGCCGACTTCGCTTCCTGGTAGATGTCCTTGATATCGCTACCGAGGGCCTTGCGCTCTTCCTCCAGCCGCTCGATCCGTTCGACAATGCTGCGCAAGCGGTCGGCTGCGACGCCGCCCGTCTTGATCTGTTCCTCGGTAATCGGTTTGGCCGCCATCACTCAATCCCCGCACCAACGAAGCGCGCGGGGATAGCCGTGTGGGACCCCCGGGTCAATGTCCGGGATTGGATTTGGCGAAAGCGGCCTTCTGTTCGGCGGTCGCCTCTTTCTGATATTTGGCCTGCCATTCCTTGTAGGGCATGCCGTAGACGATCTCCCGCGCATCCGGATCGGCCAGGCCGATGCCGCTTTCCTGGGCGGCTTCCCGGTACCAGCGGCTGAGGCAATTCCGGCAGAATCCCGCCAGATTCATCATGTCGATGTTCTGCACATCGGTGCGTTCTTGCAGATGCTGAACCAGTCGCCGAAAGGCCGCGGCCTCCAACTCGGTCCGCGTGGCCTGGTCGAGTTCGGGTGTTGTCATGACAATCCTCCGTCTTGGTAGCGCATAACATGGCGTCGAGACCGCAACTTCGCCATACTGCACCGGGAGCCAAAGAGAGGAAACCGTCGATGGCCTGGTCCCATGATGTGGGATGACGCACGGGCGCGCGCCGCGTTGCGGACAATGTTCGATTCGGCGGTCGCCGCGGCGGACCCGCGCAAGGTCTTGGCCGCCCATTTGCCCCCCAAACCGACCCGCGGACGCTGCATCGTGGTGGGAGGCGGAAAATCCGCCGCCGTCATGGCCGCGGCGCTGGAAGACGCCTGGCCGGATGTTCCGTTGGAAGGCACCGTCGTCACGCGCTACGGCCACGCCGTGCCGACGAAGCTGATTGAGGTCATCGAAGCCTCCCACCCCGTCCCGGATGCCAACAGCGAGCGCGGCGCCCAACGGCTGCTGGAACGGGTGCGCGGTCTGGGGCCGGACGATCTGGTCATTGCCCTGATGTCCGGCGGCGCCTCCGCGCTGCTGCCCGCCCCCGCCCCGGGCCTGACCCTGGCCGACAAGCAGGCCGTGAACCGAGCGCTGCTGGCGTGCGGGGCGACCATCACCGAGATGAATGCCGTCCGGAAACATCTGTCCGCGATCAAGGGTGGACGCCTGGCAGCAGCGGCCGCTCCCGCCCGGGTTGTGACCCTGGCGATCAGCGACGTGCCGGGCGACGATCCCGCGGTCATCGGCTCCGGCCCGACCGTGCCGGACCCCACCAGTTTCGCCGATGCCCGCGCTTTGGTGGCCCGCTTCGGCATCGCTGTGTCCCCGGCCGTTACCACCCGGCTGGGCATGGACGCCGACGAGACACCCAAGCCCGGCAGCCTGCCGCACGCGTCCTTCCGCATGATCGCCACCCCGATGATGGCCCTGCTGGCGGTGGCGGAGTCCGCGCGTGCCCTGGGCCTGCCCCCGCTGATCCTGGGAGACGCCCTGGAAGGCGAGGCCCGCGAAATGGGCACCGTCCTGGCCGGCATCGCCCGGTCCATCCAAACCCATGGAAAACCGGTGTCCGGTCCCGCCATCCTGCTGTCCGGCGGGGAGACGACGGTGACCATGAATCAGGGCACCCCAACCGGTCATGGCGGGCGCAACACCGAGTTCCTGCTTGGACTCGCGATCGCCCTGGATGGCGCCCCCGGCATCTGGGCCATGGCCGGCGATACCGACGGGGTGGACGGCATGGATGAGATCGCGGGCGCGATTCTGTCCCCCGACACTCTGGCGCGCGCCCGCGCCAAGGGCATCGACCCGCGCGCCGCGCTGGCCAGCCACGACAGCCATACCCTGTTTGGTGCCACCGATGATCTGATCGTCACCGGCCCGACCCTGACCAATGTCAACGAC
The DNA here is from genome assembly GCA_943330455.2 of Nitrosovibrio sp. Nv4. Classification (GTDB taxonomy): domain Bacteria; phylum Pseudomonadota; class Alphaproteobacteria; order Acetobacterales; family Acetobacteraceae; genus Rhodopila. The sequence continues at coordinate 24,558 of CALQHT020000017.1, read as the reverse complement.
ATCCGCGCGATCCTGATCGCCTGAAAGAGCACGTCATGGCCACCCGTCCCAAGCTCCGCCGGCGTCGTCGCACCAAGATCATCGCCACGCTTGGCCCGGCCAGTTCGTCCATGGAGGTGATGGCGCGGCTGTTTCAGGCCGGCGCCGACGTGTTCCGGCTGAATTTCTCGCACGGGACGCACGAAGACCACGCGCTCCGCTTTGCCATGATTCGCGAGTTGGAACAGCGGTTCGACCGCCCGATCGGGATTCTGGCGGATGTGCAGGGTCCGAAACTGCGGGTCGGCCGCTTTTCCGGCGGGCGGGTCCATCTGCAAACCGGCCAGCCCTTCCGGTTGGACCTGAACCCCACGCCCGGCGATGCCCAGCGGGTCAACCTGCCCCATCCGGAGATCATCGAAGCCGCTTCCATCGGCTGCACCCTGCTGCTGGACGACGGCAAACTGCGCCTGCGCGTGACCCGCAAGCGCCCCGACGGCCTGGAAACCGAGGTCGTCGTCGGCGGCCCGCTGTCCGACCGCAAAGGCGTCAACGTCCCCGACGTCGTGTTGCCGATCCCCGCCCTGACGGTGAAAGACCGCGAGGACCTGGAATTCGCTGTCAGCCATGGTGCCAATTATATCGGCCTGTCCTTCGTCCAACGCCCGGAAGACGTGATCGAGGCCAAGGCCCTGATCGCCGGTCGCGCCTGGGTGATGGTGAAACTGGAAAAACCCCAGGCTTTGGACAATCTGGAGGCGATCCTGGCCCTGACCGACGCGGTGATGGTCGCGCGCGGCGACCTGGGCGTGGAATTGCCGCCCGAGGAAGTCCCCCTCGCCCAAAAGCGCATCGTCCGACTCGCCCGTCAGCTCGGCAAGCCCGTCGTCGTCGCCACCCAGATGCTGGAAAGCATGATGGCCGCCCCCGCGCCGACCCGCGCCGAGGCGTCCGACGTCGCCACCGCGGTCTATGACGGGGCGGATGCGGTGATGCTGTCGGGCGAAACCGCCGCCGGCCAATACCCGTACGAATCCGTCAACATGATGGATCGCATCGTCGCCAGGGTGGAGCAGGATTCCGGCTGGCGGGCGATGATCGACTCGTCCCGGGCCGAACCGGAGCGCACCACGCGGGGCGCCATCGCCGCCGCCGCGCAGCAGATCTGCCACACGATGGGCGCCAAGGTGATCGTCGCCTTCACCGCATCCGGCAGCACCGCCTTGGGTGTGGCACGGGAACGGCCCGACGCGCCGGTGATCGGCCTGACTCCCAATCTGGACACCGCCCGCCGCATGGCAGTGGTGTGGGGGGTGCATGCCGTCGTGACTCCCGACGTCCACTCCATGACGGAAGCCGTGACCCGCGCCAGCCGCGTCGCACTGGCCGAGGGATTTGCAGTCGCGGGAGAGGAGATCGTGGTGACCGCCGGCGTGCCGTTCGGTCATGCCGGGACGACGAACGCATTGCGCGTCGCGACGGTGTGATGCTGGGTGATGGTGGGCGGTGACGGTTTCGAACCGCCGACCCTCTCGGTGTAAACGAGACGCTCTACCGCTGAGCTAACCGCCCACTAAAGCGGTTTCACTCTCGCTGGAAACCGCTTTCGCTCTTTAGCTTATCGCATGATCCATACCAACCGGCCGAAACAATGGCCCGAGGGCGTTCTTTCACCGTCATTGCCGGACTTGATCTGGCAACCCATCCCCCGACGTTTACCCGCGGGTTGCCAGGTCAAGCCCGGCAATGACGAGTGGGAAGAGGTACACCAGTCAAGGGCTAGACCGGTTGATATCACACACTATTACGCTCCGCTCGGCGCGATCATGCTCCTATCGGCGATAGGGAAAACCAACGCCGGGGGCCAAACCCGCCCCCAGCATGACCCTGCCTTAGAAGCCTAGCCAACCGCGTCTTTCAGGCCCTTGCCGGCCTTGAAGCGGACGGTGGTGGATTCGGGGATCTGCATCTCCTCACCCGTGCGCGGATTGCGGCCCGTGCTGGCCTTGCGCTTCGCGGCGGCAAACGTGCCAAAACCGACCAGGCGCACTTCGTCCTGCTTCCGCAAAGCGTCGGTGATCGAGCTGAACACCGCATCGACGACGTCGCTTGCTTTCGCACGCGAGAGGTCGGTCGCATCGGATACGGCCGCGATCAGATCCATCTTGTTCACAGTTACGCTTTCCTCTCGTTCAGATACATGAAGTCACCGTCTCCGACCGATAAGGGGCGGCCGGTGGGCGGCGGACACTAGTGGGGGGGATTCGCCCGCGTCAATGCGGGAAGCTAACCCGCCGGAGGTTTTCCGGCGGGTTTCATGGCTTTGTTTTCCACGAGCAACACAAATCGCGCCGCTTTCAGGCCCAATTCAGTGTGCCAGCGTACTCGCTGCCGGTTGTGCGGCGGGCGCAGCGACCGGAGGGTCCGGCGGTTCTTCCCACTCGATCGCGATCGGTTTGCGTGCCAACGCCTGGCTAATCACATCGTCCACATGGGCGACCGGGATCAGCTTGAGGTGCTTTTTCACGTTATCCGGGATCTCGGCCAGGTCCTTTTCATTATCCTTAGGAATGAAAACGGTGGTGATTCCGGCCCGCAGCGCCGCCAGCAGTTTTTCCTTCAAACCGCCGATCGGCAGCACCCGACCGCGCAGGGTGATCTCGCCGGTCATGGCCACGTCCCGGCGCACCGGAATGCCGGTCATCACCGACACGATCGAGGTCGCCATCGCAATGCCGGCCGACGGTCCATCCTTCGGGGTCGCTCCTTCCGGTACATGGACATGCAGGTCACGCTTCTCGAAGAGCGTCGGCTTGATGCCGAAATTGATCGAGCGACTGCGCACGTAGCTCATGGCGGCCGAGACGCTTTCCTGCATCACATCGCCCAGCTTGCCGGTCTGCTTGGTGTTGCCCTTGCCCGGCAGCAGCACCGACTCGATGGTCAGAATTTCGCCGCCGACCTCGGTCCAGGCCAGACCGGTGACGACACCGACCATGTCCTCTTCTTCGGTCTCGCCGTAGCGGTACTTCTTCACACCGGCGAATTTTTCGACGTTCTTCAGCGTGATCGCGACCTTGGCGGACTTCTTGGTGACGATCTCAAGCACCGCCTTGCGCGCCAGGTTGGCGATTTCCCGCTCCAGATTCCGCACGCCGGCTTCCCGTGTGTAGTACCGGATCAGGTCCCGCAACGCTTCTTCCGAGATGCTCCACTCGTCCTTTTTCAGGCCGTGTGCCTCGGATTGCTTGGTGATCAGGTGGCGCTTGGCGATCTCGACCTTTTCATCCTCGGTGTAGCCGGGGATGCGGATGATCTCCATGCGGTCCATCAGCGGCTGCGGCATCCGCAGGCTGTTGGCCGTGGTGACGAACATCACGTCGGACAGATCGTAATCGACCTCCAGGTAGTGATCGGCGAAGGTGGAGTTCTGCTCCGGATCCAACACCTCCAGCAGGGCCGAGGACGGATCGCCGCGCCAATCCTGGCCCAGCTTGTCGACCTCATCCAACAGGAACAACGGGTTGGACGTCTTGGCCTTCTTCATGCCCTGGATGACCTTGCCCGGCATCGAGCCGATATAGGTCCGCCGATGGCCACGCACTTCCGCTTCGTCGCGCACACCGCCGAGCGACATACGCACGAAGGCGCGCCCGGTGGCCTTGGCGATCGACTTGCCCAGGGACGTCTTGCCGACGCCGGGCGGGCCGACCAGGCACAGAATCGGACCGCGTACCTTCGGACTGCGCGCCTGCACAGCCAGATACTCGATGATCCGCTCTTTCACCTTCTCCAGCCCGTAATGGTCGTCTTCCAGCACCTTGCCGGCGGCGATCACGTCGTTGCTGATCTTGCTGCGCTTCTTCCAGGGAATGGACAGCATCCAATCCAGATAGTTGCGCACCACGGTCGCTTCCGCGCTCATCGGGCTCATGGTCTTGAGCTTTTTCAGCTCCGCCAAGGCCTTCTCGCGGGCTTCCTTGGTGAACTTGGTCTTCTTGATGCGGGCTTCGAGTTCGGCGTTCTCGTCCTTGCCGTCCTCACCCTCGCCCAACTCCTTCTGAATCGCCTTGAGCTGTTCGTTCAGGTAGTACTCGCGCTGGGTCTTCTCCATCTGCCGCTTCACGCGGTTGCGGATCTTCTTCTCGACCTGCAGGACGCCGATTTCGGATTCCATGTGGCCGAAAACGCGCTCCAGCCGCTCGCCGATCTTGGCGATTTCAAGCAGTTCCTGCTTTTCCGGAATCTTCAGGTTCAGATGGCTGGCGACGGTATCGGCCAGCTTCGACGGCTCCTCGATCTGGTTCAGCGAAACCAGGACCTCGGGCGCGATCTTCTTGTTGAGCTTGATATACTGCTCGAACTGGGACACGACCGTGCGGCCGAGGGCTTCCAGGTCCTTCTTGTCGCCGCCAAGGTCGGGCATCGGCTCGACCATGGCTTCGAAATAGGATTCGGTTTCCTTGAAGCCGGTGATCTTCGCGCGCTTGCCGCCTTCGACCAGCACCTTCACGGTGCCATCCGGCAGTTTCAGCAGTTGCAGGATCGTGGAGACCGTGCCGACACGGTAGATGTCCTCGACCGAGGGATCGTCCTGGGACGCGTTCTTTTGCGCCACCAGCAGGATCTGCTTGTCCTCCTTCATGACCGCTTCCAATGCGCGGACGGATTTCTCCCGTCCGACGAAGAGCGGCACGATCATATGCGGGAACACCACGATATCGCGCAGGGGGAGTACGGCGAGCATATCGCCACCGCCCAGCGCGGTCTCGGGTTTACGGGGTTCGGGGGACCCTTCAGGCCCCGGCCGATCGGATTGCGTCATAATTGACCTCCTTCAGGACAGTCGGCACCACATCCGCCCAAATTGCGGCACGGGGGGGCGCTTTCACGGCTACGTCATACGTTTCAGGCTCGGTCGGATATCGGGGTCGCCATGCTTCAGCACAAGACCTTGACATCCAGGAGAGCCACGGCAGGGCGTCATCCGTGACAGCGCCTTCCGTGATCAGGCACTGCTCTCTGCACGCTCCTTGCCATGAATATACAGCGGGGCGGCACGCGATTCGGCCACCTCACGATTGATCACAACCTCCTCCACACCATCCAGGCCGGGCAGCTCGAACATCGTGCTCAGCAGGATCTGCTCCATGATGGATCGCAGGCCGCGCGCGCCGGTCTTACGGGCGATGGCACGCGTCGCCACCGATTTCAGCGCGTCATCCGTGAAGGAGAGCTTCACGCCCTCCATTTCGAACAGCCGGCCATACTGCTTGACCAGGGCGTTTTTCGGCTTGGTCAGGATTTCCATCAACGCGCCTTCGTCGAGGTCCTCCAACGTCGCCACCACCGGCAACCGGCCGATGAATTCGGGGATCAGGCCGAATTTCAGCAAATCTTCCGGCTCGACCTCCCGAAGGATGGCACCCATGCGGCGTTCGTCCTGGGACCGCACCTCGGCGCCGTAGCCGATGCCGGATCCCTTGCCGCGCGCCCCGATGATGCGTTCCAGGCCCGAAAACGCGCCGCCGCAGATGAACAGGATGTTCGTCGTATCGACCTGCAGGAATTCCTGCTGCGGATGCTTGCGGCCACCCTGCGGCGGCACCGAGGCAACCGTGCCTTCCATGATCTTCAGCAACGCCTGCTGCACGCCTTCGCCGGACACGTCCCGGGTAATCGACGGATTGTCCGATTTCCGGGAAATCTTATCGACCTCATCGATATAGACGATGCCGCGCTGCGCCCGTTCGACATTGTAGTCGGCCGATTGCAGCAGCTTGAGGATGATGTTCTCCACATCCTCGCCCACGTAACCGGCTTCGGTCAGCGTGGTGGCGTCGGCCATCGTGAAGGGAACGTCCAGAATCCGCGCCAGGGTCTGCGCCAGCAGGGTCTTGCCCGAGCCGGTGGGGCCCACGAGGAGAATGTTGGACTTCGCGATCTCGACATCGTTGTTCTTCTGGCCGTGCGCCAGGCGCTTGTAGTGATTGTGCACCGCGACCGACAGGACCTTCTTCGCATGCTCCTGCCCGATCACATAATCGTCCAGAACCTTGCAGATCTCCCGCGGGGTCGGCACGCCGTCCCGCGCCTTCACCAGATGCGTCTTGTGCTCCTCACGGATGATATCCATGCAAAGTTCGACACATTCGTCACAGATGAAGACCGTCGGACCGGCGATGAGTTTGCGGACCTCGTGCTGCGACTTGCCGCAGAACGAGCAGTAGAGGGTGTTCTTTGAATCGCCGGACTTGCTCATGCGCACTCCTCCCCCTTGCACGGGGGCACAATGAGGGATGTTAGCCCTCCTCGGACGACGACGACAAGAACATCGCGGCCGAACTGGTCAAAAAATGCGACGCAGGCGGGCAATCATGCAGCGCCGCTCGGTCAAGTCATTGAATTATCGTATTTCGGTCTGATCAAGCGGGGAGGACATTCGCAACCACCGGTTATCCTTCGTCCTCACCCGACTCGCCATTACCCCTTGGATGCATCGTCACCGGTCACCGGACGGCTGTCCACGACCTCATCCACCAGGCCGAAATCGCGGCTTTCCTCGGCCGACATGTAGCTGTCCCGTTCCAGCTTGCGCTCGATCGCCTCGATCGGCTGGCCGGTGTGGCGGACATAGATCTCGTTCAACCGCTTTCGCAGGGTGAGTATCTCCCGCGCCTGGATCTCGATATCGGTCGCCTGGCCCTGCGCACCGCCGGACGGCTGATGCACCATGATCCGGGAATTGGGCAGCGCATAGCGCTTGCCCTTTGCGCCGGCGGTCAGCAGCAGGCTGCCCATGGACGCCGCCTGGCCGATGCACACGGTGCTGACCGGACTGCGAATATATTGCATCGTGTCATAGATCGCGAGTCCAGCCGACACCACGCCGCCCGGGCTGTTGATGTAAAAGGAGATGTCCTTGCTCGGGTTCTCGGACTCCAGGAACAGCAACTGGGCGCAGATCAGGGCACTGACCTGATCGTAGACGGGGCCCGTCAGGAAGATGATCCGCTCCTTGAGCAGGCGGGAATAGATGTCGAAGGCGCGCTCTCCGCGGGCGGTCTGTTCGACCACCATCGGCACCAGCGCATTGCCATAGACTTCGACGGGATCGCGGTCCCTCATGTTCGGTCACCTTCGGATGCCCCTTCGCCCAGGAACAGTCCCGGGCGGTGGGTGGGGAGATCAATGACGGTCATAGATATGTGCGGCGCCCGCGAAGTCCAGCCTTATCCGCGATTCGGGTCGGCTGGCTTCGTCGGGGTTGCGGTCGGCGCGCCACCAGTACCGGTCAGGGCGTGACAGGCTCCGGTTCCTTCATCAGCTCCTCGGGGGTGACGGTCTGGTCGGTCACCTGGGCCAATTCCAGCACGAAATCGACGACCTTCTCCTCGAAGATCGGGCCACGCATGTTGTCGGCCAAAGCCGGGTATTTCTCGAACAGATCCATCATCTGCTGTTCCTGGCCGGGATAGCGAGACGCCTCGATGCGCATCGCGCGGGTCAGTTCCGCTTCCGACACCGTCAGATTGTTGATGCGCCCGATCTCGGCCAGCAGAAGCCCCAGGCGGACCCGACGTTCGGCGATGGCGCGATACTCGGCCTTCAGCGTGTCGTCGTCCTTTTCCTTGTCGTCGGCATCCATCCGCCCCGCCTTGCGGTCGGATTCCAGCCGTTCCCAGATCTGATCGAATTCCCGTGACAACATGCCTTCGGGCACCGGGAAGCTGATCTGCCCCGCCAAAGCGTCCAACAACTGCCGCTTGATGCGCAGGCGGGAGAGCTGCTCGAATTCCCGCTGATGCCGCTGGCGGATCGCATCGCGCATTTCGTCGAGCGTGTCGTAGCCGATCTTCATCGCCAGATTGTCGTCGATCGGCGGCACGACCGAGCGGTTGAGCGACTTCGCCGTCACCTCAAAGGTCGCCGCCTTCCCCGCCAGGTTCGGGGCGTTATAATCCTCGGGGAAAGTCACCGAGATGGTGCGGATTTCGTCGGAACGCATTCCCACCAATTGTTCGGCAAAGCCTGGAATGAAGCCGGTCCCACCGATATCGACACCGATATCCTTGGCTGTTCCGCCCTCGAATACCTCATCGCCGATCTTGCCGACGAAATCGACATTCAGCACGTCGCCATCGGCCGCGCCGGCATTCTCGCCACGCGCCGCGAGTTCTTCATCCGTCAGCGGCACCGTTTCGCGGTTGGAGGTGGCGATGTCGTTCAGCACCTTCTCGATCGTCTCATCGGCGACGTCGACCTTCATGCGGGTCAGGGCCAGAGCGCCAAAATCGGGAAGGGTGATGTCCGGCAGCAGCTCCAGCTCAACCTTGAATTCCAGGTCGCCCACGGTGGCGAGGCTAGTGGGGTTCTGGGTGACGATCTCCACATTGGGCTGCATCGCCGGGCGCAGGCCGCGCTCGGTCAGCATGTCACGGGTGGCGTTGCTGACGGATTCTTCCAGCACCTCGGCGGACACCGCGGCGCCGAAACGCTGACGGATCACCATCATGGGCACCTTGCCGGGACGGAAGCCTGGCAGGCGAGCGGTCTTGCTCAGACTTGCCAAGCGCTCGGAGCGACGGGTTTCAATATCCGCCGCGGGCACAAGGACGGTGAATGCGCGCTTCAAGCCCTCGGAAAGCGTCTCGGTAACCTGCATCTGCCAGAAAATCCCTCAAGAAGCCCTTGCTTGGCGATAATGCCAGGTCGGGGTGCCAGGTGATGGTGCGGGCGGAGGGACTTGAACCCCCACGGCTTGCGCCACCAGAACCTAAATCTGGCGTGTCTGCCAATTCCACCACGCCCGCGCATAGCACAAACAGGCCGCGCCGGGCCCGCCGCGCGACCGTGAGCGTCGGGCTTTAGCGCAGCCGCCCCCGTCCGACAAGCGCCCGCGCTCCGAGACTGGCGCCGCAACGGTGGAACCCAACCGGTCGAACCCAGGCAGGCCGCCGATTGGCCGCATCGAAATGCGAGGGTTATTCGAATTACCCTTTGACCCGAACGCTTCGGAATGCGATGCTACCGAGCGGTAGTGCTTCCTCATATTGATCACAAATTGGCATCAATGAGACAGCGTCCTTCCGGCCGCGAGCGCCAACCCGCCCGTCTCCTCCCACGCCTAGCCCAAGGGTTCGCACATGGCATCCGGCATCCGTAGCAATGGGAAAACCCCTCCCCTGGCCGATCAAACCGTCGATCCGGACGCCTCGGCGGCGGATACGTCAGCGCGCGACTACAGCATTGCCGCCGTCGATCGGGCCTTGGACCTGCTGGAGGCGCTTGCGCGCATCGGACCGGCGCCTCTCGCCACCTTGGCTGATGCCGCGGGCTGCACTCGCACTGCCGGATTCCGCTTGCTGCGGACGCTTCAGGCACGTGGGTTCGCCATCCAGGACGAAGCGCGCGGTCTTTGGCGACTGGGCGCACGATGGAGCGTGTTGGGACGCGCGGCCGCCGAACAGGGCGCGCTGGCCGCGACCGCCATGCCGTTCCTCGTCGACCTCGGCAAGGCCAGCAACGAGAATGTCTACCTGCGCATCCGCGACGGTATGGAAAGCGAAACCATCGCGATCTACCAGACCGACCCGACCCTGCGTGTCTACACCGAGGTCGGGAAGCGCCTGCCTCTACATGCCGGCAGTTCCCGCCTTCTGCTCGCCCATTCGCCGGAATCGGTCCAAACTCAGATTCTGGCACAAAAACTGCCCCGCTTCACCCCGGCCACGCGCACCGATCCGGCCTGGATTGCCGCCGACCTCCAACGCATCCGCACGCGTGGCTATCTGGTGACCGCGGATGAAATCGTGGCCGGCGCGGTCAGTGTTGGCACGCCGGTCCGCGACGCCACTGGTCAGGTCGTCGCCGCGCTGAGCGTGAGCGCACCGTCGATGCGCATGCGTCCGCCACGCCCACGCGCCCTGGTCGCGATCGTGATGGACGCCGCCGCCAAACTCTCCCAGGCCCTCGGCGCATCCCCACAGGCCATCCAGACCGTCCCGCCGCAGGACAATGCCGGGCGAACCGGCTGGCCCGTGCCGCCGAAATTCGCCCCGCCGCGCCCGCATTCGATCTTCCGCTGAGCCGGTTTTCTCCAGTCCGGCTCAAGGGTTAAGGGTCAGCCTCGCCATTTCACCGGGCGCAGGGGCGGATGCGCGCGGATCACCTCCTCGTTCACCTCGGCGCCCCAGCCGGCACCGGTGGGCAGCAACAGTTCCCCGTTTTCGATGACGGGCACTGGGGTGACCAGATCGTCCTTCCAGGGCACATCCTCGATATCGATTTCCATCACGCGGAAATTTGGGATCGCGGCGCAGAGATGCGCGCTCATCAGCGAGCCGATATGGCCGTTGAAGTTGTGCGGCGCGACGTTGATTTCGTAGGCATCCGCCATCGCGGCGATCTTGAACGATTCCAATATGCCGTTCCAGGCGACGTCGATGATCGCGACATCCACCGATTGCTGCTCGAAGAACGGGCGGAATTGCCGCCGGCCGTAGAGTGATTCGCACGACGCCACCCGAGTGCGGGAACTGCGGCGGATCGTCGCCAGAGCCGCCGGGTCGTAGCTGTCGATTTCCAGCCAGACCAGGTCGAACGGCTCCATTGCCTGCGCCAGACGAATATATCCCTCGGTCTTGAAATTGAAATTCAGGTCGACGTGCAGACCGACCCCGGGGCCCGTGCCCTGGCGAAACGCGGTCATCTCGGCCACCAGGGCATCCTGCACCGCCGGGTCGAAATTCAGCTCCGGCCAGCCGCCGCCGTTGAAGCCGGGCATGTGGATATAGGGCTTCTCGGCGTCAAACCGCATGATGTTGGTCTTCAGACCCTTGAAGCCGCGGCGCGCAACCTCGGCCCCGGCGCGTTCCACGTCGGCCAGAGACCGGATCGGGTCGAACCCGGTCCATTCCTTGATCCGGTCGGCGAAACTGACGCGCCAGGTGCCGCAATGGGACCAATAAAGCCGCAGCCGATCCCGCACCGGACCGCCCAACAGTTCATACACAGGTATGCCGAGCGCCTTGGCTTTGATGTCGACGAGGGCGTTTTCGATGGCGGCGATGGCCTGCTGGTTGATCCCACCAGGAGCTTGTCGGGTCACGCCGTGCAAGAACGCGGTGATTTTCTCAACGGGGCGTGGGTCCTGGCCAATCAGGCGTTCACCCAAGCGTTGGATGACGCCGCCGAGACCCTCGGAGCCGAAATTCTCCATGAATTCGGACCAGCCGACGACGCCTTCATCGGTGCTGATCTTCAGGAAGGAGAAATCCCGCCAGCCGGCATTGCAGTGCAGATCCTCGATCTTGGTGATGCGCATGACGCTTTCTCCCCTGGCTTTCCCCTCGGTGGCCTCAATGCTACGGAGCACGGACGCGGTTTCCAAGCGCGAACGGCGAGCGGACGAGAACCCGTTCGGCGTTTCAGGGCGCTGAACTGGCAGGAGCAAGAGACGATGATGCGCTGGTTGGCAGGCTGTGTGGCGCTGGCGTCGCTGCTGTTGTGCATGGCGGCATCGCCACCGCAAAAGTCGCAACCAATCCTGGCCGCGACGCCAATCAGCCGCATGGACCTGCCATGGTGGCGGACGCGCCATGAGGCCAAGCTGGAGGAACTTCGGCGCAAACAACCGGAGCTGATCTTCCTTGGGGATTCGATCACCCAGCAATACGAATATCGCGCGCCCCCGGAGTGGAAGGACTTCGCTCCGGTCTGGGATCGCTTCTACGGCCAACGCAAGGCGGTCAATCTCGGCTTCAGCGGCGATACCACCGCCAGCCTGCTGTGGCGGATCGAGAATGGGGAGGTGTCCGGAATCGCCCCCAAGGTGGCGATCGTGCTGATCGGCGCCAACAATCTGGGGCGCCTGCATTGGTCCACCGAACACACGCTCGCCGGCATCGACGCGATCCTTACCGCCCTCCGCAAGCGCCTTCCCGCCACCCGCATCCTCCTGCTCGGCATTCTCCCCAGCGACCGTTCGGCCTGGACGACCGAGACGACCCTCGCCGTCAACAAGGCCCTGGCGGCGCGGTTTCCTCGCGGGCATGAGGTCACGTTCCTGGATGTCAGCCCCGTGTTCATGCGGAATGGGGTGCTGAACCGGGACCTCTACTACGACCCCAAGCAGACCCCGCCCGCCGCCCCGCTGCACCCAAGCCCAGCCGGCCAGGCCCTGATGGCAGAGGCCATCGAACCGACATTGGCGGCACTGCTGGCCGGACGCTCACCCCGATAGGAGATACACATGGCAAAGGGTTACTGGATCGTGCGGGTCGATGTGACGGACCCCGAGGGCTACAAGGAATACGTCGCCGCCAATGCCGCGGCCTTCAGCAGGTATGGTGCGCGCTTCGTCATCCGCGGCGGGCGGTTCGAAGCACCAGAAGGCAAACCACGCGCCCGCAACATCGTGATCGAGTTCAAGGACTACGATACCGCCGCCGCCTGCTATCATTCCGCCGAGTATATGGCGGCCAAAGCCCTGCGCGACGGCCGGTCCGAGGCGGACCTGCTGATCGTCGAAGGCTATGACGGGCCGCAGCCCTGAGTGCACAAACGGCCATTGCTCTTGAAGCGTTAGGCGATGACCAGGAATTGCCGAGTCCGGGGACTATGGCGCCCGCCTCTCACCGCCTTGGTCGGCGGAGGCCAGCCATGACGGGGTTAGCGTCCGTATCCCTGTCGGAGCGCTAACTCTTGGTCATCGCGTATCTATTGGGATGCAAGCTTTCGCCCTCGGTCCGACGGCGCCCATCAGTGGCACGGCCGCAATCGTACTTCTTCGTGCCCTTCGAGTCTTCGTGGTGGAGAATTGCGGACGGAACCAAGACACCTTGCCTGTCCGGGAACGTCCGATTGGATAGGGGGGGTACGAACCGCGGCTCCGCGACTCTCCACCACGAAGTTAACCAGCGGCCGCGGCCGCACCCCCATGGAAGAAAATGGCGACTTTCCGCCGTTTCCGCGGCATCCGGGTTCTATTTTCATGGTAGACACGAAGGGCACGAAGAGGTGCGATTGCGGCCGTGCCAGCGGTGGAGTTGCTCTGCAAGCGGTCGGAAACTGCCAACTGCTACCGGTGACACAAATAAACATTGCCTCACTTACGGCATTGCCGTATATATCCTTCGCTTTTCCACCCCCACGGTAACCCTTTGGCAGGAAATCAGGCGTAGGTGACCAGCTGCACTCCTCTCATCCCATGGACCTCGGATGCTGCAGTCGGTTGTCGAAACACCGGACTATCTGCGGGACGCCTCGGATGCCGGGCTGACCGCGGAAGAACGCAGTCGGATCGTCGCCAGGCTTGCCAAGGAACCGACCGCGGGGGACGAAATTCCCGGCACCGGCGGCGCGCGCAAGTTGCGCTTCGCCGGGCGCGGGAAGGGGAAAAGCGGTGGATACCGCGTGATCACGTTCTACGCCGGCCGAGACATTCCGGTCTTTCTGCTGAACGTGTTCGCAAAGGGTGACAAGGTCGATTTGACCCAGGCCGAACGGAACGAACTCCGCAAGGAACTGGGTGGATTGGTCGAAGACTATCGACAAGGAGTGCGCCGTTATGTCCAAGGCTGGTAGCCGTATTCTGCAAAGCGTCCGCACCGCCCGCGCCTATGCGCGCGGCGACACGACGGACGGCTTCGTCGCCCACGTCCCCGATGAAGTCGACGTCAAATCCATCCGCGCCAAGCTGGGCCTCAGCCAGGAAGGCTTCGCCCAACGTTTCGGGTTCAGCCCGGCCGCGGTGCGCGACTGGGAACAGCACAGGCGTCAGCCCGAACAGGCCGCCCGCGTGCTGTTGCTGGTCATCGCGCAGGACCCGGACGTTGTGGACCGCGCATTGGCGGGGGCGCGCTGACGACCCCAGCCTCCTGGGATAAAGGCGCGCCGCCACCCGGCGCGAAAACGCCCTAAAGCACCGCCTCCACCGCCGCCGCGATATCGAACAGGCGCCGGTCGCCCATCGTTTCCCCCATCAACATCAACCCGACCGGAGCATCGCCCGCCCGATGGCACGGGATGCTGATCGAACACCGGTCCAGGAAATTGCCCAGCGCCGTGTTGCGCAGGATATGCAGATTGATCCGGTTGTAAGCCCGCTCGTCATCCAGATCGGCAATCCGAGGTGCGATAATCGGCACGGTCGGCATCATCAGAGCATCGAACTCCCGCGTCTCCGCATCGAAATCCGCCACGATCCGAGCCCGTGCCGCCACCAGATCCAGGTATTCCGCCGCGCTCATCCCCTCCCCACGGGCAATCCGCGCCCCGATCCTCGGGTCATACTCGTTGCCTTTCGTCGCCAGCAGGGATCGGTGCCACGCAAAGGCCTCGGACGCCGCAAACCCACCCTTGGCGTTCACCGCCGGCAACTCATCGAACTGGGCAAACCGGGTGCGCACGATCCGAACACCCGCCGCCGACAACACGCCCAACGCGCGGTCGAATGCCGCGGCGACCGTCTCATCCATGCCGTCCAGCACGACATTCTCCGGCACCGCCAGCCGCAGCCTATCCAACCGCGCCGGTGTCACCCCAGCCGGAGTCTGCCCGGCCAGGATTGCGTCGATCGCCGCACAGCAGGCAACTGTCGGCGCCAGCGGACCAACGGAATCCAAAGACGGTGCCAACGGCAGCACACCAGCAATCGGCACCCGGCGAGCCGTTGGCTTGTAGCCAACAACCCCACAAAACGCGGCCGGGATACGGCAGGACCCACCCGTGTCCGTGCCCAGACCGGCCGCCACCATCCCATCCGCAACAGCAACCGCCGTGCCCGACGAACTCCCCCCCGGAATCCGCCCCGACGCCCGATCCCACGGGCTGCTCGGCGTCCCATAATGCGGGTTGATGCCCAGGCCAGAGAATGCGAACTCCGTCATGTTCACCCGCCCCATCGGCACGAACCCGGCCGCCAGCATCCGCTGCACCACCGGCGCGTTCGCCGCCGCCGGGGGCCCATTGGCCAGCACCCGAGACCCAGCCGGCGTCGGCTCCCCCGCGATATCGAACAGATCCTTCAGCGCGATCGGAATACCGGCATATGGCCCAGGCGCCCGCCCAACCTTGCGCAGCCCATCCATCGCATCCGCCATCACTCGCGCCTGGTCGGCATGCACCTTGATGAAGGTCCGCGCGCCCTCCCCGCCCGGATCGGCAATCCGAGCCAGACTTTCCTCAACCAGAGCCCGCCCCGTCGTTTGCCCCGCAGCCAGTGCCTGGGCGAGTTCGTCGATCCCGCGCATGATGCCTCCAACCAAATCACCCAGGAGCATGCCATGTCCGACGCCCCAGCCAAACCCGTGTTGTTGACCGGCGCGTCCGGAAATCTCGGCCGAGTCGCCGCCAAATGGCTGACCAGCGCCGGATGGACCCTGCGCATAACCGACATCACCCCATTCCCCGACCCGGTGCCTGCCAACGCCACCTTCACCAAGGCCGACCTGAACGATGGCGTGACCATCCTCCGTCTGGCCGAAGGCTGCGGCGCGATCATCCACCTGGGCGGCATCTCCGTCGAACGTCCGTTCGAGGAAGTCCTCGGCCCCAATATCCGCGGCCTCTACCACATCTATGAAGCCGCGCGGCGGGAGAAGGCGCGGGTGATCTTCGCCTCCTCCAACCACTCCATCGGCTTCCACGAACGCACCGAAAGCATCGGCGCCGACACACAATTCATGCCCGACGGGTTCTACGGCCTGTCGAAAGCCTATGGCGAGCTGATGGGCCGCCTCTATTGGTTCAAGCACGGGGTGGAGAGCGTGTTCCTGCGCATCGGCTCCTGCTTCCCCGAGCCGGTGGACGCCCGCATGCTGGCCACCTGGCTGTCCTATCCGGATTTCGCGCGTCTGGTCGTCCGCTGCGTGGTGACCCAAAAAACCGGGTGCTGCGTGGTCTGGGGCGCGTCCAACAACGGCCGCATGACCTGGTGGCGCGACGATGCCCGAGAAGCCCTCGGCTGGACCCCACAAGACAGCGCCGATCCCTACGCAGGGCAGCTCGGCGGCAAAACCAGCGGCGATCCGGTGACGGAGCGCTATATGGGTGGCGGATTCTGCGCGAACGGCTACTCACGCGAAGCGCCCGCACCGGCGCAATTGTTCGACTGACGGGGAGACAGAGGCATGGCTGACGGCACACTTTATATCGGCAATCGGCGCTACTCCTCCTGGTCGATGCGCGGCTGGCTTGCGGTCCGGCTGGCCGGGTTGGACGTGACGGAGGTGCTGATCCCCTTCGTGCGCCCCGGCCCAACCCCAGCCATCGCGAAGATCTCGCCGACCGGCTTGGTGCCCTGTCTGGACCACCAGGGCGCCCTGGTCTGGGAATCGCTGGCCATCTGCGATTATTGCGCCGAGATCACCCCCGCCCTGTGGCCGTCCGACCGAATCGCCCGCGCCCATGCTCGATCGATTGCCGCAGAAATGCATGCCGGTTTCCGCGAACTGCGCATGGCGATGTGGATGAACCTGGGCCGCGATTTCTCCGGCCTGGGCCGGACCCCGGGCGCTCTGGCCGATATCGCGCGGATCGAGGCCATGTGGGCAGACACACGCCAACGCTTCGGCGCCGGCGGCCCCTTTTTGTTTGGAGCCACTTTCGGGGCCGCGGATACCATGTTCGCGCCCGTGGTGGCGCGCTTCCTGGCGTGGAAGCCCGAACTCACCACTGCGACCCGGGCCTATTGCGACGCCGTCCGGGCGCATCCGCTGGTAACGGCCTGGTATGATGCCGCCGCCGCCGAACCCGAGAGCTGGCTGGTAGCGGATTACGAAACCGCGCCATGAGCGGAGCGGCGCACACACTCGACCATGTTGGCATCGTCGGCGCGGATTTGGACGCGTTGGCGGATGTGTTTGCCGGACTGGGATTTTGCCTGACTCCTTTGGCACGCCACGCGGGCGGTCGGACCGGCAATCGCTGCATCATGTTCCGCGACGGCGGCTACCTGGAACTGGTCGCGACCGTGAATGGCGGGACCAGCGCGACGCTGGACCGCTTCCTGGGCCGCTATCCGGGCATCCATATCCTGGCATTGGCCATCGCTGACGAAGCCGCCGCGGCTGAACGGCTGCGACGAGCCGGGATCGACGCCCATGCCGATCGAACCGAGCGAAGCACCGACGAGTCCGACCCAGGCGCACCGCGGGCGGCGTTCGCCTTGCTCACCCCGCCCGATCCGCCGGAGGGACGGGTGCATTTGATCCACCACCTGACCCCGGAGGCGATGTGGCAGGAGCGGTTCCTGACGCACCCCAACCAAACCACCCGGCTGGAGGAGGTCATACTGGTCGCGCCTGTCCCCGCCGAAACCGCCGCACGCCTGTCCGTCCTCGCTGGCCGGCCCGTCCAACCAGACCCGGCCGGTGGCTATGTCCTGCCGTTGAAATCCGGCCGTATCCGCATCCTGTCGCCGGAGTCCTGGACAACCCAGCATCCGGGTCGGACCGTTCCGACCCTCCCCTGGATTGGTGGATTGACCCTGACCACCGCCGACGGTAACGCCGCTCGGCATCGGCTGTTGAAGGATCGGGGGATCGACCACGATCAGGCGCCCGGTCTGCTTCAGATCCAGGCCGGGGGCGTTGTGCTCCGGTTCCATGCGAACCAAGGCTGATCGTCGATCCATGCGCCAGGCCGTCTCATCCTCCCCTGACCGACTGCTCCGCGCCAGCCGATCCGTCGTCCAGAGGCATTCATGAAACGCAACGCCCGCGATCCAGCTCGTCCGTCCGCCGGTCCTCAGGCTCCGAGCGCCCCACCGCCGGCCAAGCCTCCGTCGGCGACCACGACTTATGCGATCATCGGCATCCTTGTGGCATTGCTGCTGCTCGGGACCGGGTCGGTCCTGTGGTTGAGCGGCACCAATCCGGTGAAATCGATGGTCGGTGGCCCATTCGCCCTGGTCGACGGAGACGGACGCACCGTGACCGACCGCGACTTCCGAGGCAAATACATGCTGGTCTATTTCGGCTACACATTCTGCCCGGATGTCTGCCCGACGAGCCTGAACACGGTCTCCGACGCGCTCGACCGGCTGGGACCAAAAGCGGACAAAATCCAGGCTTTGTTCATCAGCGTCGATCCGGCGCGCGACACGCCCCAGGTCGTTAAGCAATACGCTGCCGCATTCGGGCCTCGGATCAAAGGCCTGACCGGCTCACCGGCCCAGATCGAGATCGCCGGGAAGGCCTACCGAGTCTATTATAAAGAGCATCGGACCGGCACCGGCCCCGGAGACTACACCATGGACCACAGCTCCGTGCTGTATCTGATGGGACCCGACGGCGCGTTCATTTCGCCGGTGCGCGCCGAACAGTCGGGGGAGGAAATGGCGACGGTGCTGGGCAAACTGGTGAACTGAGCGGGACGGATCGTCCCGGTTTGGACTGACCGCGGCCTATCGAGCCGAGGGTCTGTCCGGCAGAACCGGCTCTATCGCCCGGATAAGGCGCGCGATCTGGGTGGTCCAGGTCATGTCGGTCATATGGGCAGCGGCGCGGAGGCCCATGGCGCGGGCCGCCTCCCGGTCGCGCCAGACCTCTTCCAGCCGCTCGACGATTTCCTCGACGTCGCTTTCGCCCCAATCGGTGGTGTCCAGGCCTGTCGTATCAAGACCGTCCCGCGTGACGGTGCCTTGGCGGGTGAGGGGCAGGGCGATGCGATCACCGCGCAACAGGTCCAGATGCCCGGTATTGGCGGACAGAATCGTGGGGATTCCGCTGGCCAGGCATTCCATCGCCACCAGATTGGTGCCGCCCTCCGCACGGTTGGGGAACAGCGCCACGTCCGCTTCGTGCAACACGTGCGGCATCGCGATATTGGGAGTCGGACCCAGCGCGATCACCGATCCGGCCGGGATCCCGTTCGCGACGGCCCACCCGATCACATCCGGTGTCCCATCCGCATTCGGCCCGGGCACCGTGATGTCCCGACGCCCAACCGCCGAATACATCAGGTCCGACCAGGGGGAGTGCCAGGCGGTCAGCAACAATGCCTCCGGATGGCGTTGTCGGAACGCCCGGAACGCCGCCATGACCAGATCCTGCCCCTTGCGGAATTCCAGCTTCCCGCCGGAGAAGATCACGAACCGATCCCTGGGCAACAGGCCGGCCTTGGGCGCGGGATGGAACAGGCCGGTGTCAACGCCCTGCCAGACGGTCGTCACCCCGTGGATGCCATGAGCGCGCAAAATCCGCTCGTTCCAGGTCGAACCCGCGATGATCAGCGCATACCGGCCCAATCGTTCGCGCCAGGCAGGATCGAGCGTCGCCTGCTCCAGGATCGGGCAGGCGATCGTCGGGTTGCCGGTCAGGATTTTGCCCCCGGCCGCGGCGGGTTGCTGAAGGCTGGTCCCGAGGGCGACCAGCAGCGGCGCATCCACTTCGACCTCGGTGTCCGCGATGCCGGCCAGCGCCTGCCATATTCCGCGCGATTGTTCGGCGTGGCGGGCCATCTGGGCTTCGCGCAACGGGTCCAGCACCACATCGGCCGGTCCGAATTCAATCGCGGCGAACGGAACGTAGCCTGGATCATGTGCGAGCGAGAGGATCGTGTTCAGCCCGACCACGCCCCAGCCGAAAAAGCTGGACACACCCCAGCAGAAGACCAGAGGGGTGCGGCCGTCACTGGATTGAATGGCGAGAGTGGGCTTGGTCGTCATGGCATGTCACGAACCCATGCCCGAACCTGTCAACGACCGCAATGGCACCGGCGATCGGATCAGGCGACGCGTGATCATCACGGTTCCATTCGGCGCATGGCCAAACTGCACGGTCGTGGCCTGCGTAGGCCGGCCATCCACGGCTTTGCTGCGATCGATACCGCACATCTTGGGTGGCGGGACCCGTGGTCAAAACCAGATCCAGCGGCTCCGATTGCGCGTCGCCAATACCAGCTGACGGAAACAAGGAGCGATAGCGCCCCCTCTCGCCCTGATGACCGGGTTTTCCCCGGTAACCCGCGCGTCAACGCCGGCGGGGGCCGGATCACGTCCGGCAATGACGAGGGGGGGGCGGTACCAGCGCTACCAGCCGCCGTGGTGCCAGCGACCGCGCGGATAGGAGCCCCAGCCCGTGCCGATCACCACCGATCCGCCATAGACCGGCCCGTAATAGCCCGGCGCGGAATATCCTGGGGCATAACCGGGGGCGTATCCAGGCGCGTAACCGGGTGCATAACCCGGCGCGTAGGGATTGGCGGCGTATGCAACCGGCGGGCTCTGCACCGTATTGCCCCTGGCATACATGCACTGCGTATAGACCGTGTCATAGCGCTGTTGCAGGTTGCCCGCGGCGGCCTGGGCGTTGCCCGCACCGATCGCCGATCCAACCAGCAATCCGGTCGCGCCACCCACCGCGGCGCCCGCCCCCATCGCGCCGCTCAAGGAGCCGAGCGCCATGCCGAGGCCGGCGCCGACTGCCGTGCCGACGACGGCACTGCCAACGGCGGCGTTGTTCCCGGCCTGCGCGGGCGATTCTCCGCCGGTCTGCGCCGACGCGGCCTGACGACAGATAATGTCGTCCTGCGCGAACATCTCATAGCCTTTGCCCTGCGGCGGCAACGCCATCACGTTCGGACCGACCGGCGGTGCGACCGCACAGGACGTCAAAGCCAGGGCCCCGACGATCGCCAGATTCACGGAACGCATACTGTGTTATCCCCGATAAGTGGCGAGCGACAACGGCCGCCCGAGGCCTCCCACCCACAACATGGGTGGATCATCGGCGGAACAATGGTAAATTTATGGTTCCGCCGACGCTGACCCGCTGATCCGATCCTCCCCGCCCATTTGCCGTTCGGCGTCCCGCCCCTGCAGTGCCAACCGGCGCAGCATGCGCAGTGCCAATTGCCGGTCCTCCGGCGTGCATTCCCGGTAAAGCCGCAGCAGCGCCAGTTCGTCCCCCTGGCCGACCTGCCCGGGCGCGCGCTTGTCGTTGCCGAAGGTCAGATATTCGACGCCAACCCCCAGAACCTCCGCGATCCGGGTCAAATTCCCGGTGACCTGCCCGGCTCGCCCGGTTTCCCACTGAGCCACCGCGCTGCGGGAGACGCCGACGCGCCTGGCGAATTCATCCTGGGTCCAACCACGCTCACGACGGACGTCGCGCACGCGGGTGCCAATGTCAGTTGGGTTGCTCATGTTAGTTAGTATAATTCACATTTCGGGCGACCACCAGCTTTTTCGGCCGTCCGAATTCCCGAATTCGGCGCTTGCGGGTGCCCACCGTCATTCTGTCTAACGGTTTCGTTATTTTTGTTGACGTGTCCTGTTATTCAAACTAACGTCCTCTCGTTCCCGTTTCGTTCGTTGACGCAGGAGGCTACGGTGCCGAAGAAAATCATCTGGACCGACGTTCAGGACACGCAAATCAAGCGCCTCCGCGCGGAGGGTGCGTCCTGGGACACCATCGCCGCCGCCATGGGCGTCACCCGCTGGACCGTCATCGAGCGTGGACGGCGCATCGGTGCGCGACTGCCTCCCGCCGATTTCATCCCCGACCCCATGGATCCCAACCGCGCGCCGCTGCCCGCCGGCGACCGGCTCACCTGGGGAGCCATCACCGACGGCACCGTGCTGGCCGGCATCGCCTACCCGCTCGTCCAGATCGTCCGCTGACCTTCTCCCTTCGTCGCAGCCGCCAGGAGCAATCCCCATGACCGCAGCCTTCGCGCCCGCCAAACCGCGTCCGTCCCTTGGCTACACGCACGAAATCGACGCCGATTTCGTCGTCTATCGGCTGGAGGAAGCCGGAGCGACCTTGCTCGCCCTGCCCGGCACCGGCTGGACGACCCGGCTGCGGACGTCGTCCCTGGAAATCGTCCGCACCGCGCTGGAAAGCTATGGTTGGACCGAAACCCGCATCCGCCCCCCGGTTCCGCCATCCGAGAAAATCACCCGGATGGACGAAGCCATGGGTTGGCTGCCGCTGATCCCGGTCGATCGCTTTGTCATCCGTCGGGTGGTGGGCGCGCGCAGCCTGGTGCACCCCATCACCGACCGCCACCTCTTCCCCTGGCGTCGTCTCGGCGCCGCGCTCGGCGCCGACCACAAGGCGGTGCAGCGTTGGCATGCGCAGGGGATCGACATGATCGTCAGCGCGCTGAAGCAGAAGCGGTGACCGAGGGGGGCCGGCGGCAACAGTTCGTCGCCTTGGCCGATGGTTGGTGTATCGTCGGCCGCATGGAACCGGTGGATCTCGCGATGGTTCTGGCGGTCGATGGGTCCGCCAGCGTCTCCTATGACGAATTCGGCCTGCTGGCCGGCGGGATGGCCGCCGCTTTGCGCGATCCCGCGGTCGGCGCGGGCCTGACCGGCGGCAAGGCCGGCGCCAGCCTGTTATGTCTGTTGCTGTGGTCCGGCGTTGGTCAGCAGGACATCATCATCGGCTGGACCCGGATCGCGTCGGACGCCGACCTGCTGGCCTTCGCCGATGGCGTCGATGCCATGCCCAGGACCGTGAGGGCCGGAAGAACCGCGATCGGAGAGGCGCTGCTGGCCTCGCTGACCTTGCTGTCGAAGCTGCCGATCGCGCCCACAAGGAACGTGGTGAACGTCATCGGCGACGGGCGATCCAACGACGGGATCGCACCCGGCCCGATCCGCGACCGCATGGCGTCGGCCGATATCACGATCAACGGGTTATGCGTCCTGCATGAGGAAGCCGATCTGCTGGAGTCCTATGCGGAGGAAGTGATCGGCGGGCCGGGCGCCTTCGCCGTGACATGCGCGACGTTCGCGGATTTCGCGGAGGCGATGCGGCGGAAGCTGACGCGGGAGGTTGGAGGGGTGGTGGTTTGAGGCCGAGCCATCGGCGTGTTTGGCCCACCGAGCTTCGACCCAGTCCAGGAGTCGGGGAATCTTACACCGGGTGGCAGCTTGCGTTCGCCAGCCTGGAAATCGCGGCCTGCGTAGGAAAATCTCCTCTCGCGGACGCAAAATAATACGCAACATCTCGTCGGATAGGGTCGGCGTTGCGTGACCGAACCTCGCGCCGAAATGCCGAGGTTGACGATTCTATCGAAGTTGTGTCTGGGAAACAGGGAATCCGTCCCGTACGAGGCCGACTTCCATCCTCATGATGCTCTATCACGGCGATCAACCCCGGTCCGGTCGGAGCCTTGGGGAGCGCTATCACGCGGCGCCGATGGCGAGCCACGCGACTGTCACGATATTTTACACCCGGGATACCGGAAGCCGCGGGAGAATTCATAAGCCGTTGATAATGCCCCCAATACCAATCTGGCATGACGGTTGCTATTATCTCTGCACAACCGACGGGCTTCAGCGCCTGTCTCCTGAGAAGAGGGTTCCACTATGCGGCGTTTGGCATACATGATTGGCTTGATGGCGGCGGCAGCCGCGGCCCCAGCCCAGGCAGGCGTTCTTTTCGACACCATCAATGGAACCACGCAGACCAGCAATACGCTAGCCCGTATCGTTGCTCCTGGCTCCGCGACTGGCCCGACCTCGTACGGTGGCCCTCTTGGTGTCCAGTTCACCACGACCTATAGCTCTCAAATCGCCGGCGTGACCATGAGGATGGTAGATAGCACCCCGGGCGACGGCGGCTCGGTGATGGTTTACCTGGTCAATGACAGCGGCAATGCACCGACGACCTCGGGGGTCGGTAGCGCTCTTACCCTCACGGGCGCGACGTTGCTCGGCTCCATCCTCGATAGCGCGATCGGTACGCTCGGCAACCACGCCATTAACATGACCGCCACTCCAACCATCGCCGCCGGAACCTATTGGTTGGTAGCCGTGAACACCCATCCGGGTGTGGGTGGTGTGGTGAGCAACGCCGTGCAAGCGCGGTGGGCCTATACAACTGACTTCTCTACGGGAGTTGGCGTTGGCGGCTACAATTTCGGGCAGTATGCCGGCCCCAATGTTGCAAACGGTGGCACACCAGTATCGTTCAATGCCGCGTACGATCCGGCGGGCCTCAACGTTGGCCTTCCGCCTATCAACGGACTCTTTATGGCCAGCATCGAAGCACCGGAACCGGCTACCTTGGCTGTTTTGGGCGTGAGCTTGGCGGCGCTCGGCTTTGCCCGCAGGCGCAGGAATGCGGCCTCCGCTTGATACCTTCCAATTTCGTGGCACCTTCGACGCAGCGTGCTCAGAAAATCCGCGTGTAGCTTGGTGTTCCTTTAAAGACGCCATACGAGACACCCGCAGCCCAACAGGACTGCGGGTGTTTCACTTTGATGGTTAGTTCGTGATGTCATTGACGCGATGACAGAGACTTCCCACACTGTGTCGCTGTCCGGTGTAGGATACCTGCAAGCTGGGTGACACCGGGGGATACTCCGTAGCCAAGGGCCCGTGCGATGCGCCTGCCGATACGC
This sequence comes from Nitrosovibrio sp. Nv4, assembly GCA_943330455.2. Classification (GTDB taxonomy): domain Bacteria; phylum Pseudomonadota; class Alphaproteobacteria; order Acetobacterales; family Acetobacteraceae; genus Rhodopila. The sequence continues at coordinate 216 of CALQHT020000017.1, read as the reverse complement.
CACCCATGAAGTTGATTTATTCATTTGTGGTCGACGCAGATGCGCGGTTTGCAAACCAGCTCCACATCTTTGCCTCCTCGCTGTTTGGAGTGGGTGGTAACGACCCAATCCGGTCTTCCTCAAGTGTTTCTCTGTTCGGTTGGGCGCCGTTTCTCCGTCCCGGCCTGACGATCCAAGGACGCCGGGGATGGCGGCTGTCAAGGATGGCCTCTTGGC
>CALQHT020000016.1 GCA_943330455.2 Nitrosovibrio sp. Nv4 | reverse complement strand
AGCGACATCGCCTGCGCCCTGGTTTCTACTGTTGGTATCTGTTGGATTCGCAAACGCATGATACCAAAGACCGGGCGCGGGCGTCTCGCCGAATTATCGCGAATTTACGGCGAAATTCACCCTGTCAGTTGGCTTTTGCAAGTGGCTCTATCGACAAAAATATCCTGGAAGGCGCCCCGAATTACGACAGTGATTCGGACTTCGTGTGGACGCCCGATTACGGCCGCACGGTGGACCGCTACTACAATGTGCCGACCTACTGGCTGTAGCCACACCCCTCAATGCTGACGAAGACTATAGCGCGCCGTCTGTCAGCCATCTGAACGGTCGGAGCGAGATGGAGCCCGGTGGCCCCGTCCCAGTCAGCTAATCCATCTCTGAAACACCCGATCGGACGAGGTGCGCCGATGCAAGTCGGGGTGACCTCGCGCGTGCACCTCGGTCATCGATAACCCGTTCTTTCATCAACACAGTTGTGGAGACTTTCATGTATTCAAAAATCGCCTTGGCATTGGCGGCCATGGCCTCGGCTGGGATCGGTGTCGCGGTCGCGCAAACGACCCCCAACCCCGCTCCCGCCAAGCCGCCCGCCGCCATCACCACCACCACCCCGCCGATGGTTGTTGCCCCACCCATGGCAACAACCACGCAGCCGATGCCTTCCACCCTCCCCCCGACGGGGTCGACGACCTCGACGATGCCGCCCGCCGTCGCGACCAGCACCACGCCGATGCCGGCTGGCGCGCCAGTCGCCGGTGCCAACAGCTTCACGGAAGGTCAGGCACGGTCACGCATAGAGGACCAAGGCTTCACGGACGTGAAGAACCTGGCCAAGGACGATCAGTCCATCTGGCGCGGCACCGCCATGAAGAGCGGCGTTTCGACCCGTGTCGCCCTCGACTACCAGGGCAACGTCGTCAGCAACTGAGCCAGACCGACGCTTCGGACCCGCCATAGCGCGTCAACAGGGAATACATCAATGCCAAGTCATATCGTCACGGGATTGTACGACTCGTATGAAGCCGCCGAACACACGGTCCGCGACCTGAAAGCCGCGAATGTGCCCGACACCGACATCAGTCTGATAGCAAACAGATCCGGTGAAGTCGTTCGCACCGAGGAGCCATCGGATGGCGCCGTCGCTGGCGCGGAGACCGGAGCCTCGGTCGGCGGCGTCCTGGGCGCGGGAGCGGGGCTTCTCGCGGGTCTCGGCATTCTCGCCATTCCCGGCGTGGGACCCGTCGTCGCGGCCGGTTGGCTTGTCGCCGCCGCCGCGGGTGCCGCGGCCGGGATCGGCGTTGGCGGCGTGTCCGGCGGGATCATCGGATCCATGACAGGCTCCGGCGTGACCACGGAACATGCCCATTTCTACGCGGAAGGCGTACGCCGCGGCGGCACCCTTGTCTCCGCACGGGTCGACGCCGATCGGGTATCGGCTGTCGAGGCGATCATGCAGCGATTTGGCCGAGTGGACCCGATCGAGCGGGAGAAGGGCTACCGCGCCGACGGTTGGACGGCGTTCGACGACAAGGCCGTTCCGTATGGCCCGGTTGAGCTGGAACGGAACCGTGTGCGTTATGCCGAACGCCCGCCGGTCTGATCTTACGACATCTGAAGACCGGATATAGGTCGATCCGAACGGCTGGCCCGCGCCGATAACACACTGGCGCGGGCTGGCCGTCCGATTTTTGGAAGGACAAAGCCATGGGTCGCGGAATTCTTCTTTGGCTTCTTGGTGTGCCGATCCCAATCATCATTTTGCTTGCTCTCATCTGGCGCTGATTGAACGGGAACGGAACCATGCAAACACTCGTATCTACTGATGCCATTCCGGTAGGCGCGCGGCAGCTTATCCCGTCCGCCCCGGCAACGGCGTGGCCTGCCATTTTCGGCGGGGCTTTTGCGGCCACCGCCTTGACCTTGGTGCTCGTCGCACTCGGGTCCGGGCTTGGCCTGGCATCCGTGTCGCCCTGGTCTGGCCTGGGCATGACTGCCGGCACGTTCACGCTCACGACAGCGATTTGGCTGATCGTCGTGCGATGGCTTTCCGCCGGACTTGGCGGTTACCTTACCGGCCGTCTGAGAACCGGGTGGACCGATATGCACGCCGATGAGGTGTTCTTTCGAGACACGGCGAATGGATTTCTCGCCTGGGCCGTCGCCTCCGTTGTCGGGGCCGCGCTGCTTGCGTCGGTTGCCACCTCGGTTATCAGCGCGGGCGCCAACATGACGGCCGGTGCCGCTGCCAGCATCGGTCAGAACACCAGCCAGACGGCCAATCGGTCCGGTGGCGGTGTCGGTGATCCGACCGGATACTTCGTCGACAGCCTCTTTCGTTCGGAGCGACCCGGCGCTGCCACTTCGGCCCCGGATGTTCGTACCGAGACCACCCGGATTCTGCTGACCGGCGTCGGTAACGACGGCATTTCGCCAGCCGACAAGGCCTATCTCGCGCAACTGGTGACCGCACACACGGGCTTGCGCCGGCCGATGCCGTAAAGCGAGTCGATGACGTGATCGCAAGGGCCAAGACAGCGGAGATGGCGGTGCGCAAGGCCGCGGATAGCGCACGCAAGGCTGGCGCCTATCTGTCGATCTTTACCGGCCTGTCGATGCTGATTGGTGCGTTCATCGCGTGCGCCGCCGCCGCGTTGGGTGGGCAGCACCGGGACACCTAGACACGAGCCATCCGAAGCAAGGTCGTCCAGACCTTGGTTTGCGCGATCTCGACGGCGTTGTCGTCGGTGCCCGATAGGGACGCCGAAGACAACGCCGTCTTGTCCGTGTCATCTCTGCAAAGAGATCAATCGGATGTCACAACCGGCGAGATTGTCCGCTCCGTCCTCATTTCGCGATAAACGAGGCGTGGCCGGAACGCCCAAACCCGGCTGGTTGCAAACAGACGTTTGCAACGCGCCGGGTCGGGACATCCAGGAACGCGCTGCCGCTCAGGGGCTTACGGGTCCAGCTTCTCGCGTGCGATCTCGTCATCGATGCCCGCGGCGACCTCCGGATCAAGCCTCACCGCCGATCCCGCGTCCAAATCGCCCGAGACCTGGTTCAGAATGACAGAGTGGACGACCGCTTCCATCGCCGTCAGCCCAAGTTCTATCAGTGCCCGACTATCGTTCGGCAACTCGGTCTTCATTCGGGAGCGCAGATCCTTCACGACGAGATCGTAGGCGTGAGCGATCGGCGGCAACCCCAGCGAGTCCTTGGCCTCAAGCACATCATGCAGGTTGGCAAGCTCGCCGCCAGCCATACCCTCATTCGACGCGGCCGACATCTGGCGAGCATCCTGCTCAAGCGTCTCCAGAATGTCGGTCTTTTGCGCTTTCGAGAGGTCCGGATCGATCACCACGTCATGCGCTTCGACGAAGAAGGCATGCGGCTTCTCGATTTTGTCTTCTTTCGGATCGATCTTGTCCAATCGTTCCTCCTTCCCTGTCCTTGCCATGGCCACGGCGGTCAACGCCCACGGATGACCGTTGCCTGAAATCGCAATCGGCAAACTATTGGCGCTTCCAGACGGGGGTGCCGAGGTCCACCTGCTTCGGCGTTGTGCTGGCACCCGCGATCGCGCCGGATCCTCCGCCAATGACGGCGCCGGCCGCGACACCAACCGGTCCGCCAACCAAACCGACGGTCGCACCGGTGGCGGCACCCGCCGCCGCGGCGCCCTGGACGCGGCCAGGCTCACTGCTGCCGCACGCGGCCACCAGGACAATCGTCCCGATAAGGGTAAGCTGTGAAATTACATTCATGATCCGAGCCTCTTTATGGTTCCTCGGCATCCAGACGTCAGGCAAATCGCCGAGTGATCCCGTAAATGACCACGACCCGGGTCAAAATCGACTTGTGGATAATACTCAGAGTCGCTCGCGGCGCCCTGCCAACCGGCCGAAAGGGATGCGAACCAAAGATGTGTGATCGAGTACATACCTTACCGTCATTGCCTGGCTCGACCCGGCAACCCGCGCTTCAACGGCGGGGGGTGGGTTGCCGGGTCAAGCCCGGCAATGACGGTGAGGCGCGTCTGTCGACCCATGGTTAGCGTCGTCGAGGTTGGTCCACACAATGTTGAATCGTACCCGGCCGAAAGATCGACCTATGGAATCCCCTTGCCGTCACTCCCGGACTTGACCCGGCAAGGAGGAGAGAGGCTGCGCATGGGTCAATCTTGCGGCCAGTTGGTGTGAGACATCCGTTTGCGAAGGGCCAGAGCGGGTTCGCCGCGACCGAACGCCGCACACCACTCTGGCGCCTTGCCGTGCCGCACGATTCATCGACCGTTATGGCCTGTGAGGCACCTTTCCCCCGACACCGCCCCTAAAGCGTGGCGTAACGCTCGATCGTGTCCTTCCAGGACATCACGCCTTCCACCCCGGACACCACCTTCTTCAACCCGGCGACCCCGGTCACCGGCACCAGCACACGACCAACCCCGGCCGCGGCCAATTCCGGCAAGGTGGACGGGTCGTCCGGCATGCTGACGGTGATCTCGACCTCCGCCGGGTCCCGACCAGCCTCGCGCGCCGAACTGCGGACCAGTTCGATCAGGTCGATCGGCAAGCCGCGCCCAGGGAAGAATCCGTCCGCCATCCGCCCGGCCCGCCGAGCGGCGGCCTTGGACTGGCCGCCTATTATGATAGGTACGGAGCGGTTCACTGGCTTCGGCCGCATGAACGCCTCCTTGAACCGCACAAACCGTCCCTCAAAGCTCGGCACGTCCATCGACCAGAGTGCCCGGAGCGCGCCGATATACTCCTCGGTCCGCTCGCCGCGTTCGGCGAATGGGACTCCCAGCGCCTCGAACTCCTCCTTCAACCAGCCGACGCCGATGCCCAGCAGAACCCGCCCGCCCGACATATAATCGAGCGTCGCGACCTGCTTGGCACAGATCACCGGATTGTGCTGGGGCAGGATCAGGATACCCGTGGCGAGCTTGATCCGCGTGGTATGCGCCGCCACATAGGCCATCCAGATCTGCGGGTCGGGCAGCACGAAATCCCCCTCCCCGCCCGGCAGTTTGCCGTCGGAGGTATAGGGGTATGACGACTGATAGCCGCGAGGGATGACAGTGTGTTCGACGGTCCAGGCCGATTCGAAGCCAGCGGCCTCGGCCGCCTGAACCAGTTCCACGGCGCGTGCGGGTTCGACATAGCGGCCGGTGTTGCAGTAGCGGATACCGAATTTCATGGCAGGTTTCCTCCGTTATGGTGCAAGCGGTGCATGGGTTGGCGGCGCTGGTCAATGCTCTCCCCCAGTGCGCGCTTGCGGCCGGTCGGGCGAATTGGCCATGATCGGAATGTTTGGTCGTAAAGGCTTGATAGAGTGGACAATAATCGAGTGTTGCCCCCCCTGATGACGCGGGTTCGCAAGGTCCTGCCCGTGCTGGTCCTGGCGCAGTGGCCGATTCTGATGGGCGGAGCAGCCTTCGCGCAGACGCAATCCGGCCCCTCGCCACTGGCGCCCGGCGATCTCAGCAAGCCGATCTTCGACACCACCAAGGCCGATTACGACACCAGCGGCGCCCGCCGCAAAAGCGCCAACACGATCGTGGCGGAGGTCGACGGCCGTGACATCACCCTGGGCGAGGCCAGCGACGCGATTCGCGCGCTGCCCCCCAGCATGGCCACGATGCCGTTCGATATCGTGTTCCCGATCGCGATCGACCAACTCGTAAAACAGCGGGCGCTGGTGGTCGACGCGCAGCGACTCGGCCTGGACGACGATCTGGAGGTGAAGCGGCGCATGAAATCGGCCGCCGATCGGATCCTGGTGGACGAATTGCTGCGCCGCGAAGGCGCCCGCGCGATCACGGAGGTCATGCTGCTGGACCGCTACAAGCGCGATTTCGCCAACAAACCCGGCCCGGAAGAGGTCCAAATACGAATCATCATGGCGCCAACGGAACCGGAGGCACGGGCGCTGCTCGATGAGCTGAACAAGGGCGGTGACTTCGCCACAATCGCCAAGCGGTCGAGCAAGGACGCCACGGCGGTCAGGGGCGGCGATCTGGGCTTCGTGCGCCGCGACGGCGTCAATTCCGAGATTGCGGCCGTCGCCTTCTCGCTGCCCGCGGGCCAGGCCTCCGCCTACCCCGTCGCCAGTGTCGGCGCCTGGTTCCTCGTCAAAACAGAGGCTCGGCGTGCCACACCGCCCCCACATTTTCCGAGGTCCGCCCCATCGTGATGCAGGACCTGCTGCGGGAGCACGCGCCGACGATAACGCGAGACGCGATTTCCCGGGTCGTCGTGCGACAATATGGTATCGGCGGCAAAGAGGGCGAGGACGGTTCGGCACCGCGTTGAGGCGTTGAGGCGTCGTCACGCTGAACCCAACCTGCCTGCTCATCACCCAACACGACAAGGCGTTGGGCCGGTTTGGTGAGCTGCCTGTCAGGGCAAAGTCGCTCTGGCGGCCCGGTTGCGGCCTGCCGGCCCCAGGCGACTTGGTCCCGGACGCCAAATCAAAATGCTAGCGTTCCGACTCCGAAGCGTGTTAGGCTATGTCCAGAACATTGGCCTGTGTGGGATTGATGCGGCTCCAGGCAGCTGCGGAGGACCATGGATCGTCTCAATAAGCGAAAATACGCCGAATAACGTTTACAGCCCGGCGTCTGGATGCTATCAGGCTGAGAGACGATCGCGATCAGACAGGGCGATGTGTAGCCGCGATGAGTGGGAGAGGTCACAGGATGCGCAAGTATGGGGGCTGGGTTGTCGGCACGATGCTCGCGCTCGCGTCTGCCGGGGTCACGCAGCCTGCGTCAGCTTACTCCGTCGGCGCCGTACCACTCCTGAACGGGAGCGTACTTAGCTTCAATGGCCTGCAATTCACCGTTACCGGCTGTGCCATGATCCTTGGTGGCGCACTGGCTGATCCCTTGGGTGCCTGCTCGCTCAAAAATTTGGAAATTCTTGGGGTTGCCGGGGCTGGTTCGAATATTCGGATCCAGGGCGAGAACGGCACCGATATCTTCAGCGTGATTTCGACCGGCTCCGCGACGTCCGGCCTGTATGACGTCACGTTTCAATTGGGCGTGGCAACCACGCTTCCTCGCACGACTGTCAATCAGGTCAGCATGGCATTGACCGGGTCCGTGACCGGCACGAGTGAATCCCGCGTATCAGCGGGTGCCACGCTCAGTGGCACGGACACTTTGACGGCCAATCAAACCACGCAATTGTCCGGCCCGACCAGCCGGACTTGGACGTTTTCATCCGACACTGCGTTCAATGAGACCAAGGACCTGAAATTGAATTCGGTCGGCGCCGTCGCCGGCTCGGTTCTGACTTTGTCCTATGTGACGCAAGGCTTCCTCCCGGCACCGGAACCGATTTCGATGGGTGTGTTCCTGGTAGGACTGGCCGGCCTGGGGGCCGCGAGGCGTTTGCGACGCAAGGGCGCCCATCAGCCCGGTTGAGCGGCGCGACTTTGCCTAGCCGCCCTGCGCTTGATTGAGTGCAACCCTGCCCCTTCATTTGCCAGATCCTGTTCGCATGATCCGACCCTGCGGCGTGCAAAGATGCATGTCTTGGGATTGGGCCATCGGGACGTAGTCCAACTCTCAGGCGGCGCACCAGCAGGCGGCCGCTGACAGCGCCTAGCGCTCTGACGCCTGGGTTGCGTCGAAAACCCCCGCACACGAGACGCCCGCCAACCTGCGGAAAGACCGGGTCGCTCCCCAGCACCTCTCCGCCAGATCGACGGAGGTCGGCATCCACGAGACATGCCCAGGCCGCACCGCGCCAGGCCGCACCGCGCAAGCCATGGATGGCGCCCAGCAGCCGCCATGCCGGGATTACATTGCCGATGGGTCATTTTCCACGGGTTGGTATCAGACCCAGACGATAATGCATTCACCCGATGAGCCTGCGGCTCTTCCTATGATACTGGATCAATTTTGGTTCTTTAGGTTGGCTGACAGCCGCCGAGTAGAACGGCTTTCACTGGCATGATTGCGCATGATGCGAAAATGCGACTGACGGCTGCACCGATATATTACTGAGATTTCGGAAAGTTGCTCATCGCCTTCATGTTCGACCAATCGACCGAGTCGAGGCCGACAAAAGCGCCGTTCCGTCATCGTCGGCACGTCGAAAGACGCCCATCCTTGACCCAGGCTGGGAAAACCCCCGACTCCGTCGGGGTAATTGCGATTATAATGATGGTCTGTTGATGATATCATGACGATTGGCCTCCGACCCCGGGGCCACCGCCTCGGAATGCAATTGATGCATGAGGCATAACGGATAAAAATTGGGACTAACCCATTTATAGTTTACATGCCGCCCCACCCCTGCTAACAAATTCCTTACACCGGGGTCGGTTGCGGCGCAGGGTTTTCGACGGGATGTTCAAAATATGGACGCCGCGCAAACCTGCCGCTCCCGCATCGCCGTATCGCTAAACTCTTTCCAGGCGGGTCAGTCGCTATGCCAGCCTCGTCGTATGACTTCAATAATGTCACCGATGGCTTCCTGACCTTCACCGGGTCGAACAGCCCGTATGCCACGATCCACGTGGATGAGACGGATGTCGGCGATACGATCCCGTTCACCGCGTTCCAACGCCAGCCGGTCGCGGTCGCCGGACCAGAGATGGGAATGGAGTGGTCGGCATTTGCGGCGACCGTCTTCGGCCCCAACGGCTCCATGACGTTGACCTTCTCCTATGATGTGGTCAGCGGCACGCCCGGCCAGCTCATCACCTCCTTCAATTCGCTCTATGTTGTCGATGTCGCCACGCTCGGCGTTGGCATGACGGCGGTCGAAGACGTCTACGACCAGCAAGGCAATCTGATCGGGACCCAGACCTATACCTATGGGGGCCCGGTCCCGGCCGATGTCGTGTTCCTCCAGGGACAGGAATCAATTTCCGTCGTCCTGACCATCGTCGAAACCGTCGCTTCCGACTCCTTCGACGCGACCATCGACATGAGCCTGATCCGGCAGACGTTCGGGACCACGTCCGCCTCCCAGCTCTGCACCATCGGCGATTACGTCTGGATCGACATGAACGCCAATGGCCTGCAGGACAGCGGGGACCTGGCCGCCGATGGCGTGACCGTCCATCTGACCAACGCGGACGGCTCCCAGATCCTGGCGACGACCACCACCGACTCGACCGGGCATTACCTGTTCGATCATTTGCAGGCCGGTACCTACGCGATCCAGTTTGAGGGGGTGGACGGGTTCCACTTCACGACCCAGGGCGTTGGCACCAATCGTCTGCTCGACAGCGACGCCAACGTTGGCACGGGCCTCACCGCCTCGGTGACCCTGACCGCCGGGCAGTCCTATCTGGGGCTCGATGCGGGTCTGGTGATCGACGGTTCCGGTTCCGGCACCCTGGCGAGCGTCGGTGACTATGTCTGGCTCGACACCAATCGCGACGGCATCCAGGACGGCAATGAGGCCGGCCTCGGCGGGGTGACCGTCAATCTGCTGAACAGCCTGGGTACGGTCATCGGCACGGATATCACCGAGGCCGACGGTTCCTACTCCTTCGTGAACCTTCAGGCCGGCACGTATCAGGTCGAGTTCGTCGGACTGTCCGGCTACGGCCGCAGCGTCGCCAATGCGACCGTCGACACCGCGGATTCTGACGCCGATGTTGGCACCGGAAAGACCGCAACCTTCACCCTCGCGGCCGGGGAAGTGAACAACACGGTTGACGCGGGGATGTATGTACTCCCAGCGTCGATCGGGAACTATGTCTGGGTCGACACGGATCGGGACGGAATCCAGGATTCGAACGAAATCGGCCTGGCCAACGTCACTGTTCGCCTGCTGAACAGCGCCGGCGGCGTGATCACCTCGACTGTCACGAACGGCAGCGGATTTTACACGTTCAACAATCTGGCTGCCGGCACCTATCAGGTCGAGTTCGTGACGCCGACCAATTACGGGTTCACGACAGCCAACGCGGAACTGAACCTGAGCGACGAGATCGACTCAGACGCCGATGTGAGCACGGGCCGGACCCAGCAGATCACCGTTGCGGCGGGGGAAGCGAACGACACGATCGATGCGGGCATGTATGTCCTGCCGGCCTCGATCGGGAACTATGTCTGGATCGACTCGGACCAGGACGGGCTCCAGGACGCGAACGAGTCCGGTTTGGCGAATGTTACCGTCCGCCTTCTGAATGGTACTGGCGGGGTGATCAGCACGACCACGACAGACGGTAATGGTCTGTACTCATTCAACAATCTGACGGCAGGTACCTATCAGGTCCAATTCGTCACCCCGACGAATTACGTGCTCACCACGGCCAATGCCGGCCTGAACCTGAACGACAGCATCGACTCCGACGCCATTGTCGGCACGGGGTTGACCCAGCAGGTGACGCTAACCGCTGGGCAGAACAACGATACGCTGGATGCGGGCATGGTGTTCTGTCCGCCGGCGAATGGCTCCATCGGCAATTTCGTCTGGTATGACTGCAACAACAATGGCAAGCAGGATTCCGGCGAAAGCGGACTCAGCGGCGTCACCGTGAAGCTGATGGCGGCCGATGGCACCACGGTGCTGTCCACGACCACAACGAGTTCGACCGGGTTCTACCAGTTCTCCAACCTGACCGCCGGCACCTATCAGGTCTATTTCGGCACCAAGTCGGGTTACGATCTGACCGCCGCCAACCAGGGCACCAACGACGCGATCGACTCGGACGCGAGCACCTCCACCCGCCTGACCGGCCCGATTGCGCTTGCAGCCGGAGAGAACAATACGACTGTCGACGCGGGCATGGTGGTGTACTGCCCGCCGGCACTGGCCTCGATTGGCAACTTCGTCTGGTACGACTGCAACAACGACGGAACACAGAACTCCGGGGAAGGCGGCATCAGCGGCGTCACCGTCAACTTGATGGCCGCCAACGGCACCACCGTGCTGGCCACCACCACGACCAGCTCCACCGGTTACTACCAGTTCTCCAACCTCGCCGCCGGCACCTATCAGGTCTATTTCGGCACCAAATCCGGCTATGTGTTGACCGCCGCCAACCAGGGCACCAACGACGCCATCGACTCGGACGCGAGCATCTCCACCCGCCTGACCGGCCCGATTGTGCTTGCCGCCGGAGAGAACAATACGACCGTCGACGCGGGCATGGTGGTGTATTGTCCGCCGGCACCGGCCTCAATCGGCAATTTCGTCTGGTATGACTGCAACAACAATGGCAAGCAGGACTCTGGCGAGAGCGGGCTCAGCGGCGTCACCGTCAAGCTGATGGCCGCTGACGGCACCACTGTGCTGGCCACCACCACGACCAGCTCTTCGGGCGCCTATCAGTTCTCCAACCTCACGGCTGGGACCTACCAGGTCTATTTCGGCACCAAGTCCGGCTACGATTTGGCAGCGGCAAACCAGGGCACCAACGACGCCATCGACTCGGACGCCAATACGACGACCCGCCTCACTGGTCCGATCACCCTGGCCGCGGGGGAGAACAATACCTCCGTCGATGCGGGCATGGTGGTGTATTGCCCGCCGGCCACGGCATCGCTGGGCAATTTCGTATTCCTCGACACCAACAAGAACGGCCTGCAGGACAGTGGCGAAGCAGGCGTGTCCGGCGTTACCGTCAAACTGCTGAACGCCGCCGGTTCCTCGGTCCTGAGCACGACGACCACGAACGCCTCGGGCGCATATTCGTTCGCCAATCTGACCGCTGGCAGCTACGTCGTGAAGTTTGAGACGGCGGCCGGCTACAAGCTGACCACTGCCAATGTCGGCAGCAACGATCTGATCGACTCGGATGCCAGTGCCACCACGGGCATGACCAGCGCGATCACCCTGGCTGTCGGGGAAGTCAACAATTCGGTGGACGCCGGTGTGCAGCGGACATCGACCGGGCTCAGCATCACGAAGGTGCCGGCCAAGGCGGTCGTGAACGCGGGGGAGACCGTCAGCTACAAATTCTACGTGACGAACACGGGCACCGACTCTCTGACCAACATTCGTGTCGTCGACAATGTCGGCACCGCGAGTAGCCCGGACAATCGTTTGGCGAACGCCGTGACCTCTTGTGGGTATAACGTCGGCGATTGCGACCGGGACGGCCGGCTGGACGTCAACGAGAAATGGGAATTCTCCGTTTCCGTGACCGAAAACGGGTGCGGCAATTACAACGGCGGCTGCAACACCTATGGCGGTTCCAGCAGCTACAACAATTGCGGGACATCCGGCGGATACAACAGCTACAGCTCGAACAATTGCAACACGTCCAATAACTGCTACACTGGCAGCAACTCCAACAACTGCTCGCCCAGCACCGGTTCCGGCCAACTCGGCGTGTGTTCGGCGGTTGACACTGCGACCGTCACCGCGACGAATGCCGCCTGCCAGACGATCAGCGCATCCGACACCAAAAACGTCCAGGTCCGCTCCAGCGGCAGCCCGGTCGCCGTCGATGGCACAAAGCCGACCGGCAGTCTCTCGGCGATGTTTGGCGCAGCCACCAAGCTGGAGTTCACCTATAATCCGGGCGATACGGTGTCCCTGGTTCAGGTGCAGGCCGGTATGGCAGCCGTGTCCGGTTCGAACCCTTCCTGGAACCAGATGGCGTTCATCAAGATCACCAACACGGCAAACGCCTACGATACCAACGCCAAGGTGTATTTCGAGGGTGGGGCCGTCGCCGGCCAGGAAATCTTCGCCGACGCCACGATGAACCTGTTGACGCAAGAGGCGCTGTCGGGCACCGGCAACAAGTTCAGCCAGGTCGCCGGTGACGACATCTATGCGTTCATCTTCGACAAGAAAGCCGATTATATCGAAGGCACCGGCCCGCTGCAGACCATCGCCTACAACGCCAGCGGCAGCCAGGCCATGCGCCTGGGCGATACGATCGGCAGCCTGAAGCTGGTGGGCTATGTCGGCACAACGGACGGCTACCTCGTCTCCAACTGAGGGTTTCCTGTCCGACAGCAAACCGCTGCGCCGGGGTCCGACGCAGCGGTCTTGATTCAAGCCCAACGTTGAGATCCGCGCGACCGACGGTGGGCTTCGTCGCAACCGCCACCAGGGGTAACAATCCCCGTTTGCGGATCAGGTCAGCTCCCTCTCCAGCGCCCGATCCGCCGCCCACGCCGTGGCCTGGATCGACGACCATACCGGTATGCCGAGCCGCTCCCGCAACTCGGGGACGAGGTTCAGAGTCGGCAGTTGGGAACAGGCGATGAATAGGGATCGGCTGCGATCGGTCACCGTGGCCAGGGCCTTCTCCCGCACCTGATCTTCCGTGATCTCTCCCAATGCAGCGACGGTCTCACAAAAGAAACTGTCCAGCACCTCAACCGCGACACCGGCATGGTTCAGATAGGCCCGCAGCCCGTCATTCACCGCGGTCAGATAGGGGGTGACGACGGCGATCTCGGTGACACCTTCCTCGGCCAGGACTTCTTCCATGGCACCGGCGGTGGAGACGACCACGGCCGCAGTCAGCTCCCGAAGCGCTTCCACCATCATCGCGTTGCCGTCCGGACCACCCAGGAAGCCCGCCGCCGTGCAGCCATAAACCACCAGGTCGGGCCTGTCGGCCAGGAACGGTTCGATCGCCTCCAGCGTACTGCGGCGATAATCCGGCAGATCGTCCACGGTCAGGGTCCGCGCCGGCCGCTTGACCCGAGCCACCAGGAACGGCGCCAGATGCGGGCACAGCGCGTTCATCTCGGCTTCCATCGTCGTGTTGTTGGCCGGAACGACCAGCAGTCCTACCGTCATGGGGTTTCCTCCTGTTCAGCCGATTGCGCTGGCGGATTTGGCGATTTCCCGCAGCGCGAATTTCTGGATCTTGCCGGTCGAGGTCTTCGGGATCTCCTGGAAGACATAGGTCCGAGGCACCTTGTACCCCGCCAGATGCTGGCGGCAGAACACACGCAGTTCCTCGGCCGTGACCGTCGCGCCGGGCTTCAGTTCCACGAAGGCGCAAGGCGTTTCGCCCCACTTCTCGTCCGGCTGGGCCACGACGGCGGCACTCAGCACCGAGGGATGGCGATAAAGCGCCTCCTCGACCTCAATGGACGAAATATTCTCACCACCCGAGATAATGATGTCCTTCGAGCGATCGCGGATCTTCACGTAGCCATCCGGATACATCACGGCCAGGTCACCGGTGTGGAACCAACCGCCCTCGAACGCCTTGTCGGTCGCGGATGGGTTCTTCAGGTAGCCCTTCATGGTGATGTTGCCGCGGAACATGATCTCACCCATGGTTTCGCCATCCCACGGAATCGGCTGCATGGTATCCGGATCCAGCACGGTCAGAGCCTCCTGCAACGGAGTCCGGACTCCCTGCCGCCCGTTGCGTTCGGCGCGCTGATCAATCGGAAGATCGGCCCAGGCCGCGTGCTTGGAACAGACCGAGGCCGGACCATAGACCTCGGTCAGGCCGTAGACATGGGTGAGTTCGATACCGATCTCCTCGGCTCCGGCGATGATGGCGGCGGGCGGCGCGGCGCCGGCGACCTGACCGGCGATCCGGTGGTCGATCCCGGCCAGCAGCTCCCGCGGCGCATTGATCAACATCGAGTAGACGATGGGCGCGCCGCACATATGGGTCACACTATGGGTGCGAATGGCATCGAGCGCGGCCTTCGGCTCCACCCGGCGCAGGCACACATTCACCCCGGCGCGTTCGGCCACCGTCCAGGGAAAGCACCAGCCGTTGCAGTGGAACATCGGCAGGGTCCAAAGATAGACGGCGTGGTGCGGCATCCCCCAGTTCAGGATGTTGCTGACCGCGTTCAGATGCGCGCCACGATGGTGATAGACCACGCCCTTGGGATCGCCGGTGGTGCCGGAGGTGTAGCTCAGCGAGATGGCGTCCCATTCATCAGCCGGATTCTTCCAGGCGAAATCGGGATCACCCTCCCGCAGGAAGGCTTCATAGGTGGTCTCGCCCAGGAGTTTGCCGTCCTGGCAGAGCGGATCGTCGATATCGATGACCAGCGGCTTGTCATCCAGCAGCGCCAGGGCTTGCTCGATCATGGGAGAAAATTCGCGGTCGGTGATCAGCACCCGCGCGCCACCATGCCTCAGCATGAAGGCGATGGTTTCCGGATCCAGGCGGGTATTCAAGGAGTTCAGGACCGCGCCAGCCATGGGGATGCCGAAATGCGCCTCGTACATCGGCGGGGTATTGGGCGCCATGATCGCGACCGTGTCGTTCTTGCCGATGCCGCGACGCGCCAGGGCGGAGGCCAGTTGCCGGCACCGGGCATAGGTTTCCTTCCACGTGTACCGCAGATCGCCATGCACGACCGATGGCTTGTCCGGATAGACGGCTGCCGCCCGCTCGATAAAGGTCAGCGGCGTCAGAGGCGCATGGTTCGCCTGGTTCTTGTCCAGGCCCTGTTCATAGGGGCTGCTGCCGGTCATGATATCCTCCCGATGGGCTCGTCTTTGGCCATTGTAGACCGGCCACGCAAAAACCGGGAATGCCCGCCCCACTCGGTCCGCTGTGCCTGCGCTCGGTGTGCACCGAGGGCCGGCCGAGCGCTGCAACGAGATGGTCGTTATCAACACCTAGGGGTCATGCGGCCAGTTATCCCCATCATTTTGTGGTTGGACGCTCGATTCTCGTTGACGGTTGGCTCGCCTGGGGATACCTGACTCTGCGTGACAACCACCGAAACTCGCCCTTTCATACGCCTACGCGGCCGCTCCATCATGGCGTTGGTGCTGGCCCCTGAAGCACCGTTGCAGGAATGGCTGCAAGCCCTGGACGCGCAGGTGGAGCGGTCGCCGACCTTCTTTGCCGGACGGCCTGTGGTCGTGGACCTGGGTGCCCTGCCCCACCAGCAAACCGGTGTCGCCGAATTCCTGCAACTGCTGGAACAGCGCGGCATCCGTATCATCGGCACCGAAGGCGCCCATCCGTCCTGGCCGGGAGTCGAAGCCTGGGGTCGCCCCCTGGGGGGCAATAGCGGACCCGGCCGCCCGATCGAGGTGCCGGACGAACCGAAAGCCGCGTCCGCTCCGACCCCAGCAGCGTCGGAACCCGCGGACAACGCATCGGGGGAACCAACCGCGCTGGTGATCGACCATCCGATCCGCTCCGGCCAGTCCATCGTGTTCGAACGCGGCGACGTCACGATTTTGGGCTCCGTTGCCTCGGGCGCGGAGGTGATGGCCGGCGGATCCGTCCATATATATGGTACCCTGCGCGGGCGCGCGATCGCGGGACTGTCCGGCAATGCCGGGGCTCGCATCTTCTGCCGCAAGCTGCAGGCCGAACTGATTGCCATCGACGGTGTCTACCAGACCGCCGACGACATGCCCGCCAACTTCATCGGCAAGGCCGTCCAGGTCTGGCTGGATGGGGAGCGGATGAAGATTTCAGCGCTAGAGTGAACGCCAAGAGGGAGACTCAGATGGCCAAGGTTCTGGTCGTGACATCCGGCAAGGGGGGCGTCGGCAAGACGACATCCACCGCGGCGCTGGGTGCGGCCCTGGCTCAGACCGGCGAAAACGTGGTCGTCGTCGATTTCGATGTCGGCCTGCGCAACCTGGACCTGGTCATGGGTGCCGAACGCCGCGTGGTGTTCGACCTTATCAACGTCGTTCAGGGCGATGCCAAGCTCAACCAGGCGCTGATCCGCGACAAGCGCATCGACACCCTGTCCCTGCTGCCGGCCTCGCAGACTCGCGACAAGGATGCGCTGACCGAAGCCGGCGTGGAACGCGTGATCGGCGAATTGCGCGAAAAATTCGACTGGGTGATCTGCGACAGCCCCGCCGGGATTGAGCGTGGGGCCCTGCTGGCGATGCGCCATGCGGATGTCGCGGTGGTGGTGACCAACCCGGAAGTCTCCTCGGTCCGCGATTCGGACCGGATCATCGGGATGCTCGACTCGAAGACCCTGCGCGCGGAAAAGGGGGAGCGGATGGAGAAGCATCTGCTGCTCACCCGCTACGACACCGCTCGGGCCGCCCGCAATGAGATGCTGAAGACCGAGGATATCCTGGAAATCCTGTCGATCCCGCTGCTGGGGATCATCCCGGAGAGCGAGGAAGTCCTGCGTGCGTCCAATGTTGGCGCCCCGGTGACCTTGAACAACCCGACCAGCGCCCCTGCCCGCGCCTATTTCGACGCGGCGCGCCGGTTGAAGGGCGAATCGGTCGAGGTCGTCGTGCCGCTGGAGCGCAAAGGCCTCATGAGCCGGCTGTTCGGGCGGAGGGTCGCATGAACCTGCTCAGCCTGTTCCGCATCAAGCGGGATACGGCGCCGGTTGCTCGGGAACGGCTACAGGTGCTGTTGGCGCATGAGCGTGCGGTGATCGGCAAGTCCGATCTGCTGGCAACCTTGCAGGAGGAAATCCTGGCGGTGATTGCCAAGCATGTGACGGTGGATCGCAGCGCGGTACAGATCAAGCTGGACCGGGGCGACAAGGTGTCCATGCTGGAAATCGATGTCGAGGTGCCAAGCGCGATTGCGATCGCGAAGGGGAAGGGTAAAGGAGGACAGTCGGCGCGGGTTCCGGCCTGACGGGTCTTTCCACCGCGTCGGGCTGACATTTTGGTCGGGCCGTGATTGTTGTACGGGATGCCATGACCGTTGGCCCCTGCGCGGTGTGCTGGCCGATTGCCTTGCACCGCCGTATTCCGACCACTCCCCTCGCTCCAACGCCTTCAGACTTCCCCCAAAAAGCCGCTCGGCCAAGCCGGCAACACGCCCAAGCAGGACGAGAAGTGTGGCGATCGGGTTGGTCAGGACAGCGAGCAACGGAGGGACCTAGCGTTCTTCGTATGTTCTATAATGCGGCGGACTTCGTGGCAAGCAAATTGTTGGCGCCATCCATCGATGGGTTCAGATTGGCCGGTAAATATCTGATTTTACATGGGATGTTCAAATTCCGTGCAGTGGTTAACGGCGGTCGCATCAATACCCAAATATGCCAATCCGGTCGTGGCCACCGCGGATGGATGAGTTCAGACTAGGCATAAAGGTCGATCGACAACCTCCTCGGACCAAACGGCTTTTCGGCCATCTTCAGAGATCACATGAACTGGACGTCCCGGGCCGGTTCGTTGCGGAAGAATGCCAAAAAGGCCTGTTTTCATTTCATGAACATGCGGAATACGGGGGTTTTCGTTGCCAAACCCCGCCGTTAATCCCTGCCGCGTTCCTGCCTGAAAAACATCACCGGCGCACAATTCGAAGGCAGTCGGCCCTGACGCGATTTTGTGCACCATCCTCACCGCACTCGGCCCTTCGCATCGCATCCCCCACCGTTCCTTGACAGGCCCCGACGCGCTGCCTAACCCCAATCCATTCTGGGACAGGGGAACGTCAATGAACGACACGGCGCATACTCCCGCCGCCTCCGCCGAACGGCAGGCATTTTACGACCAGATCGCCGACCACAGCCTGGCCCCGTTGTGGGAGCGGTTGCATGGGATCGTGACCCGATCCCCGACCTCCCCCGCCGTCCCGGTCAAGTGGGACTATGACAACGTCGTGCGGCCCTATCTGATGCAGGCTGGCGGCCTGATCACCGCCAAGGAAGCCGAACGGCGGGTGCTGATCCTGGAAAATCCCGGCTGCAAGGGGGAAACCCGGGTCACCCATTCCCTGTTCGCGGGCCTGCAACTGATTATGCCGGGAGAGGTCGCGCCGGCCCATCGCCACACCCAATCCGCGCTGCGTTTCATCGTCGAGGGCCATGGCGCCTATACCGCGGTCGAGGGCGAGCGCGCCCTGATGGAGCCAGGGGATTTCGTCATCACCCCCAGTTGGACCTGGCACGACCACGGCAACGAAACGAGCCAGCCTATGGTGTGGCTGGACGGGCTGGACGTCCCCATCGTGCGCATGTTCGACGCCAGTTTCGCCGAACAACTGAACGCCGACAGCCAGAGCGTGTCGCGTCCGTCCGGCGACAGTCTGGCCCGTTACGGTGCCAATATGGTGCCGGTAGACTGGAAGCCCGCGGTGAAGTCCTCTCCGGTGTTCAACTACCCGTATTCCCGGTCGCGGGAGGCGCTGGCGACCATGGCGCGCAACGGCGATCCCGATCCCTGTCATGGATACAAACTGCGCTACATCAATCCAGGCACCGGCGGCGCGCCCATGCCCACCATCGGCGCCTTCATGGCGCTGCTGCCGGCGGGGTTCGCGAGCGCGCCGTATCGTTCCACCGATGGCACGGTCTACTCGGTGGTGGAAGGCGAGGGCGAAACGGTCGTCGGCGATACCGTGTTCCGCTGGAAGCCGCGCGATCTGTTCGTGGTGCCAAGCTGGCATCGGCATCACCATCGAGCCTCGTCGGAGGCGGTGCTGTTTAGTTTCTCCGACCGTCCGGTGCAGGACGTGCTGTCGCTGTGGCGGGAGGATCGTTTCGATGCGTGACGTCCTGATCGCCGGCGCCGGCCTGGGCGGACTGACCGCCGCGCTGACCTTGATCCAGCGCGGCTATAACGTGCGCGTCTTCGAGCAGGTCGCCGAACCGCGCGAAGTCGGCGCCGGCGTCCAACTCGGCGCCAACGGCACCCGCCTGCTGATCGCGCTGGGCCTGCAAGACGCGATGGAGCAGGTCGTCTGCGCCGCCACCGCCAAGGAAATCCGCGCCGGCTACACCGGGCAAAGCTGGCGAATTCACGACCTGGGCGAAGTCTCGGTGGAACGTTTCGGCGCCCCCTACTGGATGGTGCATCGCGGCGACTTCCATACCGTGCTGTTGAACGCGGTGCGACAGGCAGCGCCAGACGCGATCCGCACCGGCGCGTCCTGCGTCGGGTTCGACCAGGACAGCAACGGCGTGACATTGCATCTGGCGAACGGAGAGCGCGTGCGCGGCGACGTGCTGATCGGTGCGGATGGCGTGCATTCCCGCATCCGCCAGCAGATGTTCGGTGAGGGACGCGCTCAGTTCACCGGCATCATGGCCTGGCGCGGCCTGGTGCCGATGGAGCGTTTGCCGCCGCATCAGCGCCGTTTGGTCGGTTCCAACTGGATGGGCGTGGGCGGTCATGTCGTGACCTATCCGCTGCGCCGGGGGGAGTTGCTGAACTTCGTCGGCGTGGTGGAACGCGACGACTGGCAGGTGGAATCCTGGACCGAGGAAGGGTCTCGCGAGGAATGCCTGCACGATTTGCGCCATTGGCATGAGGACGTGAAGACGATCATCCGCAACATCGACACCCCGTTCAAATGGGGCCTGGCGGGACGCGAACCGCTGGATCATTACGCGGAAGGTCGGGTCTGCCTGATGGGTGATGCCGCGCATCCGACCCTGCCGTTCCTGGCGCAAGGTGCCAACATGGCGCTGGAAGATGCCATCGTGATCGCCCGCTGCCTGGACCAGTATGACGTCGCGGAGGCAATGCAGCACTACGAACAAGCCCGCCTGTCCCGCACAACGGCTATCGTGCGCGGGTCGTCGGACAACACCAAACGCTTCCACAATCCCGCGTTCGGAACGGCCGAGGGTGCGGCCGCCTATGTGGCGCGGGAGTTTACCGTGGAGAAAATCAGCCAGCGTTACGACTGGTTGTATGAGTATGACGCGCTGACTGTGCCGGTCTGACCGCGGGAACCCTCTCGCGACCAGACAGGCACAACACCCCCCTCAACACCGCTCCGCTCGGCATAACAGGCACCCCGGCTTGGCTGTATGAATGTTCACGAACGCGGTCCTGGCGTCGCCCAGCGCCCGCGCCAGAGGTCGATCCACGTCGCGTCCCTCGGCCACCTGCCCCAGGTCGTAGAGACACATGTCATCCCGATCATAGGCCCGGACCGACACCAGCGAATCGCGCACAATCTCGGGAATTTCATTCACCCGATCGAAGGCCTCGCAGGGTTCGGCATGCACGAAGATCGGGCTCGCCGACCAATACACCCCCCGCGGTTGCGCGAGATGAAACGAGCCCAGCAGCACTGTCTGCCCAGGGCCCGAAAAGCGCAGACAGCGACGGCATGGACACCGTGAGTCCGCCCCAGGGCCCCGACGCCGCAGCGCATTGCCACCGTCATCGACGCCGGTCGCGCGGAAGCGGTCGGCAATCGAGGCACTGATCGGCATGCAACGAAAATCAGTCATGTGCGGGCCCTCCTGAGCGATCTGACCCGATCAGGAGGGCGGACAATCCGTCGCGTTGCCTGCCGTTTGTTGCCCTGGCTATGCCACCATGCCGTGGTCTCAGTGCCTCGCCCCACCACGCCCGTACCGCGCCTTCACGCTTTCCCGCATCGACTGGAACACCGCATACAGCATCGGGATCAGAAACACCCCAACAGTGGACGCAACGATCATCCCCGCGAACACCGCCGTGCCCACCGCCCGCCTGCTGAGCATCGCCGCACCATGCGCCCAGACCAGCGGCACCAGACCGGCGATGAACGCGATCGACGTCATCATCACCGCACGAATTCGCATCCTGGCACCGATCACCGCGGCGTCCCGGATCGACAGCCCGGCTTCTCGCTGCTCCTTGGCGAATTCCACGATCAGGATACCGTTTTTGGCGGCCAACGAGATCAGCACCACCATGCCGATCTGTGCATACAGATCCAGTGACAATCCGAACAGCAGCAACCCGCCGAACGCCCCCAGCACGCCGACCGAAACCGACAGCAAAACCGGCACCGGAATCGTCCAGCTTTCGTAAAGCGCGACGAGGAACAGATACGCAAACATGATCGCCAGCGACAGGATCAGGCCCGTCTGCCCCGCAGCCTGGCGCTCCTGAAACGCGGTGCCGGTCCATTCGAACGTATAGCCGGCGGGTAAGGTGCGGGCGGAAATCTCATCCATCGCCGCCAGCGCATCGCCCGACGACAGGCCCGGCCGCGGCGAGCCATTCACCGTGACCGAGCGATAGTTGTTGTAGCGGGTAATCACCTGCGGTCCGACCACGACACGCACATCGACAATGGCGCGCAACGGCACCATCTCGCCCCGGGTGTTGCGGACATGGATCTTGTAGATATCCGACAGGTCGCTGCGATCGGCGGCATCGCCCTGAATGTTCACCTGCCAGGTGCGACCGAACAGGTTGAAGTCGTTGATGTAAAACCCGCCCAACGTCGTTTGCATCGCGGCGAAGACATCGGCGATCCGCAAACTCAGCGCCTGGGCCTTGTCGCGATCGATATCCAGCCAGATCGAGGGATTGGACGCCGTGAACGTCGAAAACACCCGCCCGATGCGGGGATCCTGACCGGCGGCAGCCAACAGCCCACGCATGGCACTGGCCAGTTCGGCGGGATCGCGGCCTTCCAGATCCTCCAACTGATACTCAAAGCCGCCGCCGGTCGACAGGCCGATGATCGGCGGCAGGTTGAAGGGGAAGACGTTGGCGGTGCGGACCTGACGCACGGCACCGAAGATGCGTCCGATCACCGCCTGGGCGTTGTCCGCCGCGGCCGGGCGGTCGGCGAACGGCTTCAGGCGCACCACGATGAAGGCGGAATTCGGCTGGTTGCCGCCATCAAGCAGGGAGAACCCGACGATCGACAGCACGCCTTCCACCTGCGGCATGGGGCGGATCAGGCTTTCCACCTGCTCCACCACCACGCGCGTGCGCCCGACCGAGGCGCCGTCGGGCAATTGCACGGCCACAAAGAACGCGCCCTGGTCTTCTTCCGGCAGGAACCCGGTCGGAGTCATTTTGCCCAAATACCAGATGCCGGCGCCAGACGCCGCGACCACGATCACCGACAGCACGGACATCCGCACCAGCCGCGAGACCACCGCCGCATAGCCGTCGCGCATATGGTCGATGCCGCGCAGGACATAGCCCATCGGCCCGCGCGCCGGCCCGCCATGACGCAGGAACACCGCACACAGCGCCGGCGAAAGGGTCAGCGCGTTGATCGCCGACAGCAACATCGCCACGCTGATCGTGACCGCGAACTGCCGGAACAAGGTGCCCGACACCCCCGGAATGAACGCCACCGGCACGAACACCGACAGCAGCACCAGGGAAATCGCGATCACTGGCCCGGTGATCTGTATCATGGCCTTCTTGGTGGCCTGGGCCGGGGTCAGATGAGGCTCCTCGGCCATCACCCGTTCGACGTTTTCGACCACCACGATCGCGTCATCGACGACGATGCCAATGCCCAGCACCATCGCCAGCAGCGAAATCGTGTTGGCCGAGAACCCCGCCGCCAGCAGGATTGCCAGGGTCCCGATCAGACTGACCGGGATCGCCACCACCGGAATGATCGTGGCACGCCAGTTGCCCAGGAACAGATACACAACCCCTACGACCAACACGAAGGCGATGGCCAGGGTCAGCACCACTTCCTCGATGGTGGCGGCAACGAAGGTGCTGCTGTCGTAGAAAATCCGCGCCTTCACGCCGTCCGGGAACCGCTTCGACAACTCGTCCAGCGCCGAACGCACCAGGGCGGAGGTCTGCACCGCATTGGCACCGGGCGCGAGATACAGGCCGATGGACACCGCGGGATTGCCGTTCAACCGGCTCTCGCTGTCCATGTTGGCGGCCCCAAGTTCCACCCGCGCGACATCGCGCAGCCGCAGCACCGCACCGTCGCCTTGGGCGCGGATCAGAATGTCACCGAACTGTTCCGGCGTGACCAACCGGCCTTGGGTCTGCACACTGAGCTGGAACTGAGTCGCGTCGCTGGTCGGCTGCGCGCCGATCCGGCCCACCGCAGCCTGGATATTCTGCGCCTGGATCGCCGCGATCACGTCGGCGGGCGCCAGATTCAGCGCCACCAGCCGGTTCATGTCGAACCATATCCGCATCGAGTAATCGAGCCGCCCGAACAACTGCGCATCCCCGATCCCCGGCGTGCGCGCCAGCCGGTCCAGCGCGTTGATCGTGACGTAGTTGCTGAGGAACAGCGTGTCGTATTTGCCGTCCTCCGAGTAGAACTGCAGGAACGCCAGCACCGCGGTGGAACGCTTGCGCACGGTTACGCCGTTGCGCTGCACTTCCGTCGGCAACTTGGCCAGCGCCTGCTGCACGCGGTTATTGACATTGACGGTGTTGATGTCGGGATTGGTCCCAAGCTCAAACGTCACGGTCAACGTGTAGTTGCCGGCGTTGGAGCTGGTGGACTTCATGTAAAGCGCCTTGTCGACGCCGACGACCGCCGCCTCCAGAGTCTGCGCGACCGTGGTTTCCACCACCTGCGCCGAAGCGCCGGAAAAGGAGGTGCTGACGATGACCTGTGGCGGCACGATGTCGGGAAACTGCGACACCGGCAGCCGTAGCATCGACAACCCGCCGGCCAGGGTCATCAGAATGGCGAGGACGATCGCAAGCCGCGGCCGGTCGACAAAGACAGAGGAAATCATGCGATGTGCCCCGTCACTCGCCTAGCGGCCCGGGCCGGGAGACGCGGGGGATGGCGCGACGTCAATCCCCGGCCGGACACGTTGCAGGCCTTCCAGGACAACGCTCTCGCCTTCCTTCAGACCGCTCAGAACGGTCGCGGATGCGGGGGTGGATTGGCCGAGCTGGATTTTGCGTTGTTCGATTTTGTTTTGCGGGGTGACGACGTAGACGAAATTCCCCTGCTGGTCGGACAGTACGGCGGCGCGGGGGATGGAAAGCGCGGTGACCGGTTCGATCCCTTCGACGCTGACGGTCACGAAGGCGCCGTCGGTCAGCGGCCGCTCCACCGGCTTGCCAGGTTCGATCGGGCGCAGCGGCGGGTTGGCGATGGTGGCCCGCAGGATGATGGTGTCGGTGTTTGGCGCCACCGAGGGGTCCACGTAGTCGATCTTGCCGACCTGTCCATACATTGTGCCATCGGACAACCGCAGCCGCACGATCACACCCTGCATGCCGCCCTTGTCAGCGTAACGCTTTTCCAGCTCCAACCGCGCCCGCGCGGCGACCGGAAACAGCACATGCATGGGGTCCTGGCTGACAATACTCGCCAGCGCCCCCGTGTTCGGCGAAACAACATTCCCCACGGTCACCGCCGCTCGGCTGATCTTGCCGCTGATCGGGGCGCGGATTTCCGTGTAGGCCAGATTGAGTTGCGCCATCCGCGACTGCGCCTGCGCCGCCAGCACCTGCGCGGCCTGGGATCGTTGCGCCGCGATGGCGTCATCCACCGCCGATCCCCGTCCCGCCGGCCCACCGAGCAATTGTTGCGCCCGGTTCAACTGAATGTTGGCATTGGCCAAACGCGCCGAGGCATCCGCCACCGACGCTTCCTGCTGCTGCGCGGCGGCTTCGTAGGGGCCGCGTTCCAGCTTGAACAGCAGATCGCCCTCGTTGACTTCCGTGCCCTCCACAAACAGCCGCTGTTCCAGGAACGCGGTGACGCGCGCGGTCAGCGAGACGCGGCCGATGGCCTGGACTCGCCCGATGAACTCGGATGTCTCGGTCACCGGGCGCATTTCCGCGCGCACGACACCGACCGATGGCGGCGGCCCGGCGGGCGCCTGCGCATGGGCGGCGAGAGGCAACAGCAAAGGCAAGAGCACAAGCGCACGAAGCGGCAGGCGCAGAGGCATGAGATCGATATCCTTCAGGCGGCGCCGGCCGCGCCGCGGCTAGAGATGGCGCCGCGTGGCCGTTTGCCAATACCGATGTCGGGGATGCGTGGTCAATGACCGGGGAAGAAGGGCGGGGCTTCAGCCCCGGACCCCGACCAGGGGCTTTGCCCCTGGACCCCACCAAAGGCGCGGCCTTTGGAATGCGATTCTTTGGGTGGGATGAGGATAGGGGGCCTACACGGACGGCGAGAGGTCCGTGTAGGCCCCCTATCCTCATCCCACCAATGATCCGGGTTCCAAGGGCCGTCGCCCTTGGCGGGTCCAGGGCGGAGCCCTTGGTCGGGGTCCGGGGCGGAAGCCCCGCCCTTCCTCCCAAGGTCGCTTGACAATACGCCGCCCGCCCTTCCAAACCTCCCCCACGAACCGCCTCAAGGTTCGGCAAGCAGGAGGTTACACATGGGCCGGCGCGGAATAGCCCGTCTTCTCGGCGGATTGATGGTTGGATTGGCGTTCCTGGCAGGACCCGGCTCGGCCGACGCCCAGGAAAAGAAGTTCAAGATCGGCGTGATCTTCGACCTGACCGGCCCGTTCGCCGGCGGCGGATCGGATCTGCACTATCTCGGCTCCAAGATCATCATCGACCACTTCATCAAGCAGGGTGGCATCGAAGGCTACAAGATCGAGGCCATCTACGCCGACGCCCAAAGCAAGCCCGACATCGCCATCAACGAAGCGATCCGGCTGATCGAGCAGGAGAAAGTGGACATGCTGCTGGGCATGTTCTCCTCCGCGCAATGCGTGCCCGCCGCGGCGCGCATCGACCAGTTCAAGAAATTCATGTGGATGACGACCTGCATTTCCTCCGCGGTGCTGGAAAACCGGCATTTCCGCCTGGCCTTCCGGGTGCAGCCCAGCGGACGGCAATTCGGCATGATGTCGGCTGATTTCATCGCCAAGAACGCGAAGGACAAGTTCGGCAAGGACCCGAAGGACCTGCGCGTCGCGATCATCCATGAAGACGGCGCCTATGGCGTGGACGTCTCCACCGGCAACGAGGCAGGCGCCAAGGCCGCCGGCCTGAACGTGGTGATGAAGGAAGGCTACTCGGCGACATCCCCCGACCTGTCGTCGCTGGTGACCAAGCTGAAGCGCGCCCGCCCGGACGTGATCCTGCACACCGGCTACAACCCGGATATCACCCTGCTGCTGCGCCAGTCGCGCGAGCTCGGACTGCGCTTCCAGGCGCTGATCGGCCATGGCGCGGGCTACGGCGTGTATTCCAAGCTGAAGGAATCGCTGGGCACCGACGTGAACTACTTCTTCAACGTCGATCCGATCTCGATCTGGCTGTCCAACCCATCGGCGCTGAAGCCGGAGCTGCTGCCCGTCATCCAGATGATCGGCGACGAATACATGAAGGCGCGTCCCGACACCAAGATCAAATCCGCCCATGTTGGCATGGCCGCCAGCAACACTTACGTCTTCATGAACGAGGTCTTGCGGCGCGCGATCAAGGTCTATGGCGGAGCCGATTCCGAATCGCTGCGCAAGGCCGCGCTCGACGTCGATCTGCCGGACGGCGGCACCATGTTGGGCTTCGGTGTGAAGTTCGAGCCGGAAGCCGCCGTCATGGCCGGTCAGAACACCCGCGGCTTCCCGGTGATCGTGCAATATGTCAACGACGAGTCGGTCGTCGTCTGGCCGAAGGCGTTGCAGATCAAGGAACCCGTGCTGCCGCTGCCCGCTTCGTCGCCCTACGCGGTGAAGTGATCCCGTGCTTGAAGTCAACGGATTGATCAAGCGTTTCGGCGGCTTCACGTCTGTCAACAACGTGTCGTTCAAGGTCGATCAGGGCGAGATTCTCGGTCTGATCGGCCCCAACGGGTCGGGCAAAAGCACGATCTTCAACATGCTGTCGGGCTTCTTCCCGCCGACCGCCGGATCGATCCGTTTCCAGGGGCGTGAATTGGCCGGTATGGCGCCCTATGCCATCATCCAGGGCGGCATCGGGCGGACCTTCCAGATCCCGCGCCCGTTTCGCCGCCTGACGATCTTCGAGAATGTCGCTCTGGCCGGGTATTACGGCCAGGAAGGCCGCACCCGCGCCAAGGCGTTCGAATCCGCGGAAAAGGCCCTGACCCTGGTCGGCCTCCCGCTGGATCGGCACGCTCCGGTCGATGGGCTGGGCGCCGCCGGCCTGAAAAAGCTGGAACTGGCGAAGGCGCTAGCAACCGAGCCCAAACTGCTGCTGGCCGATGAAAGCCTGGGCGGGTTGGACGAACACGAAATGGACCAGGCGGCCGACATGCTGAACCGCATCCGCGCCGAACTGGGCATCACCATCATCTGGGTTGAGCATATCATGGGAGTCCTGATGCGCGTCGTCGACCGCGTGATGGTGTTGGATCACGGCGAGAAAATCTCCGAGGGCCTGCCGTCGGAAATCACCAACGATCCCCGCGTGGTCGAGGTCTATCTGGGAAGCGATGCCGTTGCCGTGCAGGCGATGGCAGCGGCGCGCGGTTGAGCCGGTCGTGACAAAAATGCTCGATCTGTCCGGCATCGATGCCGGCTACGGCACCATGCAGGCGCTGTTCGACGTGTCCCTGGAAGTGCGCGCGGGCGAGGCGATCGGCGTCATCGGCCCCAACGGTGCCGGCAAGACCACCCTGATGCGGGTGATTTCCGGCCTGATCCGCCCCACCAAGGGCCGCCTGTCCATGGAAGGCACCGACCTTCTGGCGACACCCCCGCACAAGATCCTGGAACTCGGCATCGCCCATGTGCCGGAAAACCGCCGCCTGTTCCCGCGCATGACGGTGGAGGACAACCTCCGCATGGGCGCCTTCATCCCCAAGGCCCGCGCCAAGTATCGGGAGCGGTTGGAATTCGTCTACGACCTGTTCCCGCGCATGAAGGAACGCCGCGACCAGTATGCCGGCACCATGTCGGGCGGCGAGCAGCAGATGTGCGCCATCGGTCGTGCGCTGATGTCCGAACCGCGGCTGCTGCTACTGGATGAACCCTCGGCCGGTCTCGCGCCGGTGATCGTGCAGCAGGTGTTCGCGCTGGTGGAACGCATCCGCGCCAGCGGACTGACCGTACTGATCGTCGAACAGAATGTCCGCCAGGTGCTGCGCGTGGTCGATCGTGCCTATCTGCTCGAAGCCGGGTCCATCCGCGTCAGCGGCACCGCGGCCGAGTTGATGGCAAGCGACACGATCCGCGAAGCCTATCTGGGCGTGTGAGAGAACCCGTCAATGTCCGCAATATTCGACATCTACCTGCTGGAGGCGCTGATCAACGGCGTGCTCCTGGGCGGCGTTCTCGCGCTGCTGGCGCTGGGGCTGAACCTGATCTTCGGCGTCATCGACGTGGTTTGGATCTGTTACGCCGAACTGATCATGATGGGTATGTACTCGATGTACTACCTGTATTCGGTCTACCATTTGCCCTTTGTGGTGGTCGCGATCATCAGCATGGCCGGCGTCGGCGTCCTGGGCGTCTTGCTCCATGTCATCGTCATCCAGCCTCTGCTCGGCGCGGCGCCGATCAACCAGTTGCTGGCGACCGGCGGCGTGCTGGCCTTGCTGCAAAGCACCGCGACCATCACGTTTGGCATTGATTTCAAGAACCTGGGCATCCGCCTGCCGGTGATCGAGATCGCCGACATGTTCGTCAGCTACACCCGCCTGCTGGCATTCGGCGTGGCACTGCTGGGGATGGTGGTGCTGTATCTGTTCCTGTCGCGCACCTATACCGGCACCGCGATCCGCGCCATCGCGCAGGACCGGCAGATCATGCCGCTGATGGGCGTCGATACGAAACGGATCTACATCATCACATCCGCGATCGGCGGCGTGCTGGCCGGCCTGGCAGCCTGCCTTCTGGTACTGCAATACGACGTGCATCCGTTCATCGGCCTGACCTTCGGCCCGATCACCTTCATGATCTGCGTGCTCGGCGGTCTGGGCAGCATGGTCGGTGGTTTCATCGCGGCCTTCGTGTTCGCGGAAATCATCTCGGTCGGCGGGCTCTATTTGGAACTTGAGTGGGGCTACGTCTTCGCCTTCGTCTTCTTCATCGTGATGATGTTCGTCCGGCCCCAGGGCCTGATGGGACGCCGGTCATGAGTAAATTACTGCCATGGATCGCCGGCGCCGCTCTGGTCGCCCTGCCCTTCATTTACAATTCGCCCTACCCGCTCCATATCATCGTCATCATCCTGATCTGGTCGTTCGTCTATACGTCCTGGTCGGTGATGGGCCGGTTCGGGCTGGTGTCGCTGGGGCATGGCGGGTTCCTTGGTGTCGGGGCCTATGTCAATGCGCTGCTGTGGAACAATTTCGGCCTGACGCCGTGGATCGGCATTCCTCTGGCCATGTTGGCCGCCGCCGGTCTGGCGGTGCTGATCGCCTATCCGTGTTCTCGTTTTCGTATCACTGGGCATTATTTCGCGCTGGTGACCATGGCGTTGAGCGCCATCGTCCTGCAGGTCATCACCGCGACCCGCGACGTCACCGGCGGATCCCTGGGCTATACGCCGCAACGCGTGCCCGGCGGCAGCTCGCTGTTCGCCTTCCAGTTCACCGACAAGGAGACCTGGTACTGGATCGCGCTGGCGATCTGGGGTGGCGGGCTGTTCGTGCGTTGGTATGTCGATCGCAGCATGATGCGCTACGCCCTGGAAGCGATTTCCGAGGATGAGGACGCCGCCAGCGCCGCCGGCGTGCATGTCACCGCCGAAAAACTGAAAATCACAGCCCTGAGCGCGGCCATGACCGCCCTGGGCGGGGCGCTTTACTGCCAGTACCAGATGTTCATCTCGCCCGATACGGTCAGCGGCATCTCCGCGTCGTTGCAGATGGTGTTCGCGTCTGTCGTGGGAGGCATCTACGTGCTGCTCGGCCCGACCGTGGGCGCCGTCATCACCATCATGCTGGCCGAGGTTCTCCGGATTGGCTTCGGTACCGCCGCCGTGGGCTGGGACAATTTCGTCTATGGCATCCTGCTGGTGCTGTTCATCATCTATCTGCCGCAGGGGATCGTGGGGTCGTTGATGGCCAAGCTGCGAGGGGCTCGGGTGGGATCGTAGGGGTCGCCCGGGACCGCCACCGCCATGGGATGGCGGTGGCGTTTCCCTAACAGAGGGCGGCCCGCCCCGGGGCCACCGCCGTCATCTATTGCGGAATGATCCCGCAATCGACGTTATAGGTCTGTCCCGTAATGTTCCGCCCGCCCGGTCCGGCCAGGAACACCGCCATGGCCGCCATGTCCTCCGGATCGTTGGTACGGCCGAGCGGGATGCCGCTGGTGAAGTCCCGCTCGATGTCCTCCATGGGGATGCCGCGGTCAGCCGAGCGTTGTGCGAGCATGGCGCTGACCAGGGGTGTGCGCGTAATCCCGGGGCAGATCGCGTTGACATTGATGTCGTGGCGCGCGAGCTGTTGCGCCGCCGTATAGGTCAGGCTGATCACCGCGCCTTTGCTGGCAGCGTAGGCGGCATTCGAGGTCCCAGCGAAACCCTTGCCCGCGATCGAGGCGGTGTTGATGATCCGGCCGGTCCGCCGCGGGATCATTTCCTGGGCGACTCGTTGCAGGCAGAAGAACACGCCTTTTGCGTTGACGCGATGGATACGATCCCAATCCGCCTCGGTCACGTCCATAATGTAGGCGCTGCGGGTGACGCCGGCGTTGTTGATCAGGATGTCGATCTGCCCGAACGCGGCCATCGCCTGCTTCACCATCGCATCGATCTGACCGAGATCCCCCACATCGGCCGTCACCGCAACCGCGCGCTTTTGCCCCTGGGCAACCATCTCGGCCGTTGCGGCGGCGGAAGCGGCATTGATGTCCGCAGCCACGATCGCGGCGCCGGCATCAGCCAGCGCCAACGCGCAGGCCCGTCCGATCCCACTGCCCGCGCCTGTGACCAATGCAACCTTGCCTGCCAGAGTCATGTGAACATTTCCTGTTTGGGGGATTTTTTATCCCGTGTTGGAGTCGGCATGGACATAGTGGCGGTCATCGAAATCGCGCCAACCGCCCCGCCGGCGCCCCTGCCATCAATCCGCCATCGCCGGGCGGCGCGCCCGCCAGGACATTGCGCTCTCATAGGCATGCGCGGCACGGAACACGGTCGGCTCGGTGAACGGTTTACCGACCAACTGCATGGACACAGGCAGGCCGCCCTCGCCGAACCCGGTGCAGATGCTGATTGCAGGAAACCCGGTGACATTGAACGGCATGGTGAACGACGGCTTTTCCATGTTGGTCCATTTCGTCAGATCCGTGAAACGAGGCGCCTCCCCCACCGCGGACGCGCTGACGATGATGTCCAGGTCTTCCATCGCCGCCGCCATTTCCTGGCACAGCACCCGGCGGCGGCGCGCCGTCTGCACCATGTCCGCCCCGCTGACCGTTGCCGCAAGAGCGACCCGGTCGCGAAACAACTCCCCGTAGTCCATGAACCGTTCGCGCATCCAGGGTGCGTGCAGGGTGAATGCCTCGGTGACCATGATCAGATAGCCGACCGCATGGTAGTCCGCTGCCGGAGACAAGGTAATGTCGCGGACCTCGGCACCTTCCTTGCGGAAGAAATCCATTGCCGCGTCGATCCCCGCCCGCGTCGTGTCGGATGCGCGATGGTCGTTTTCGAAGAAATGCCGCACCACGCCGATACGCAGGCCCTTCGCGCCCTTGCCCAGATCGGCGGTGAAATTCGGCACCGGACGATTGGCGCTGGCCGGGTCGGCCGCATGGTAGCCGGCCATGCCTTGCAGCAGCAGAGCGCAGTCCTCGGCCGTCCAGGCCATCGGCCCGGCGTGATCCAACGTAAACGCCAGCGGCAAAATCCCCGCGCGACTGGACAACCCATAGGTGGGCTTGATCCCGGCAATGCCGCACAACGCCGCCGGCCCGCGGATCGACCCGCCGGTGTCGGAGCCCGTGCCGCCCAGAATCAGGCCCGCAGCGACCGCCGCCCCGGTGCCGGACGACGAACCGGCGGTGAAATGGTCGGTGTTCCACGGATTGCGCGCCGGCGGCCAGGGCAGATCGAAGGACGGGCCGCCGAACGCGAATTCATGCGTCGCCAGCTTGCCCAGCATGACCGTGCCGGCGTCGGACCATTTCTTGACCGTATGCGCGTCCTGCGTCGGAACATTGTGTTCCAGCAGCTTGGAATGCGCCGTCGTGCGAATGCCGGCCGTGTTGTAGATGTCCTTGTGAGCGATCGGAATGCCGTCCAGCTTTCCAAGCAGACCACCGGCCATCTGGCGTGCCTCGGCAGCCTTGGCATCGGCCATCGCACGTTCTTCCGTCACCAACAGGAACGCGTTCAACCGCGGATCGAGCCGGCGGATGCGATCAAGCTGCGATTTCGCCAGTTCGACCGGGGAAAGCTGTTTCGCGGCGATCCGACGACCGGCTTCGGCAATGGTCAGGAATTCCGACATCAGCGCTGCTCCGCATTGAAAGTCAGTGCCGGTTCGGCTTCACGAGGCAGGGGCGCGTTCACGCGGGCAATCATCTGGCTGAAGATTTGGGCGCCTGGCAGGATTTCCTCCACCTGGGCCGGTGTCAGGGTCAAACCGTTGCGGGTCAGCATGGCGGCAAGTTCGGCGGTATCGATCGGGGGCGGGCTCATCGGCGCGGTCCTTCGGTTCGGTGGGGTCTGGAGCGGTGCCAGCATGACCGAAAACCGTAACCCGCTCCAGGGGGCTGGACCCAAAGGATGCCGCGCGCCCGTCCTGCGGTCGCAAACCCCGGATCGACGCGACCGGACGGTCGCAGCCGTCCCGGTCGGATGTTGACTGTCACACATCCCAACCGATCGAACCAACGACCTATAGCGTCCCCTTCCTGTCATTGCCGGATCATGTTCGGCAATGACGAGCGGACTGCGCAGCGGTCAATGCTTCGGGTCGCTGGTATGAACCCCTCGGAAATTCAGCCACAACGTCACGATCCGAGCCCGCCGATCAGCGGTTCAACCGCGCGCAACCTTCCGTCAGGCCAGATGCTGCTTGAACCAGGCAATCGTCCGGTCCCACGCCAGTTTCGCCGCCGCCTCCTGGTATCGCGGTGTGGAGTTGTTGTGAAATCCGTGCTGCGTGCCTGGGTAGGTATGCATCTCGTATTTGGCGCCGCTGGCCTTCAGCGCCGCTTCATAGGCCGGCCACAGCGCGTTGATACGTTCGTCGGACTCCGCGTATTGGATCAGCAACGCGGCCTTGATCTCTGGCACGGAGGCCGTGTCCGCCGCGGCGCCATAGAACGGGACGGCCGCCTTCACGTCGGCGCCAAGCGTGGCGGCGAGGAAATTGGTCGTGCTGCCACCCCAGCAGAATCCGGTGACACCGAGCTTGCCAGAGGACAAGGCGTGCGATTTGAGAAAATGCGCGCTGTTGACCATGTCGGTGCGCAATTTCGCCTGATCCAGCTTCGACTGCAACGTTCGGCCGTCGTCGTCATTCCCCGGATAGCCGCCGACCGGATATAATCCGTCGGGCGCCAGCGCCAGGAACCCCTCGGCCGCGGCGCGACGGGCCACGTCCTCGATATACGGATTGAGGCCGCGATTTTCGTGGATCACCAGAACGGTGGGGAAAGGTCCCGTGCCGGTCGGCTGCACCAGATAACCACGCATGGTGCCGGAAGTGCCACCCAAGGACGGGTAGGTCACATAGGTGGCCTTGATGCGCGAATCGGTAAAGGAAATCGTCTGCGCCTGTGCGTAACGAGGCAACAGGGCCTGTGCCATGGCCAGCCCGCCGACCGTGACCACCGCCGCGCGTTGCAGGAAGGTCCGGCGATCCATGCCACCGTGGCAGTATTCGTCGTAGAGATCGAACACGCGCTGGTCGATTTCCGTCTGCGTCAGCGCCGGCGGTTCCGCATGCAAGAGTTCGGTCATCTCCGGGCGTCCTTTGCTACTGCTGTTGGTGGGTTGGGGTGCCGCCTCCTGGGAGATACGGTCTTCACACACGGTCCTGCGATCGAAGAAATATCTCCCGCTCCCCTTGCGGGAGGGGGTTGGGGGGAGGGGTATAAATGCACGGATATTGCGTGGAACCCCTCCCCCCAACCCCCTCCCGCAAGGGGAGCGGGAGATATTTCTTCGATCGGGATCCGGTTTCAGGGGATGGAATGACGCACGCATTCCGCCGCGAAGCCCGGGCCGCGACCGGCGAGCCCGGGGCTCGCCAATCGCGATCCGTCGTAGACGTCTTACTCGGCGGCCGCTTTCACGGGCTGGGCGGGCAGGTTCATGAACTTCGTGCTGACCGGTTGGTTGGTCTCGAACGGGCTCTTGAGGTCGAGCGACTTGGCGATCTCGCGCACCGCGGGGAATACCTCGGTCCCCAGCAGACGGATGCAGGTCTTGGCATCCTCGTGACTGACGGTGCCGTCATTGCCCCAGAATGCCAGAATGCCTGGGCGGGTTTCCTCCAGCAGGATGCGCACCTTCTCGATCACCTGCTTGGGCGTGCCGGCGATGATCATCAGTTCGTCCATCTGCTTTTCCAGGGCCGGACGATAGCGCGGGCTCTTGGATCGGCCGGTGGCGAACTCGACGAAGGCGCGCCGGTTTTCCGGGCTGCCGTAGCCGGCCGGCGTGCTCCACACCGGATGCGCGAGCCCGGTGAACTCGCCCTGCATCCACATGAACTGGCGGGCGTTCTCGATCGCCTTTTCCTCGGTTTCGGCGACGTGGATCTGCTTCAGCAGGCCGTGATAATCGGGGCCGCCCTTGAACCCGACCTCGGCCGCGGCGGTGTCATACAGGTCCCAAATCTGGCGGGTGCGTTCCACCGGCGTGTTCAGCGCGATGTAGGGGTAGCCGTGCTGCGCCGCCCAGATGATGGTTTCCTTGCTGATCACGCCGGGAATCCAGACGCGCGGATGCGGCTTCTGCAGCGGCACGGTCCAGGGATTCACCACGCGGTTCTGGTAATGCGTGCCTTCCCACCGGAACGGGCCTGGCGTCGTCCAGGACTTGATGATCAGATCGTGTGCTTCCTCGAACCGCTCGCGGTTGAAGGCGGGGTTGATGCCGCCAGCCAACTGCTCCTGCCCGCCGCCGCGGACGAAGCCGGACACCAGGCGACCCTTGGACAGCATGTCGATCATCGACAGCTCTTCGGACAGCTGCACCGGATTGTCCCACGCCGGAAGTGGATTGCCGAGCATGACGATCTTGCAATTTTTGGTGGCGGCGGCGAGGGCGGAGGCGAAGATGTTGGCGCGTGCCTGCATGCAGAACGGCGCATTGTGATGCTCGTTCAGCATGATGCCGTCGATACCGAGTTCATCGGCCAGGATGTAGTGTTCCAGGTATTCGTTATACAGCCGGCTGCCTTGGACCGGATCGAAATGGCTGTTCGGGAACATCAGCGCGGTGGCGCCGAAATCGAGGCCGGCTTTCGCGTCGTAGGCCGACATCGGCTGTTCGGTGAAATACATCAGGTGCATGGCGTTCTCCTCTTTCCTTGCGACGGGGCGTCGCGGCCTGTTTACGATGCAGGTTTGGTGGGCCTGATCCGCCCAAATCCGTCTCCTGCCGCCGTCAGCGCCCCGGTAGTCTCTGACCCATGGGGTGAGACTAGCGCCTGCATCGGCCTTTCGGCAACAGAGGCGGCGTGGCCGGGCCTGAATCGGCTATAGGCAAATCGCATTTCGGATTCGCGAGATTCTGAGAAAACTACGTGACGGGCTCGTTTTCCGTCGATTTTGGCGCCCTGGGTGAAACATCCGCCCTGGGAGGCAAAAGGCACCCGGTTGCGCAAGCGCGACACCCGCCCGCCATTCCCGGGTGTGGTTCATTAACTCATTGACCAGCTGCGGCCCTCAACGTGTCGCGGGAGGCCCCTCCCCGCGAAGGTTACGCTATTCACCACCGCCCGCCTCACCGTTTTCGACCCCATGCTGACGTAAGTCCGGCCCGGTTTGGATGTCCTCGAACGACAGCATTTCCAGCGAAATCGGATCAGCAGTCAGTCTCTGAGGCAATTCTAATCCGACTCTCAAAGGATGAAGTTGGAGGCGGTTAGCGTCTGGCTGCCGCTCAGCAAGATCGCAAAATCCGCAACCGCATCACCGTTCACGTCACCCGAGATCCCGGTGGCAGTGCCAAAGTCCGTGTAGCGCAACTGGCCGGCAATCCCCTCGAAACCACTGGTCCCGATAAATGTGAATTTCTGGTCAAGTCCGACAGTGGTATCTGCGTCCAGGAAATGCACGTCAATCCGATCACCGGCAGCGACGGAGAAGTCGGTGATCAAATCCCGTCCACTTGCCGCAACGGTGGAATCCGACAGGGTTGCGATGATGTACAGCTTTTGACCACCACCACCGGTCAGAACGTCCGCTCCTCCGCCACCTCTCAGGGTATCGTCTCCCACGTTACCGTCGATCGCATTCGCGGTTTCATTGCCAGTCAGCGCCAAACCCACGGAACCGGCATTGGCGCGCAGGAACTCTATCCGTGAGTCCGTGGCGAGTGCATAAGCGACGCTGGCAAATATGGTGTCGGTTCCCTCGCCAGGCGCCTCCATCACGATGTCGGTCGAATTGCTGACGTAATAGGTGTCGTTTCCCTCTCCACCCGCCATCCTGGTCACATCTGCGCTATCGGCCAGCAAGTCGTTGCCAAGTGACCCAATGAGAGCGGACACCTTTGTCGATACGGGACTCAAATTGCCGGCGAGATCGGCTGCTGTCGCCGTGAACGTATGCTGACCCGGCGAGATTGCTACCGGCAGTATCCAATTGCCGGACTTGTTCGCCAGACCAGTCGATATGATGTTCAGTCCATCGAACAGGGTAATGACCGAGTCGGGTGCGGCAGTGCCATAGATGTTAGAAATGGTTACCTTTCCGATGACGGGCGCGGCCCCGGCCTGGGTATCGATGACAACTTTCAACGATCCCGAGTAAAGACTGTTATTGCCGGCTCGATCGGCAACCCTGGCCCTGATCAGATGCACACCACTCGAAAGAGTTCCGGCCTTGACAGACCAATTCCCGCCGCCATCGGTGAGCCCGGTCCCGATGACAGTGGCACCGTCGTACAGGGTGATCGCGGCATTGGCGTCCGCCAGCCCATCAAAAGTTAGTGTCGTCACATTGGTTATGTTGTCCGTGGCCGACGAACCACTGTCCATGGAATCGATCAAATTCGGCATGTCAGGCCGGTTCGGCACGGTTGTATCGATCCGTATTTGCTGAACCGCGGACGGCGCGCTGGTGTTCCCGGCAACATCGACCGTCCGCACCTGGATGTCATGCAACCCGTCGCCCAGTATGCCCGATCCGATCATCCAGGCCCCCTCGGCGTTCGCCCTCCCCGTGCCGATGACGGTGGTGCCGTCAAAGAGCATCACGGTTGAACCAGCCTCAGCCAAACCACTGAAGGATGGTTTGTTTTCATTGGTTATATTGTCAACGCTGGAAGCACCATGGTCGGAGGCGGCGGTCAGGTCGGGTGCGTCCGGCGCCGTCGGACGCGCGGTATCCACCACAATCGTGAGCGCCGCGGTGCCAGGTCCCTGGTTGCCTGCCGCGTCAGTCGCCCTTGCCACGATGGAATGCGTCCCGTCGGCCAATGGACCCACCGCAATCGACCAGCGCCCCAGCAGGTCGCCCTGCCCCGTGCCGACCAGCAAACCGTTATCGTAAAGCTTCACCGCTGCACCCGCTTCGACCGACCCGGTAAACGTCGGTGCGGATACGTTCGTTATATTGTCGGTGCTTGATGCCCCACTGTCGGAAGCGGCCGTAAGGTCGGGTCTGCCGGGCGCCGCCGGCGCTGTCGTGTCGATTTTCACAGCCAGCGCGGTCGATGCGGCGCTCGAATTTCCGGCCAGATCCGTTTGCTTGACGATCAACATATGAACGCCGTCCGCAAGTTCCCGACTTGTGATCGACCAGGTCCCTGCCGCATCGGCTTTTGTGCCGCCCAGGGCGATCGCTCCGTCGGTGTCGTACAGCACGATCGCGGCGCCGGGATCGGCGTTGATGCCGCTTACGGTCGGTGTCGTGTCGTTGGTAATGTTGTCGGTATTCGAGCCCCCTTTGTCGGAGATGTCGACCAGATCCGGTGTGTCGAGCCACCCTGGCACGGTCGTATCGATGCGGACTCGAAGAGCCGACGACAGGGCAGCAACGTTCCCCGCGGCATCGGTCGTCTTTGCCTGAATGTCGTGCAATCCGTCACGGACCAGCACGGACATGATCGACCAGGCGCCAAAAAGATCGGCCTTGCCCACGCCAATCACCGTCGTCCCGTCATAAAGCGTTACTGACGCGCCAGCCTCGGCCAACCCGGTAAACGTTGGACGGTTCACGTTGGTGATGTTGTCGGTGATCGAAACGCCGCTGTCCGAGGCATCCGTCAGGTCGGGTGTACTGGACGCACCTGGCGCGGCAGCGTCGATCGTGACCGTCAACGCCGATGTCGCGGGGCTCAGGTTTCCGGCCGCATCAACGGCCCTTGCTCGGATCATATGGGCACCGCCAGCCAGTTGAGCCGACTGGATCGACCAGGCACCAAACTCGTCCGTCTTGCCCGCACCGATGGCAACGCCACCGTCGTAGAGTGTCACGACGGAGGCTGGCTCCGCCGAACCGACGAAAATGGGCGTGCTCACAGAGGTGAGATTGTCTTTGCTCGATGCTCCACTGTCCGATCCCGAGGTCAAGTCCAGCGTGGTCGGTACCGCCGGTGGCGTGGTGTCAACCGTTACCACGAGCCCGACCGAGGCCGCACTCGTGCCACCGGACAGGGTCGTCTGCTTGACTGTCAGAGTGTGCTGGCCGTCCGTCAGCATTGTCGTGGACATCGTCCAGGCCCCGGAAGCTGTGGCGACCGTCGTGCCAAGTCGAGTGGTCCCGTCGGTGTCATAAAGGCTTATCGTTGCGCCAGCCTGCGCGCCGACGCCGCTTAGTCTCGGGGTTGTGTCCCTGGTGATATTGTCCGTCGCGGACGCACCGGTGTCGGATGTCGCGTTAAGGTCAGGCGCGTTCGGCGCCACAGGCGGCGAGGTGCCGGTTGGGCCGGTACTGCCGGTTGCTCCCGTAGGCCCGGTGTTACCGGTTGCGCCCGTTACCCCGGTCCGGCCTGTGGGGCCCGTGCTCCCTGTTGCGCCGGTCGCCCCGGTCGTGCCGCTTGCACCCGTTGCTCCGGTTCTACCCGTTGCTCCCGTCGCTCCGGTCGCCCCAGTATTGCCACTCGCGCCCGTGGCCCCGGTTCCACCTGTTGCTCCGGTCGGACCCGTTGCGCCAGTGGCTCCCGTCACGCCGGTCGCCCCAGTATTGCCGCTCGCGCCCGTGGCCCCAGTCCCGCCTGTTGCTCCGGTCGGACCCGTTGCGCCAGTTGCTCCCGTCACTCCGGTCGCCCCAGTGTTGCCGCTCGCGCCCGTGGCCCCAGTCCCGCCTGTCGCCCCGGTCGGACCCGTTGCGCCAGTTGCTCCCGTCAAGCCGGTCGCACCAGTATTGCCGCTCGCCCCCGTGGCCCCAGTCCCGCCTGTCTCCCCGGTCGGACCCGTCGCGCCAGTTGCTCCCGTCAAGCCGGTCGCCCCAGTGTTGCCGCTCGCGCCCGTGGCCCCGGTCCCGCCGGTCGGACCCGTTGCGCCAGTTGCTCCCGTCACTCCGGTCGCCCAGGTCGGACCCGTCGCGCCAGTGTTGCCGCTCGCACCCGTCGTCCCCGTCACACCTGTTGCTCCGGTCGGACCCGTCGCGCCAGTTGCTCCCGTCACTCCGGTCGCCCCAGTGTTGCCGCTCGCGCCCGTGGCCCCGGT
>CALQHT020000015.1 GCA_943330455.2 Nitrosovibrio sp. Nv4 | reverse complement strand
CCCCCCAACCCCCTCCCGCACGGGGAGGGGGAGAATTTTCTACCCTGCCGCGATGTGTGAATGCCGTAGGGCTATACACCCACGGCCGACATGGACGGCGGGTATGCACCCGGCATGACCGGGTTGCATTGCCCGTGGGTCGTTGTTTCCGACGGTTGGCATGAAAGCCTGATGTTCGGATCGATGCGACTTGCGGGTCCGGCGTTGCGAAATCGGAACACAAGATCGTTACCGGCTCTCACCACACGAAAGATTATGGCCGCCGTTTACGGGTTGTTCATCTTTTCACCCAACAATGCGCCGAATGATTTTGTCTCGGGTGATGCGGCGTGGACCATGCAACCAGCGAACAACGGCGGATCCTGGTGGTGGATGATGAGCGCATCCAGCGCCTGATCATCACCCGCGGCGCCGAAGCCATGGGGTATCGTGTGGAATCGGCGGCGACCCTGGAAGAGGCCGCCGAACATCTGGCGCATGTGCGCTACGACGTGGTGCTGCTCGATCTGTCGCTGGGCGACAACGATGGGATCAGCCTGTTGCAGGCCGTCCGGGACAGTATTTCCGACCCCGTCGTGATCTTCATCTCCCGCCTCGACGAACGCGTGCGCGCCGCGAGCACAAGGCTGGCCACCGCGCTTGGCCTGCGGGTTGGCGGGGCATTGCAAAAACCTCTGTCCCCCGCCGCGCTCCGGACCTTGCTGGCCGACGCCCCCACGCGCCGCCCCGATGCGGAACGGCCCGGGATTAAGCCGCCGAGCGCCGCGGAATTGGCGGAGGCCCTGCAGTGGGACAAGATCGTCGCGCAGTTTCAGCCCAAGGTGTCCCTGGCCGACGGACGCGTGGTGGGCATGGAAGCGCTGGCCCACTGGCCGCAGCCAACGCCGCATCTGGTTTCGCCGGACGTTTTCATTCCGCTCGCTGAGCAAAATGGACTGATCGTGCCGCTGACATTTCGGATATTGCGGCAGGCGTTGGAGGCATGTCGGCGCTGGCGGACCCGGTATCCGTCGTGCAGCGTGGCGGTGAATATCTCGCCCCTGGTGCTGGCCGATCCGTCCCTGCCGGACGAGATCGAGCGCCTGCTGAACCAAACCGGCCTCGGTCCGGGGGCGCTGATAGCCGAGATTACCGAAAGCACCGTTATCTCCAACCCGCTGGTCGCGGCGGAGGTGCTGACCCGGCTTCGCATCAAAGGTGTCAATCTCTCGATCGACGATTTCGGCACCGGGCATTCATCCCTGCTGACCCTGCTGCGGCTGCCATTTTCAGAGCTGAAGATCGACCGGTCCTTCACCGCAAATTGCGATACCGACCCGGAGGCGTGGAAGATCGTCCGCGCTACCATTTCGATGGCTCGGGAACTGGGCCTGACCGTGGTGGCCGAAGGGATCGAGACCGAGACGATCGAGACCATGTTGCGCAATGCCGGCTGCGAAGTCGGTCAGGGTTGGCTGTTCGGCCGAGCGATGCCGGAGGATGAGCTGCATCAGTGGCTCGCGGAACATTTACAGGCCGCGGCATGACACCGCCCCCTCTCTCGGTCCAGACGGCGATTGGCGACTCCTCGGAGGCCAGTTCCGGGTTGGCGGGCGGCACCCTGGTCGATGACGCGCTTCTGTCCGAGCTGGTGGACGCTATCGGCCTGGACGGGGTGTTGGAAGCCATGGGGCATTTCCGGGACGAAGCCGCGGCCCGCGTTTCAGCAATCGTGCAGGCGGAGGCAAATGGAACCTTCCCGAGCCTGCGCCGGGAGGCCCATGCCTTGGCTGGAGCGGCGTTGACCCTGGGTTTCTCTGACCTGGGGGCAGCCGCGCATGCGCTGGAACGACAGACCGAGGCGACCGAACCCGACGCGCAAACCGTTGCGAAGCTGGCCGAATTGCTGGACAGGTCGCTTATTGAGGTGGCGCGGTGGGAGGCGGTACAGCAGACCGTGGGGGTCTAGACCAACCGACCTAACCGTTAACCCATAGGTGTGCCCTTACCATCATTGCCGGACTTGATCCGGCAACCCACCCCCTGCCGTTGAAGCGTGGGTTGCCGGATCAAGTCCGGCAATGACGCGGGGGGGGGCCGTAGGTCATTAATTCAGCCGGTTTGTACAAAACTAACCGCCGGAAAGATTGGCTCTCCGGTCGGCTCTTCCCCGTCAGGCCGGCAGCCCCGATGTCCCCGTGCTGCCGAACCCACCCTGATTGCGCGCGGTTTCGTCCAGCGCCTCGACTTCCCGCCAGACCGCCCGGATGACCGGTGCCAGGACCGCCTGCGCGATCCGGGCGCCGCGCTCGATCACAAACGGTGCGTCGCCGGTGTTCAGCATGATGACCTGGATCTCGCCCCGGTAATCTTCGTCGATTGTGCCAGGGCTGTTGGGCAGCACGATGCCGTGCCGCAGGGCGAGGCCCGAACGCGGCCTGATTTGCAGCTCATGGCCGGGCGGCAACGCGATGGCGAGGCCGGTTGGGATCAGCGCGCGCTGCCCGGGCGCAAGCGTCACCGGTTCGGCGACCGCCGCCAGCAGGTCCATGCCCGCGGCGCCATCGGTGGCGTAGGACGGCAAAGGGAGGTCCGCGCCATGCGGCAGGCGGCGTAGTTCGATCATGACTGACATGACGGGATGATGCGGCACCCGGCTGGCTCCTTCAAGGACGGATCAAGCTGGCATATGCCGGCGGGCGAGCACGATCCGATTGGTGTTGGTGCCGCTACTGTTGTTGCCGACGCCCCAGCAATTCGCCGTCTTGGTGAATTCCTGTTGATTGACCATCACGCCCTCCACATCGAACGGCAAACCCGCGATCGCGGCGGCGACGTGGCGCTCCAGCAGGATCTTGCCGCCGCGGACTTCGCCGACCTCAAAGGCGACATAGCCGCCGGGGCGGACGATGCGGGCGAACTCCTGGAACGCGCTGTGGACAAATGCCTCCCAGGCCGCGGTGCTGGCGTGGCGGGCGATCCGCACGGTGGAGGGGTCGATGCCGGCGAACCAGCAGCGCAGCCAGTTGTCGCCCTCATAATCCACGATGTCCAGGAAGGGCGGGGAGGTCACGAGCAGGTCCACCGTACGATCCGGGATGGCGGGCGTGTGGTTCGCGGGTCCGGTCAGCAGCAAAGGGTCTGGATGGTCGGGGGGCATCCCGTCGGCCAGCAGGATTCTACTCTTCTTGAGGATAATTGCCGCGATGTCCCGGGGCGGCGGGGTTTGGCCTCGCTTTTCGTTGATCTTCCGCTGCCGAACGGCCGAGACCGCCTGATTGGGCGGCAATGTGTAGACCGAGAAAAATCCGGGCGAATGCCCCGTCAGGCGGTTGATCGCGACCATGCGGATCCAATCGTCGACGGGAT
The DNA here is from genome assembly GCA_943330455.2 of Nitrosovibrio sp. Nv4. GTDB lineage: Bacteria > Pseudomonadota > Alphaproteobacteria > Acetobacterales > Acetobacteraceae > Rhodopila. The sequence goes on along the minus strand of CALQHT020000015.1, from coordinate 37,133 downwards.
CGAGCGTGCCCGCCGCGTCGCGATCCAGCAGATAGCGGCGCAACCCGACAATCCCGTGCAGGGTATCCGGATGGTAGAATGCCAAAAGATCGTCAGGCGCCGGGTCCTGGTGGCCGGTCAGGTCCAACGCCTCCACCCTGGCGCGAATTTCGGGCAGACCGGGCGGGCTCAGCCGAGGACGCGCCAGCATCGCGCTCAACGGATTGATGTCGTTGGCCATCGGCCGGCGTCCCATCAACCCGGCCTGCACCGCCGTGGTGCCTCGGCCGGAAAACGGGTCGTAGACGGTGTCCCCGATCCGGGTCAGGCGCTGGATCAGGAACTCCGGCAGTTGCGCCTTGAAGCAGGCGCGGTAGCTGATCTCGTGCAAATTGTGGCCGCGGCGCTGGCCAGAGGTCCAGAATTCATTGACGAAATAGCGCAGGCCGGAGTCGTCGAACACAACGGTCGGGGCACCATTGTAGGAAAACCCACGCAGCCCGTCGGTGAAGGATTGGTCGGTGGGCGCGTTCGGCGGACGTCCGGACCGGTCCAGGTTCGACATGGTCGAGTCTGCCGCCGCGTCAGGCGTCGCCAGACCCGGGGCGCCTGACCCCGATGCGGCAATATCTGGTCCGGCCCAATCCCCGAACAACGGAAGCGGATCCTCCCGCTCGGCTTGCGCTTTACGGCGACCGGTCACCGCAGAAACGGGTTACCTTCCCGCTCCGCCCCGATGGTCGAACCCGGCCCGTGGCCGCACAGGAAGGCGAAATCGTCGCCCAGAGGCAGCAGCTTGGTCTTGATGGCACCGATCAGCGCGTCGTGATCGCCATAAGGGAAATCGGTGCGCCCAACCGAGCCTTGGAACAGGACATCACCCACGATCGCGAACCGCGCGGCATGGTTGACGAACACCAGATGCCCGGGCGTGTGACCGGGACAGTGCAGGACGTCGAACCGGTGATCGCCCAGCAGGATGGAGTCACCCTCCTCCAACCAGCGATCCGGCGAGACATTCTGGGCCTCGAAGCCGTACCCGGCCGCTTGGGCCGCGATGCCGTCCAGCAGGAACTTGTCGCGCTGGTCCGGCCCTTCGATCGGCACGGTCAGACCCTTGTCGCGCAAGGCCGCCACCAGACCCGCGGCACCACCGGCATGGTCCAGATGCCCGTGCGTCAGCAGCACGCGTTCCACCGTCACGCCCATCTGTTCGATCGCGGCCATGATCCGGTCGACATCGCCGCCCGGATCGATGATCAGGGCCTGCTTGGTCACGTCGTCCCACAGCAGGGCACAATTCTGCTGGAACGGCGTGACCGGGATGATCGCGCCGCGCAGCCGCGGTTCGGCGTCTTCAGCCATCAATGCAGCCGGGGCGACTTCAGGAAACTGGTCCGGTCCGCGGATCGGATGCTGATGCGCCGTTCGCTGCCTTCTCGGCGGACCGCGAGGCGCACTTCCGCCCCCGCGCTGCCGGATGCCCAGACCCGGCGCCACAGGCCACCCAGATCGGGCACGTCTTCCTCGTTCACCGTCAGGATCTTGTCGCCGGCCCGCACGCCCGCCTGATCGGCCGGCCCGTTATCGGCCAGACCGCCGACGACGATGGATTCATCGGCCTCGGTCGCGTACATCCCCAGCCAGGGGCGCGCCGGCCGATTGACCCGGCCATAGGACAGCAGGTCCTTCAGGATCGGCGCCAGCAGACCGATCGGCACGACCATGTTCATGTCGAGCCGCCTGCCCCTGCCGTCGCCCTGTTGCAGGATCAGGGAGCCGATGCCCATCAGCTTGCCGTCGGTGCCGATCAGCCCGCAGCCGCCCCAGAACGGATGCGCCGGCGCGGTGAACAGCGAATCGTCGAGCGCATATTCCCAATAGCCGGCGAATTCCTGCCGCCCGACCACCCTTGTCTCGATGGCGTGATGGCGCCCGCCGCCCGCGGCGAGCACGACCTGATCGCCCACCTTGAGACGGTCCGAGTCGCCGAGTTCCAGATGCGGCAGGTCCAGCTTGCCCAGCGCCTGCACCAAGCCGAATCCGGTTTCCTGGTCGATCGCCAGGGCGTGGCCCGGCACCGCCTGTCCGTCGGAGGAGGTGATCCAGATGGTTTCCGACTCGGTGACCAGATAGCCGATCGTGACGATCAGCCCGGTATCCCGGATCATCACGCCGCTGCCCGCCCGCTCCGTGCCGAGCGTATTGGCGGTGAAAGCGTCGGCTGGAACGTAGGTTTTCAGGCTTACGACAGCCCGCAACGCCCGTTCGAGGTCGAACGAGTAATCGTCGGGGTCTGGCTGCAGGTTGGGGGGGATTTCCCAGTCCTCTTTTTTCATACCACGACGTCTTCCCTGGTTGGGGCGTCCCTTGGGGGGCGTATCACTCATGAGCGCATTATATCGGGTGTTTCAGGTCCTGCGACAATGTCACTCCGGTCATCAAACGGCAATCTCGAAGCGTGTTTGCCTGCCGAACGGGCGATGAGAAAGGTCGGGATCGGTCGAAGAGGCCGCATTATCGTCCCCCGGCGCGGTGACGATTGAGATCCCGCTCCTCCGGCGACAACTGGAAACCCACGATGATCCCATAGGCAGCGCCGGATTTCTGCGGGCTGACGGGCAGAACCAATTGCACCGGCGGAGTCGCGATCGCCACCCGATCCACATTGGAGGGGAACTCGAAGGCGGTCGCATAGACTTCCTTGGTGATGACGGTCTCGCCTTCCGTCACCGCGATGAAGATCGGCACCATGACCTGTCGGCCCTGCATCGCCGGGCCGCGGACCATCTCGACCGCGACGGTGACCGTGGTTTTCAGTTCATTCTTGTTGGACCCCTCCTCGCACTGGCCTTGCAGCGACGCTAGGCGCGCCTGGACCACCAGATCGGTGAGGTCGCGTCCGTTGCTGCCAGGGCGGTAGCGGGTCAGGTCGGACAATTCCCGCAGAAAGGCGGGGCTTGGGCAGATCGGCGGGAACTCATTGCGCGCGGGTCCGCAGTTCACCAGCAGCAGCGGCGCAAGCAGCGCCGGCAGCAGGCGAGCCAATCTGGCCTTGGTGACCAGGGAGATGGGGAACCGGAAGGAGGACAGGGGCATCGGCTACTCCGCGACCTGATCCGCGTGACGGGATCGGCCGGACGGTGAGAGAGGGAACGGCGCGCGGGGGATACTGCCGCCCCGCGCGCGGATCGGCAACGCGTGGCACCGCGGGGACATTTGGTGCGCCGAGTCTCGGGGTGTTTCGCGGTGTCGGCCGCATGGGCGTTTGGCGGGACGACCCCGCAGGGGTGTTTGGCGGGACGACCCCCCAGGGGTGCCGGGTGGCATCCCCATGCGAAGTCGCCTTGTGGCGTGCCCTGAACGACGCCGCCCAGCGGGAGCGCGCCCAACCGCGCTCCCTGGCGAAGTGTCCTATGACGGGGTCTACAGCGCCGCGCGGAGATATTGTGCCAGCAGGTCGGGCTTGTGGCCCAACGCCTTCGCGGCCCGCAGCGGCCAGGCCGGGTCGGCCAGCAAGGCGCGCGCCAGCAGCACGACATCGGCGCGCCCATTCGCGACGATCTCGGCGGCGTGCGTGGGCTCGGTGATCAGGCCGACGGCGCCGGTGGCGATCCCGGCTTTCTCGCGGATCGCTTCGGCGAACGGCACCTGATAGCCGGGATGCAGCGACGGGATCTTCTGCTCGTTCGATACCCCGCCCGAGGAACAGTCGATCAGGTCCACCTGCCCGGTCGCGGCGATCCGGCGGCACACCTCCACCACGTCGTCGATGGTCAGCCCGCCCGGCATGTAGTCCGAGCACGACAGGCGCACCCAGAGCGGCAGGTCGTCCGGCCATTCGGTTCGGACGGCGGCAATCACCTCCATCAGGAAGCGGGAACGTCCGGCCAGATCGCCGCCATAGGAGTCGTTGCGGTGGTTGGAGATCGGCGACAGGAAGGAATGCGACAGGTAGCCGTGGGCCCCGTGGATTTCGAGCACCTTGAACCCGGCCTCCCGCGCCATGCGGGCAGTCGTGGCGAACTGGGCGACAACACTGGCGATTTCGTCGGCCGAGAGCGGATGCGGATCGACCGCGCCGGAGACCATCGGGATCGCGCTGGGCGCGACGGTCACCCAGCCACCGTCTTGCGGCAGGATCGGCTTGCCGCCTTCCCAGGGCACGTGGCAGGACGCCTTGCGCCCGGCATGCGCGATCTGGATGGCCGGAACCGAACCGCATTTGGTGATCACCGCGGCCACACGCGCCAGCAACGCCTGGTGGGTGGGATCGTAGGCTCCGAGGCACCCCGGCGTGATGCGCCCGATCGGAGAGACGGCGGTGGCTTCCGCCATCACGATCCCTGCTCCGCCGGCCGCGCGCGCGCCCAGATGCTGAATGTGCCAGTCGTCACCGAGGCCGTCGGTGGCGCTGTATTGGCACATCGGCGCGACAACGATGCGATTGCGGGCGGTGATGGACCGGAAGGTGATCGGCTGGAACAGAAGCGGCGTGGACATGAGGGGCGGGTTCCCGGCTGAAGTGGGGACGTTTCAGGCGGTCGCGATAGACGGTTCGGGGGGTTAAGACAATCGGCGGAGGGCTGTGGCGCGGGATTGTGGTTTTTGGCGGCGGGTTCGGGTACATTGAGCCATGAAGTCGGTAGGGAGCCTCGGTCGATGACCGCAGATACGGCGGAGTCCGCGTCGTCGGAACGGTTTGGCCGCGCGCAAGAGCTAGATGCTCAAGAGGCAGCACGTAAGCAGAGTGCCATCCTGGCTGACCTTGCCGCCCGGGTAGAAGTGCAACTTGTGAAAATGACCGAGGCCGCGTCGGCCTGCTCGGCCCTTCTGACGGAACTAGCCCAGGCGGCACGCGTCGTGCTCAATGTCGAGGAGATACCCGGGCAATCAGGCGCACTCGTAAGCGCGGGTGATCCGAAATTCAGTACCGGCCTCGTTGGCACATCTGGCAGGCTCTCGGCGTCATTCGAGCCGGGTGCGATACCGGCGGCCTCCAACGGCATTGGTCGATTTCCCGATGACATCGGCAAAATCCTAGCGGAGGCGGGTCCGAATGCTGGACTTCTCGGCCTTGCTCCTTTCGGCTTGGTTGGCGCCTCGGTCGCCGAGAGTGCGCTCGCCAACCTTCGGGTGAGATATGACGCGCTGCTGCCAACCGCATCCGACACAATCCCAACTGCCGAGGATGACGGAATTGGTGATCCCGACGATTTTGGCGAGCGATTGACCGCAGGATTTGCCGCAGCGGTCAAGGCGGCGATCCAGGACGCCCACGCTCACGGGTTAGCCGTGTCCGGACGGCACGATGGCATCGCGATCGAGGTGCTGCCCAATGGGACAACAACGCCGATCGACGAAGGCGTCGAATGGACCCCAACCTCCTGGAGGACGCGCGCGAAGGGCTGACCATTCGTGCCTTGGTTCTGGATCATCGCCGGCCCCAACGGCGCCGGCAAAACCACCCTTGTCTCGGCCGGCGTCGTCAGGAAAGCCGCAGGCATCGAACTGACGAGCCTGAACGCGGATGTCCGCACGGCTGCCATCCTGGCGAACGCCCCGGATACACCGGACGCCAATCTGCGTGCCGCAATCGAAATTGACGCCAAGGTGGTCGAATGCATCGACGAAGGGCGCGACTTCCTGGTTGAGACCGTTCTTTCATCCGACAAGTATCTGGATGACGTTCAACGAGCCATAAGGCTGGGTTACCGGATCGGCGTCATCTACGTGGCACTCGAAACGCCACAGGATGCCGTGCGCCGCGTAAGGCTGCGGCACGATCGGGGTGGGCACGATGTCCCGCTCGACCGGATCGTCGAGCGCTGGTCACGCTCGATCGGGATGCTGGGACGCCTCGCACCAATGGCCGACCGTCTCTATGTGTTCGACAATACCGACCCTGACACCCCGGTTCTGATTGCCCGCAAGGATCGAGGGCCGATCACCTTGGTGTCCGCCAACCGCATCCCAGCAATCGACGCCGTGCTTTTGGCCGCCGGAGCCGTCTCGCGCTGACCACCCCCGCCGCCATGGCCGCATTGTCCGGGCTTTCACCGTTCCGCGCCATCGCCAAGGCCCATCGCCGAGACCGTGCCCATCCGGCTCGACGGCACCAATTTTCAACTCCAAGCACCCTCGCCAACCCACAATGCGGCGGCGTGCTGCCAGTAGGCCGGACCAACCGACCATCGCTTTTCGACCCGCGCCAGTCCGATGCGTTCAACAATCTCGGCGCGAGGGCATGCATGTTCGACAACCTGAACCGCCCACGGGCCGCCATCCACGGCCTTCCCAGGTTCGACCATGGACGTCATGGATGACGGCACTTCGGACACCCCCCGTCAGACACCACGCCCAGGTCGCCCCACCACCAGGTCATTGTTTCACCCGGGCGGTATGATATCGAGCGGGGATGAACATCCTCTCGATCCAGTCCTGGGTTTCCTACGGCCATGTCGGCAATGCCAGCGCCGTGTTTCCGCTCCAGCGGCTCGGCGCGGATGTGTGGTCGATCAACACCGTCCAGTTCTCCAACCACACCGGCTACGGACATTGGACCGGGCAGGTCTACACCGGCCAATCCGTTCGCGACCTGGTCGATGGCATCGCCGCCCGGGACGCACTGCGCCGCTGTGACGCAGTGCTGTCCGGCTATATGGGCGATGCCTCGATCGGAGAGGCGATCCTGCACGCGGTCGAGCGGGTGCGGCAGGAAAATCCCCACGCCATCTATTGCTGCGACCCGGTGATCGGCGACACCGACACCGGCGTCTATGTCCGCCCCGGGATCGAGGCGTTCCTCCGCACCCGCGCTTTGCCGCAAGCCGACATCGCCACACCCAACAGATTCGAGCTGGAACTGCTCACCGGCCTGGACTGCTCCACCTTGGACGGCGCCAAGACGGCCATGACCCGGCTGTCCGAAACGATGCGCCCGGACGGGATGCGCTGCGTGCTGCTGACCAGTCTGGATACCGCCACGACACCCGGCGATCATCTGGACATGATGGTCGCGGAAGCCGGCGCGTTTCATCTGTTGCGCACGCCGTTGCTGCCGGTCTCGGTCAACGGCGCGGGAGATGCCATCGCCGCCCTGTTCCTGTTCCACCGCCTGCGATCCGGCAGCGCCGTCACGGCGTTGGAAGCGGCGGGATCGTCGATCCACGGCCTGCTGCGCCGCACGGCCGAGGCGGGCGCGCGGGAAATCCAGATGGTCGCGGCACAGGAGGAGTTCGTGAACCCCAGCCGCCAATTCAAGGCGGAGATTTGCTGAGCGAGGTTCTCGACCACGGCGTCGGCGCTGGACGGCGGTCGCAACACCGTCTGCCCAGCGCACCCCTGCCAATCTCCGGAGCGTGCCCGTCCCATAACCCAGCGGGTAGCCGATGACAGTTCGGTGGAGACCGAACCATCGCCATCTCCAAATCCGTTATGCTGTCCCCAATCGAACCTCCGGGAGACCGTGAATGAGCGATATGCCAAGGGTGGCGGCGGTAGCGGCTTTGCTGGGCGATCCGGCGCGCGCCAACATCATGAACGCGTTGCTGGACGGCCGAGCGCTGATGGCGAAGGAACTGGCCTTTGCCGCGCGGGTCTCGCCGCAGACCACCAGCGGTCATCTCGCCAAACTCACCCAGGCGGCGCTGCTGACCGTCGAACAACAGGGCAGGCACCGGTATTTCCGCCTCGCCTCCCCGCTGGTCGGGCAGATGCTGGAAAGCATCATGGCGGTGGCCGGCGCGGAAACGCCACGGACGGCCACAAGCTGGAAAGGCGGCGAGCCCCTGCGCAACGCCCGTACCTGCTACGACCATCTGGCCGGACGGCTGGGTGTCGCCCTGGCCGACGCTCTGACCCAGCGCGGCTATATCGCCCTGTCGCCGGATGGCGGTGAAGTGACGGAAGCCGGCCACGCCTTCCTGCGCGATTTCGGGGCGGAACCGGGTCTGGGAAAGCGCGTATTCTGCCGCCCCTGCCTGGATTGGAGCGAGCGTCGGCCCCACATCGCCGGGCGCCTCGGTGCCGCTCTGGCGTGCCGTTGCTTCGATCTCGGCTGGGTGGCCCGCCTACGCGACACCCGTGCGGTCGCCATCACCCCGATCGGTCGAACCGGTTTCGCGGCGAGATTCGGGGTGACTTTGAGCGGATAGGCCATGCCGGCTTACACCAGACGGTGTCCGCCACGGCCATTCCGTCAGGGCACGGAAGCCCCAGCCGTGGCCCAAGGTGTCGACAGCACCAAACGCCGGCGGACAAGGCCATAGCCCCCCGCGGCCTCGGCCAGAGTCGCGATCTGCCCATCGTTCAACCGTAAATCCACCGACGCACCACAATTGCCGTCATCCGCCGCGGTGTTTCGCCCCGACCAATGGATCCGGTACATGCGCTGTGGACCCGGCCCACGTTCCTCCACGATCAGGCTACCGCCGGATTTCTGCATCATGGCAATGTCCAACCGGCAGGGCGAACCATCGGCGCGCGTGACGGCCAGAGTCTCCTGGCTGGCAATTTGGGAGCGGGCATCCAAGCCGAATGCCACCTGATCGCCGACTTTGGGGCCGAGTTGCTCTGCCATACGGGCTATCTCGATGGAGCCGCCCAGGACCAGCAGTCCCACACTCAAACCGACCAGCGGGGCGATCATCGACCCAATCGAGCCTTGGTCTTTCGCTCGCATTTTTTGCGCACTCCTGTCCTTCACCGACCCGCAACTACCCCCCTATTGGTTCAGATTTCGTAAACAACCGTTTGTGTTTTTGCCCCGGACAAAAAAAGGCGATGCCTTCGCGGGCATCGCCAAGTTTGGGGAGGAGTCCAAGAGAGATGCCAAGGACAGGGCCCTGGCGCCTCGAAACGGACTATGCGGAGAACCGCGGGGTTCCCCATTGATCTGAATCAAAGGGGCGAAACAATTATCGCGCGGCAGCGGAAATCCGCGCCAACGCTTCCTCCCGGCCGAGTGCCGCGATTGTGGCGTCGATGCCCGGGCTGACGGTGCTGCCGGTCAAAGCGGCGCGGAGCGGTTGGGCCACCTGTCCCAATTTGCGTCCGGTCGCCTCCGCAAACCCACGCAGCGCCGCATCGATCGCGGCGACCGTAAAATCCGTCTCGCCCAGCGCCGAACCCACGTCACGCAGCAGCAGTTTGGCCTCGGCGGTGAGTTGCGCCTCGGCCTTTGGTTCCATCGGCAAGGGCACCACGCGGGCCAGGAAGGCCGCGGCGTTGGCCAGTTCGACCAGGGTCTTCGCGCGTTCCTTCAACTGCGGCATCAGCGCGCGAATGCGGGCGGCGGCGATGCTCCCCAGCGACAGATGAGGCTGATGCGCCAGGCGCTGCAGCACCTCCCGCGTCAGGCGGTCGTCGTCGGCCTTGCGGATATAGATGCCATTCAGGTTGGTCAGCTTGGCATAATCCATCCGGGACGCGCCGCGGTTGACGTCGGCGATGTCGAACAGGCGGATGGCTTCGTCACGATCCACCACCTCCAGGTCGCCATGCGACCAGCCCAGCCGCAACAGGTAGTTGCAGACGGCTTCGGGCAGGAACCCCTGCTCCCGGAATTCCAGGACCGAAACGGCGCCGTGGCGCTTGGACAGTTTCGCGCCGTCCGCGCCGTGGATCAGCGGGATATGCGCGAACCGAGGCTGATCCCAGCCCATGGCCTGGAAAATCTGCACCTGGCGGAACGTGTTGGTCAGATGGTCGTCGCCGCGGATGACATGGGTGATGCCCATGTCGTGGTCGTCGACCACCACCGCGTGCAGATAGGTCGGCGTGCCATCGCTGCGCAGGATGATCATGTCGTCCATCTCGGCATTGGCGACGCGGACGGTGCCTTGCACCATGTCCTCGACCACCGTTTCGCCCTCCTGCGGGGCTTTCAGGCGGATCGACGGCTTCACCCCTGCCGGGGCCTCGGCCGGGTCGCGATCGCGCCAGCGCCCGTCATAGCGCGGGGAGCGGCCTTCCGCGACGGCCTGCTCCCGCATCTGGCGGAGTTCTTCGGCCGAACACCAGCAGCGATAGGCCTTGCCGGTTTCGAGGAGCTGATAAGCGACCACCGCATGGCGATCGGCGCGCGATGACTGGAACACGGTCTGTTCGTCCCGGGTCAGCCCAAGCCAGTCGAGCCCTTCCAGGATGACCTGAGTCGCGGCATCGGTGCTGCGTTCGCGGTCGGTGTCTTCGACCCGCAACAGGAATGCACCGCCGACATGGCGGCTATACAGGTAGTTGAACAGCGCGGTGCGGGCGCCGCCAATATGCAGCAGGCCGGTCGGGCTGGGAGCAAAACGGGTACGGATCGCAGTGGAGCCTTGGGTCATGCGCGCGATCTAGCACGCGGGCCGGATCGGGGCACGCGCGTTTTGCCCTGGTCCGCCAGACCAGGGCGGCGCGACTGGCCTTATGCTCCTGCCCTATTGCGACCGGCGTCGGCCCCGTTCCAGGTGCTGGAAAAGCGCATGACACAGTGGAAGCAGGGGCATCGTTCCGACAGCCGAAATGAGAATAAGATTTTTATTCCAAGCGCGATTGGAGATCGAATGATCCCTCAACCGCCTTCACGCAGATTCAAAGCGACCCAGACTGCGCCCCGAACTTCGCCATAACCGTCAGCACGGGGCTTTGTTCTCCAGACGTTTCATTACCGGATCCCGCGATGCCCCTGCGCGAACAGCCGCCAAATGGTCTGGCGCTTGACTGTAATGACAACCGTGCGTACCCCTTGGAAGCGATGCAAGAAGCGAGACAACGGACTCGCCGCTTCACTGACTATGGGAGGAAACAAAATGGCACGGACAGCGAAACCAAAAGCCAAAGCCCCGGCCAGCCGAAAGAAAGCCGCCGCGAAGACCCCCAAGCCGGCCGCCGCGCCGAAACCCGATATCGGCAACGCCGGTTGGGCCACCGACCTGGTCTTCGACGTGAAGGAGGCCAAACTGGCCGTCAGCCTGCGCCTCGACGCGGATGTTCTGCGCTTCTTTCGCGGCTTTGGCGCCGGCTACCAGACCCGCATCAATGAGGTTCTGCGCTCCTTCATGCAGGCCCGCCAGCGCGCCGGCCTCGCTCCTGCAGCAGCCGAGCGCTCGGCCGCGCCGAAGAAGTCGGGGCGTGGCAGAGCGAAGTAGCGGTCAGGCCGGCTTGCCGTTGGCATAGGGTTTCAACCCGGCCAGAATCGTTGCGTTGGCGGGGGTCGGGATGCCGTATTCCCGACCCAGCGCGACCACCTTGCCGGCCAGCCACGGCAGCTCCAGCCGGTTGCCTCGCAGCAGGTCGTGCGCCATGGACGCCATGACCCCCGGCGGAGATGAACGAACCCCGGCCAACCGCTGCTCCACCACATCCGCCGGCAATACCACCCCACGCGCTCGGCCGATCGCCTCCGTCTCCCGCATCACCGCTTCGAACAGGGCGAGAATGTCCGGATCGTCGCGCAATTTGCCGACCGGCAGGCGAGTCAGCGCGGTAATGCCGCTCATGGCGGTCAGCAGAATGAATTTGGTCCAGATCGCGGTCTGGATCGCGTTGGTCAGGGTGACATCGAAGCCGGCCTGCTTCGCCAGGGCCAGCAGGCGCTCCCCGCGCGGGCTGGGACTGCCATCCAGTTCCCCGAATGCCATCGTCATCCCGGTGCCGGTCTGACGGATCAGCCCGGGTTCGGCGATCGTGGTGCTGATGCCGACGGTGCCGCCCATGATCGCGCCTGCCCCCAGTATGGGCGCCAGACGGTCGGGGGAATCGATGCCGTTCTGCAGCGGGATCACCGCGGTGTCGGGTCCGACGATCGGCTTGATCTGGGCACCGGCGCTCTCCACGTCCCACAGCTTCACGCAGAACAGCACGACATCGACGACACCGATCGAGCCCGGGTCGTCGGTCGCCTGCACCGGCTTGATCAGGGTGTTGCCGCGATCGCCTTCCACGCGCAGCCCGTTGGCGCGCATGGCCGCCAGATGCGCCCCGCGCGCGACGAAGGTGACGTCGCCGCCCGCCTTGGCCAGCGCCGCACCAAACCCTCCGCCAACCCCGCCTGTGCCGATGACCGCGATCCGCATGTCTGGACTCCTGTTTTCAGCCAGCCTAACCCGTTCCTGAATGCCGTTACAGGAGGGGGCGCGCGTGGAAGAAGTCGATTGCGTTGTCGTGGGCGCCGGAGTTGTCGGTCTGGCGGTCGCGCGGGCGCTGGCCCAGGCCGGACGCGAGGTCATCATCCTGGAACAGGCGGAGGGGATCGGGACCGAAACATCCTCCCGCAACAGCGAGGTGATCCACGCCGGTATCTACTATCCCGCGAACAGCCTGATGGCGCGGTTCTGCGTGGAAGGCCGGCGCAAGCTGTATGCCTATTGCGCGGAGAAAGGCGTGCCGCACATCAATTGCGGCAAGCTGATCGTGGCCACCAACGCGCAGGAAGACGCGATGCTGGCCGGCATCAAGCAGCGGGCGGAAACCAACGGCGTGGAGGGCATGCGCGTCCTGACCGCTGCCGAGGCCATCGAAATGGAACCGAACCTGTCCTGCACCAGCGCCCTGCTGTCTCCCGCCACCGGCATCATCGACAGCCACAACTACATGGTGGCGCTGCAAGGCGACGCCGAAAACGCCGGTGCCGTGCTGGTGATTTTCAGCCCGATGGTAGGCGCGCGGGTGGTGGACCGGCAGATCGAGATCGACGTCGGCGGCACCGACCCGATGACGTTACGCTGCCGTTTGCTGGTGAACTCAGCCGGGCTGCATGCGCCGTTCGTGGCGCGGGGCATCCACGGGATGCCTCAGGATCGGGTGCCGACGGAATATTTCGCCAAGGGGAATTATTTCACCTTGTCCGGACGGTCTCCGTTTTCGCGGCTGATCTATCCGGTGCCGGTGCCCGGCGGGCTGGGCGTGCATCTGACGGTCGATCTGGGCGGGCAGGCGCGATTTGGGCCGGATGTGGAATGGATCGATGCGATCGACTACACGGTCGATCCGTCGCGATCCGACAGTTTCTATGACGCGGTGCGGAAATACTGGCCGGGATTGAAGGACGGGGCCCTACAGCCGGGCTATGCGGGCATCCGGCCGAAGACGGTGCCGCGCGGGGCGCCGGGGCAGGATTTCGTGGTGCAGGGGCCGCAGACGCATGGCGTGCCAGGGCTGATCAACCTGTTCGGGATCGAGAGCCCCGGCCTGACCGCGTCGCTCGCGATCGCGGACCATGTGCTGGAGATTTCGCGGACGGGGTGAGGCAGACGGGCTGAGCGTTATGCCAACGGCCTTATCAACTGACCGATACGCCGCCGCCCCCTTTTCACCGTCATTGGGGGGCTTGACCCGGCAACCCACCCCCTGCCGCTGAAGCGCGGGTTGCCGGGTCGAGCCCGGCAATGACGGTGAAGGGGGGAACGGTCCTTGGTTTGGGCAGCCGGCCTTACTGGGCAGGCGCAAACGGGTTGCGCCATCCGGCGCGCCCGCCGACCGGCGCACGGGGTGGGAAGGCCTTGGCCAAATAGTCCAGGATCGTCTCTCGGTAAGCATGGTCCAGCGCCGGCATGCCGTGTTTGTCGGTCATCCAGGCCAGGGACGCATCCCATTGATCTCGCGTCATGCCCTGGGCGGCGACAATGCGGAAATTGTGGCAAGCGGCGCAGAAGCCGAACGTCTCATCGCGGCCGGGAAAATCCGGATAGGTCGCCGGATCTTCCTGCCCGGGCTGGAATGCGGCCGCCGGCGGTTGTTGCGCCACCGACGGGACCGCCGCCACCACCAGTCCCAGCAGGACCACAAGATGGATCGGCCGCATCAGCCGACCAACACCGCAATCCGGTTGATCGGATTGGCTCCGTAACCTTGCGGGTTCCAGTTCGGCGCGACCACAGGCTGGGCCAGGCCATTCCGATCGGTCGCCCTCACCCACAGTTCAAAATACCCATCGGATGGCAGCTTCACCGTCCGGGTCCAGCGGGTCCAGTCATAGTGGTTGGTCGGTGTGGCCGTGTCCGCCTGTTGCCAGGTCTGGCCGAAATCGATCGAGACATCGACCCGCCCGACGCCGACATCGCCCCCCCAAGCCGCACCGCGCAACGGCAGATCCCGCGTGCCGGTCGGCAGACGAGCGCCGTTCGCCGGATTGGTGATGATGCCCCGAACCGGCATCGATTCGAGGTCGCGGAACGTCTTCCCGTCGTCGTTGCTGCCCGGAACGATCGGCTTGACTGGCACGCGATACGACGTCCCGCCCATCCCCTGCCCGTCATGCGGCGTGGCGCGCACCACCACGCGGTTCAACCACTTGGTGGACAACGACCCCGGCCAGCCCGGCACGATCAGGCGAACCGGCCCGCCATGGATGGTCGTCAGTGGCTGCCCGTTCATCGCCCACACAATCATGCTGTGCGGATCGAGCGACTTGGCGATCGGATTGCCACGGGAAATCGCGTGTTTCGATGCATCGCCGGACAGATGCGCGTCCGAGCCATAACTGCCGGTAAACTTGGCCTCGGACTTCAATCCCGCGGCCGCCAGCACGTCCTTCAGGGCGACGCCCGTCCATTCGGCGCAGCCCGCACCGCCATTGGTCCATTGGTTGCCGCGACCGGGCGGGGAGAAAAAGGACCGGCCATTACCGCCGCATTCCAGCACCATGCGATGGGTCTGTGCCTGGAAGCGTTGCTTGATGTCGCCCAGCTTCAACTCCAGCGGTGTGTTGACCTCCCCGTCGATACGGATCGTCCAGGCATCCGCATTGGCAATGTCGTCCGGGATCTGGCCATTGTTCCGGATGAAGAATTTACCCACCGGTGTGGTGGCATCGTCCAGCAGATGCTCCGGCGTTTCCGCAACCAGCGGACGATCGCCCAGGACGACCAGTCCTTTGTCCTTGCCCGGAAAGTCCAGAAACTGCGGCCCCTTCCCCTGGGCCAGCGCGACAGGCAGCATTCCGGCCGGCAGGTGGCGCCCGAACGGCATGGCCGCCCCCAGCGCGGTGCCCAGAGCAGCAAGGCCCGCGCCGGTCAGAACGCGCCGCCGCCCCAGCACCACGGCGTCCGCGCGTTCCGGATCATTGGCATAAAGTTCCGCCGCGCTGCGTTCGATCGATTGAGACATCACATTTCCTCCAGGCCGGATCAAACCAGTCAGGCCCTCATTTGGAGGTACTTGTACTCCGTTTCCGATCTAACGGAAATACCACTGCTCCGGCCGAGCGGACCAGGGCGGACGGCAGTGCTGAGAGATGCAGATGCGGGCGGGGATATTGCCCAGCCGGTCGCTGACGATGCGGTTGCCCTGGCTGCCCGGCGCCTGGCCAACCAGGCCGATCTGCCATTTCGCATCGGCAACCGTGCGCCAGATTTCCTGGGCGGCTTCGTTCCGCTGCTGCTCCGGCATGGTTGGCGCATTGCGCATCAGGTCGAAGATGCGCAGCATGGCCGGGTCCTCCGGCTTGGTGCCCTGCGTGCCACCTGACGCGTAATAGTTCGACCATGCGGTGCCCATCAGGCTGCCGGCGGGATCGACCGGCAGGGCCAGGGTCGGAAACAGATACAGGCTTTCGGACCCGCTGTTGGAAAACAGCACCATCTGGTGCTGGTCGTTGCGCAGCCGCGTGAAGAACAGGCTGCGTTCCAGCAGTTTCAAGTCGGCCGAGATGCCGACCGCCCGCCATTGCTGGATCACCATTTCCACCTGTTGCGGCCAGGTGGGGTTCAGGGTCTGAGCGACGTCGATCTGCACCCGCAACCGTTCTCCATTGTCGGTGCGCAGACGGTAGCCCTCCCGGTCCTTTTTCGTCAGGCCGACAGCGTCCAGCATAGCGTTGGCCTTGGCCGGATCGAAATTGGACCATTTGGCGATCCATTCCTTGCCGGGGCTTTCCGGGATCACTTCCGACGGGACGCCGGACCCGGGGGTGCCGATACCGAGCCAGAATGTCTCGTTCAATTGTTCGCGATCGATCGCGATGGACAGCGCTCGCCGGAAATCGGCAACCGCGAACCATTTCCCGATTTCAGGGTCGCCCTTGTAGGACATGTTGAAGACCAACTGGGAGTCGCTGCCGTTAAAGCCCAGGTCGAGGCGGTATTTGTATTTGCCGCGAGCGGCGTTTTCCAGGAACACCGGCAGCTTGGCAATGTCGATGAAGCGTTCCTGCACGTCATACTCGCCGGCGATGGCACGCAGGTTCACGACTTCAGGATTTTCCGCCAGCGCCATCTGCACGCGCTCGATATAGGGCAGTTGGTTACCCGCGGTATCGACCTCATAGAAATACGGGTTGCGTTCCAGCATCCAGGTCTGGGTGTTGATCGGTTGCGTCATTTTCCAGGCGGCGATGGTCGGCAGATCGACATTCAGCCGCCAGTCGGTCTTGAACTTGAAATACTGCACCCAGTTGGCATAGCCGGCCGCCTTGGCTTGCGCGTTCAGGGTCTCCACCGGCGTGTATTTCGGCAGGAACTGCTTCAGGTAATGCGCCGGAGCGTAAAGACCGAACGCGAGGCCCTCCGACTGCATGCGGGACTGACCGCCGCCGACCTGGGAGTCGCCGCCCAGCAGGGCCGGGAACAGGAAATGAGGCACGTCGAATTCGATGGCCACGGTGGTCTCGTCCACCTTCACCACCCGACCCGGCTTGCCGCTCGGCGTCATGTTGGGCGACGCGGAGGGTGCGACTTCCTTGTTCTGGTACATGTCCTCATACCAGAAGACGAAATCGTCGGCGGTGAAGAGCGTGCCATCCGACCACTTCATGCCCTTGCGCAGGAACAGCGTGGTGCGCTTGCCATCGGCGCTGATTTCATAGGATTTGGCGACCTGCGGCATCAGTTTCGTTCCGGTCACATCCCAGAACAGCGGCTTGTCTCCGGCGCGGATGCGGTTGCCGTTCTCCCCGTCGCCCGGCCCCAGGAAGGCGCGGCGCCAGGTGCCACCGTATTTGCCGATTTCATGCAATGGCGCGATGACCAGCAGATCGACCGGCAAACGCTGCTCGACCGGAGGCAATTTGCCGGCTTTCACCAGTTCCGCCATCGTCGGCGATTCCTGGAATTTCTTCGGGAACTGCGCCGGATCGGAGACGATCGTGGCGGATTCCAGGGCGCCGACGATCCCGGCATCGCGCAGCGCGTTCTGCTGCGCGGCCGCGGCGGAGGCACCGGCCAGCAGTAAGGACAGGGCAAGGGCAAAGTATCTCATTTGTAGAACCACTGCTCCGGGTGGCCGCTCCAGGGAGTGCGGCAATGCTGAGACGTGCAGGTGCGGGCCGGAATGTTTTCCAGGCGCGCATTGACGACGCGGGTGCCCATATAGGCGGGGGACAGGCCGACGAGACCGATCGACCAGACCTGATCGGCGGCAAGTTTCCAGATCTCCTGGGCAATCTTGATCCGTTCCGCCTCCGGCTGCGACGCCGCGGACCGGTAGAGTTCAAACGCCTTGAGCTGGGCCGCATCGGTGGGCGCGATGCCCTGGGCGCCATTGGTCGAATACCACAAAGCATGCGCCGCGCCATTCAGGCTGGCGGCGGGATCGACGGGCAGCACCGAGATCGAGAACAGGAACAGGCTTTCCGAGCCCCCATTGCTGGTAATCACCACCTGATTCAAATCCTGGCGGGTGCGGTTGTAGAAGTAACTCCGCTCCAGCAACTTGATGTCGGCGGAAATACCGATGGCTTTCCACTGCTGGGCGACCATTTCACCCTGCTGCGGCCAAGTCGGAGACAGGGTTTGTGCTACATCGATCTGAATCCGCAGACGCTCCCCGTTATCGGTGCGCAGGCGGAAGCCTTCCTTGTCCTTCTTGTTCAGCCCGATCGCATCCAGCATCGCGTTGGCCTTCGGAATGTCCTGATGCGACCATTTTTGCCGCCATTCGCCGCCCGGACTTTCCTTGATTATCTCTGATGGAACGACCGACCCGGTCGTGCCCAGGCCGAGGAAGAACGCGTGATTGATCTGCTCCCGATCGATGCCCAACGCGAGCGCGCGCCGGAAGTCCACGTTGGTGATCCATTTTTGGATCTCCGGATCGGTGCGATAGGCGCGGTTGAACATGATCAGCGTGTCGGCGCCATTGAAGGCGGGGTCCAGATGCACGCGATAGCCGCCGCGCTGGGCGTTTTCCAGAAACACCGGCAGCTTCGCCAGGTCCATGAAGCGTTCCTGATAGTCGTATTCGCCGGCGATGGCCCGCAGGTTGATCACCTCCGGATTTTCCGCGAGCGTCAGAAGCGCCCGATCCAGATAGGGCAATTGGTTGCCCGCCGTATCGATGGCCCAGAAATACGGGTTGCGCTCCATCACCCAATTCTGCCCGGTGATCGGCTGGGTCATCTTCCAGGCGGCCAATGTCGGCACGTCGCGGTTCAGACGCCAGTCGGATTTGAACTGGAAATACTGCACCCAGTTGGGAAATCCTTCCGCCTTGGCGCGCGCGGTCAGCGCCTCGACCGAGCTGTATTTCGGCAGAAACTGCTTCAGATAATGCGCCGGCGCGTACATCCCCAACGCTCGCCCGTCGGATTGCAGGCGCGATTGGCCGCCGCCGACCTGGGTGTCACCCGCAAGCTGGCTGGGGAACAGAAAATGCGGGTCGTCGAATTCGAAGGCGACCGTGGTTTCGTCGATCTTCACTATCCGGCCCGACCTGCCGTTGGCGGCGAATTCCGGAGCCGGCGCGCGCACCACGTCCTTGTCCTGATACATGTCCTGATACCAGAACATAAAATCGTCGGCGGTGAACGGTGCACCATCGGACCATTTCATGCCCTTGCGCAGGAACAGGGTGGTGCGCTTGCCGTCGGCGCTGATTTCATAACCCTTTGCGACGTTGGGTGCTATTTCCGTGCCGGTAACGTCCCAGAACAGCAACTTGTCGGACGCCCGCAGGCGGTTGCCGTTTTCGGAATCGCCCGGCCCCAGGAAGCCGCGCCGCCAGGTGCCGCCGTATTGCCCGATCTCCCGCAGCGGCTTCAGCACCATCGGCTCTTGCGGAATCCGTTGCTCGACCGGTGGCAGCTTGCCTTCCTTCACAAGCGCCGCCAGCGCGGGGGCTTCCTTGAAGGTCTTCGGCCATTGCGCCGGATCGGTGACGATCGTCGGCCCTTCCAGCTTGCCGACCAGATCGGACTGAACGTAACCCGGCTGCTGCGCGAACGCGCCCAATGCCGAAAACGAAATCGCGGCGACAAGTCCGAGAACGGTTCTTCGCATGGTTGCCTCTCACATGGCCCTGCTTCGGCAAGGTCCTGTTTGCCTCGGGTATCCCGAGGGATCGTTACGCGGAGCGGGGCGTGGTTTGCCAACTGGACTCACCGTCATTACCGGGCTTGACCCGGTAACCCGCCCCCAACGTTGAAGCGAGGGTTGCCGGGTCAAGCCCGGCAATGACGAGGAGGGCAGTTCGTATCACTCCACGCCCCACCTTCATTTATAGTACCACTGGTCCGGCCGAGCGCTCCAGGGGGTGCGGCAGTGTTGGGAGGTGCAGACGCGACCTGGCACATTTTCCAGTTTCGCGTTCACTACCCTGGTGCCCATGTAGCTGGGTGACAGCCCGACCAGCCCGATGGTCCACACCTGATCGACCACCAGCCGCCAGATGTCCTTGGCGAGATCGTTCCGCTGTCCCTCCGGAATGCTCCCCGCGGAGCGCAGCATGTCGAACGCCTTCAGCATGGACGGCTCCTCCGGCGGGATGCCCACAGCACCGTTGGACGACCACCATTTGGCGATGGCGGCGCCGCCCTGGCTGGAAGTCGGGTCCACCGACAAGACCGGGTTCGGATACAGGAACAGACTCTCCGACCCGTTGTTGGAGAAGATGGTCAGTTGGTGGTCGTCGTTACGAATTCGAGTGTAGAACAGGCTGCGCTCGAACAGCTTGGTATCGGCGTAGATGCCGATTTTCTTCCATTGCTGGACGATCATTTCGGCCTGCTGCGGCCAAGTCGGGGTCAGCGTCTGCGCGACATCGATCTGGAAGCGCAGGCGCTGGCCGTTATCGGTGCGCAGGCGGTAGCCTTCGGAATCCTTCTTGGTCAGACCGATCTGGTCCAGCATCGCGTTGGATTTTTTCACGTCCAGCGTGGCCCAGAGCGTGCGATACTCGCCGCCAGGGCTTTCCGGGATCATGTCGGACGGCATCGGCGTGCTGACAACACCGAGCCCCAGCCAGAACGCTTCATTCAACTGCGACCGGTCGATGCCCAGCGCAAGCGCTCGGCGGAATTCGACCTTTTGCAGCCATTTCCGCACTTCCGCGTCCTGGCGATAGGACATGTTGACGTAAATCTGCGAGTCACTGCCGTTGAAACCCGGGTCCAGTTGGACCTTGTAGCCACCGCGTTCGGCGTTTTCGAGGAATACCGGCAATTTCGCAAGATCGATGAAGCGTTCCTGATAGTCATACTCGCCGGCGATGGCCCGCAGGTTGATGACTTCCGGGTTTTCCGCAAGCGTCAGCTGCACCTTGTCGATATAGGGCAGTTGGTTCCCGGCGGTGTCGACGGCGTAGTAAAAGGGATTGCGCTCCAGAACCCAGGCCTGGGTGTTGATCGGCTGCACCATCTTCCAGGCTGCGATGGTGGGCACGTCCCGGTTCAGGCGCCAGTCGGATTTGTAGCGGAAATACTGCACCCAGTTTTCGTAACCGGCCGCCTTGGCTTCCGCGGTCAGAGCCTCGACGGAGCTGTTTTTCGGCAGATACCGCTTCAGATAATGCGCCGGTGCGTAAAGCCCGAGTTCTCGCCCATCCGATTGCAGACGCGACTGACCGCCGCCCACCTGGGTGTCTCCCGCCAGCAGGCGCGGGAACAGGAAGTAGGGCTCGTCGAATTCGAACGCGACCGTGCTTTCGTCCACCTTCACGATGCGCCCGGGCTTGCCGTTGATGGACAGTTCGGGGGCGGGGACCGGTGCCAGGTCCTTGTTCGTGTACATGTCCGTGAACCAGAAGACAAAGTCGTCCGCGGTAAAGGGCGCGCCGTCCGACCATTTCATCCCCTTGCGCAGGAACAGCAAGGTGCGCTTGCCATCGGCGCTGAGTTCAAACCCCCTGGCCGCTTGCGGCGCGACTTCGGTGCCGGCGTCGTTCCAATACAGTAGTTTGTCCCCGGCGCGAATGCGGTTGCCGTTCTCCCCGTCGCCCGGCCCTAAAAAGCCGCGCCGCCAGGTGCCGCCATAGGTGCCGATACTGCGCAGCGGTTTCACCACCATAGGTTCGGACGGCACGCGGCTTTCCACCGGCGGCAACTTGCCCTCCTTCACCAGGGCCGCGAGCATCGGGGCTTCCTTAAAGCTCTTCGGCCATTTGGCCGGATCGGTGATGGTTTCCGGCGCTTCCAATTTGCCGACCAGGCCGGATTGCTCGAACGCGTTCTGGGCGTGGGCGGCGGGAAGCGACAGTGCTAAAATGCCCAGTATCCCGAATATGATCTTGCGCATCGTTTCCCCCGGTTCGCTTTTTGGGCGGTTGGAACGCGTCTGGCCTGACTGATAATGGCGTGCTTGCTCGGTCGCTGTGCGACGGCCTTTTCCACGGTCCGGTACGTCGCCACTCCGCCCGATCATGCTCTACTTCTTACATCTTCCTGCCGAAACAATGACCAACACACTGCCCCCCCCCGTCATTGCCGGGCTTGACCCGGTAACCCGCGCTCCAACGGCGAGGGGTGGGTTGCCGGGTCAAGCCCGGCAATGACGGTGAAGGAACGCCGATGGGTCATTATTTGTTGTAGTACCACTGTTCCGGATGCCCACTCCAAGGCGTGCGGCAGTGCTGGGAGATGCAGACGCGGCTGGGGACATTCTCCAATTTCAGGTTCACAACGCGTGTCCCCATGAAGGTCGGAGATTGCCCGACCAGCCCGATCGTCCATACTTGGTCCACCGCCAGCTTCCAGATTTCCTGCGCCATTTTGGTCCGTTCGGCCTGCGGCTTGCCGGCGGCGGAGCGCAACAGGTCGAACGCCTTCAGCATGGCCGGGTCTTCGGGCGCGGTCCCCGTCGCGCCGGCGGACGAGAACCACCGAGCGATGGCAACGCCGCCATAGGCGCTGGTCGGATCGATCGGCAGGGTTTGCACCGGCCAGAGGAAAAGGCTTTCCGACCCATTATTGGCAAAGATCAACATCTGGTTGTCGTCATTGCGGATACGCGTGAAGAACAGGCTGCGCTCGAACAGCTTGGCGTCGGCATGAATACCGATCGCACGCCACTGCTGGGCGATCATCTCCACCTGCTGCGGCCAGGTCGGCGTCAGGGTCTGCGGCACGTCTACTTGGATGCGCAGGCGCTGGCCATTGTCGGTGCGCAGACGGTAGCCCTCGGAGTCCTTCTTGGTCAGGCCAATCGCATCCAGCATCGCGTTGGCCTTCTTCACATCCAGGGTAGCCCAGCGCTTGCGATACTCCTCGCCCGGACTTTCCGGGATCATCGGAGACGGCATGGCGCTGCCGGGCACGCCGAGGCCCAGCCAAAACGCCTCGTTCAACTGATCGCGGTCGATGCCCAGCGCCAAAGCGCGCCGGAATTCGGTGTTCTGGAACCATTTGCGCAGTTCGGCGTCCTGGCGATAGGCCATGTTGAAGAACAACAGGGAGTCGCCGCCGTTGAACCCGGGGTCCAGATGCACCTTGTAGCCACCGCGGGCGGCGTTATCCAGGAACACCGGCAATTTCGCCAGGTCCATGAAGCGTTCCATGTAGTCGAACTCACCGGCGATGGCGCGCAGGTTGATGACCTCGGGGTTTTCCGCAAGGCTCATCTGCACCCGGTCGATATAGGGCAACTGATTGCCCGCGGTATCGACCGCGTAATAGTAGGGATTGCGCTCCAGCAGCCAGGTCTGGCTGTTGACCGGCTGCACCATGGACCAGGCGGCCAGGGTCGGGACGTCCTTGTTCAGGCTCCAATCCGACTTGAAGCGGAAATACTGGACCCAGTTTTCATAGCCGGCGGCCTTGGCTTCCGCGTTCAGCGCATCGACGGAGCCGTATTTCGGCAGATATTTCTTCAGGTAATGCGCCGGCGCATAAAGGCCCAGCGCCCGCCCGTCCGATTGCAACCGGGACTGACCGCCACCCACCTGGGTGTCGCCGGCGAGCATTTGCGGGAACAGGTAGTATGCTTCGTCGAACTCGAACGCGACGGTGGTTTCATCGACCTTCACCATGCGGCCGGGTTTGGTGTTGATGGACAGTTCCGGCGCGGGAACCGGCACCAGATCCTTCACCGAGTACATCTCTTCGTACCAGAACATGAAATCGTCGGCGGTGAACGGGGCGCCGTCAGACCATTTCATGCCCTTGCGCAGGAACAGCAGGGTGCGCTTGCCGTCGGCACTGAGCTCGAAGCCCTTGGCGACCTGCGGTGCGATCTCGGTCCCGGCGGCATTCCAGAACAGCAGTTTCTCGCCGGCACGGATGCGGTTGCCGTTTTCCCGGTCGCCCGGCCCCAGGAAGCCGCGGCGCCAGGTGCCGCCATAAGTGCCGACGCTGCGCAGCGGTTGCAGCACCATCGGCTCCGACGGCAGGCGCTGTTCGACCGTGGGGAGCTTGCCTTCCTTGACCAAAGCCGCGAGTTGCGGCGCTTCCTTGAAGGCTTTGGGCCATTTTGCCGGATCGGCGATGATGTCCGGGGATTCCAGTTTGCCCATCAGACCGGATTGCTCGAAGGCATTCTGGGCCTGAGCGGCGACGCCTCCCAGGGTCAAGGCCCCCAACAGCCAGAGCGTTGTCTTGCGCATTGTGTCCCCCGAGACCTTCGGTTTCATTTAGCCAACGCCGGCGAGTGTCAGTTCCTCGGCCCGATGGCAGGCGGCAAGCTGGCCCGCGCCGACATCGCGCAGCACCGGACGTTCGGTGCGGCAACGGTCGATGGCGAACGGACAGCGTGGATTGAAGGCGCAGCCGGGCGGCGGGTTCGCGGGGTCCGCGACCTCCCCGATCGGGGCGGCCGCGGTATCGCGCATCAGCGGATCGGCTTTGGGCACAGCCGACATCAGCGCCTGGGTGTATGGGTGGCGCGGCGTTGCATAGAGGGCGACGGTTGGCGCGACCTCCACGATGCGGCCGACATACATCACCGCGACCCGGTCGCTGACATGGCGCACCACACCCAGGTCATGCGCGACGAACAGGGTGGAAAGACCGAGCTGCTCCTGCAAATCGAGCAACAGGTTGATGATCTGCGCCTGCACCGACACGTCCAGCGCGGACACCGGCTCATCGGCCACGATCACGCGCGGGTTGAGCGCGAGCGCCCGGGCGATGCCGATGCGCTGACGCTGACCGCCGGAAAACGCGTGCGGAAAACGGGTGCGCGCCGCGGCCGGCAGGCCGACCAGGTCCAGCAGTTCCAGCACCCGGCGATGGCGTTCGGCCGAGGCCACGCCGTTCACCAACAGCGGTTCGGCGATGATGTCACCCACCATCATGCGCGGGTTCAGCGACGCATACGGATCCTGGAAGATCAGTTGGATATGCCGGCGCAACGGCCGCAACTGGCGTTTCGACAACGGCGCCAGATCGACCATTTCCCCGTCTGCCGGCGAAAACCGAATGGACCCGGAGGTCGGTTTCAGCGCGCGCAGGATGCAACGGGCAACCGTGGTCTTGCCGCAGCCGGATTCCCCAACCAAGGCCAGGGTCTCGCCCTTGCTGATGGTGAAGTTGACGTCCTCGGCGGCACGCACGCGGCCGACCTCGCGGCGCAAGATCCCAGCGTTGATCGGGTAATGTTTCGTCAGGCCGGAGACTTCCAGCATGTTCATGCGGCTACTCCCTCGACCAGAGCGGCGTCCTCGACCTTGAAGCAGGACGCGCCGGCCTGACCGGGCGGCACCGGCGCGGGGGCGGTGGTGTCGCATCGGCCGGGCATCATGTCCGGGCAGCGCGGATGGAACGGGCAGCCCTTCGGGCGGGCATTGGGCTGCGGCACGGCGCCGCCGATGGTCGCCAGGCGGGAATGCGGCGGGGCGCGCAGATTGGGGACCGAGCGCAGCAGGGCCTGCGTATAAGGATGGCGCGGCGCGGCGAAGACTTCGTTGACGGGCGCGAACTCAACGACGCGGCCGAGATACATCACCGCCACGTCGTCGGCCATTTGCGCGATCACGCCCATGTCGTGGGTGATCAGCATCAGCGCGATCTTCTTGTCCACCTGCAAGCGGCGCAGCAGGGCCAGGATTTGCGCCTGGGTGGTCACGTCCAGCGCGGTCGTGGGTTCGTCCGCGATCAGCACGTCAGGATCGGCGGCCAGGGCCAGGGCGATGCCGACCCGCTGGCGCAACCCGCCGCTGAGCTGGAACGGATAGGTGTCGATGCGGGTTTCCGGCCGAGGAATACCCACATCGTTCAGCAGCTTGATCACCCGCTGGCGAGCGACCGCCTTGCCGGGATCGTTATGCACCCGGATGGCTTCCATCAACTGGTTGCCGACCGTGTATTGCATCGACAGTGCCGCCATCGGCTCCTGGAAGATCAGGCCGATGCGCCCGCCGCGGATTTCGCGCATCCGGTTGCCCTCGCCGGGCAAAGCGGTGATGTCGGTCTGTTGCGGCGTGCCGGGGTCCAGCAGGATCTGGCCGTTCTTGATGGAACCGTTGCGGTCCAGGATACGCAGCATGGCGCGCGCGGTGACGCTCTTGCCGCAACCGGATTCGCCGACCACACCCAGGACCCGGCCGGGTCTCAGGTCCAGGCTGACGGAGTCGAGCGCGCGGACCGGTCCGCCGCCGTGCTGGGTGAACTCCACGGCCAGATTGCGGACGGACACCAGGGGGAGGGAGTTATCAGCCATAGGGGTCCGCCGCGTCACGCAGGCCGTCGCCGAGGAAATTGAAAGCCAGAATCACCAGCACCACCGGCACGGCGGCCAGCAGCAACCAGGGCGCACCGGCCAGCACCTGCACATTCTGCGCATCCTGCAACAAGATGCCCCAGGAAATCGCCGGGGGACGCAGGCCAAGACCCAGGAACGACAGCGACGTCTCGCTGATGATCATGGCCGGCAGCGCGAGCGAGACCGCCGCGATCACATGGCTGGTGAAGGAGGGCAGCATGTGCCGCAGCATGATGCGGAACTGCCCTGCCCCCACCAGTTCGGCGGCGATGACGAAATCCTCCTCCCGCAATGCCAGGAACCGGCCGCGCACCACACGGGCAAGCTCGGTCCAGCCGATCAGGGAGATGATCAGGGTAATCGCGAAATAGACCTGCAGCACGGACCACGTGTTCGGCAACGCCGCGGCGATACCCATCCAGAGCGGTATGGTTGGGATCGATCGTATCAGCTCGATCAAACGCTGGATCACCGTATCGATGATGCCGCCATACAGCCCGGATATGCCGCCCAGCAGAATCCCCAGGATCAGACTGAGCCCGACGGAGGCCAGCCCGATCGACAGCGAAATCCGGGTGGCGACGGCGAGGCGGGAGAACAGGTCTCGCCCAAGCTGGTCGGTGCCAAGTAGGAAGATGCCGTCGACCGGCGTCGGGTTGATCAGCGCGAACAGATGCCGGTTGGTGGGGATCAGGCCGAACAGGTTGTAGTCGTAGCCGGGGGCGAAAAAGGCGATGTAGATCTTCTTCGACGGGTCGGGCACGTAGACCATCTTGAAGGTCTTCATGTCGCGGCTACCCTTCAGCCCGTAGACATGCGGCGCGAACCCGTTTTCGTCGAACAGATGGATGCCCTGCGGCGGCATATAGCTGCGGCGGGCATCGGTGTGGTGCGGATCGCTGATGGCGACGAAATCCGCGAAGATCGCCAGAAGATAGAAGAGCGCGACGATGAACAGGCTGATCAGCGCCAGCTTGTGGCGCTTGAAGCGCAGCCAGGTCAGCCGCAACTGCCCCGCCTGGGCCAGTTTGTCGTCGGCGAGCGAGGCGCCGGAGGACGCGGACGATGCTGTCGTGGCGCTCATGTCAGCGTCCCGTGATACGCAGACGTGGTTCGATCCACATCAGCAGCAGGTCGGAAATCAGGGTGCCGACAACCGTCATGACACCCAGCAGCAGGACGATCGTGCCGGCCAGGAACATATCCTGCGCCACCAAAGCCTGCAGCAGCAGCGGCCCGACCGTGGGCAGCCCCAGCACCAGGGAGACGATGATGCTGCCCGACACCAGATACGGAAATATATACGCGATTGAGCTGGCGAAGGGATTGAGCGCGGCGCGCACCGGGTATTTCAGGATCACCCGCCGTTCGGGGATGCCCTTGGCGCGCGCGGTGATGACATAGGGTTTGCGCAGTTCGTCCAGCAGATTGGCACGCATGATGCGGATCTGGTGCGCGGTGCCGGCCAGCGCCAGCACGCAGGCGGGCAGCGGCAAGTGCTTGGTCAGGTCCCAGACCTTGGCCAGGCTCCAGGGCGCCTGCGCGTAGTCGGCGGAAAACAGCCCGCCCACCGACAGGCCCAGATAGCGAAAGCCGAGATACATCAGGATCAGCGCCAGCAGAAAATTTGGCACCGCCAGGCCGAGGAACCCCAGCATCGTGAAAAAATAGTCGCCGAACGAGTACTGCCGGACCGCGGAATAGATGCCGATCGGCAAGGCCAGGGTCCAGGTCAGGAACAAGGCGGCGAAGGACACCACCATGGTCAGCCACAGCCGATCCCCGATCACCTCGGTCACCGGGCGGCGCCACATCATGGACACGCCGAAATCGCCTTCGACGATCCGGCCGAGCCAGAGGGCGTATTGGATGACGACGGGTCGGTCCAGGCCATACTCATGGCGCATGGACTCGGCCTGTTCGGCGGTGATGGAACTGCCGGTGGACGCCAGATTGGCGATATAAGCATCGACAAAATCGCCAGGTGGCAGACGAATGATGATGAATGTCAGCACGGAGATCGCGAGGCATGTGAACACCGCGAGCACAAGCCGCCGTCCGATATACATCAGCATGGCGGGCGTCCCGTCATGCGCGTTTTCTCCCTATGGGTTTATGCTGCGCGTTGACCCGGTCCGATTGACCCGAACCGATTGACCCGACCGGGGGGCGCCGCAATACTTTCTTGCTGGTCAGCCTAACGATCCTGGCCCGCCTGTCAAAGCCCCCACGCGGAATTCTCCCACCGAGCGTCGCTGCCTGGACGCAAGCGCTCGTCTCTCGACCCCAGCAACGACGATGGAACCCAGCATGGCTGCTCGCACCCGACTCGCCGTCGATATCGGCGGTACGTTTACCGACCTCGTGCTGGAACTGCCGGACCGGACGCTGTCATCGAAGCTGCTGACCACGCATCACGCGCCGGACGCGGCGGTGATCGAAGGCGCCAAGGCGATCCTGGCCGAAGCTGGCATCGCGGCCTCCGCCCTGGAATTGGTCATCCACGGCACCACCCTGGCGACCAACGCCCTGATCGAGCGCAAGGGCGCCCGCACCGCCCTGATCACCACCGCCGGGTTTCGCGACTCCCTGGAAATCGCCTACGAGCACCGGTTCGAGCAATACGACCTCTATATGGAGCGCCCCGCCCCTCTGGTGTCCCGCGATCTGCGGCTGGAAGTGACAGAGCGACTGGCGGCCGACGGATCGGTCCTGCTGGACCTGGACGAAGCCAGCGTCGCCCGCACCGTCGAGACCCTGCGCGCGCAACGGATCGAGGCGGTGGCGGTCAGCCTGCTGCACTCCTACGTCAATCCGGCGCACGAACAGCGTGTGCGCGATCTGGTGGCGGCGGCGCTGCCGGACATCTCGATCACGATCTCGTCAGACGTGTGCCGGGAAATCCGCGAATACGAGCGGACCTCCACCACCGTCGCCAATGCCTATGTGCTGCCGTTGATGGCCGGCTACATCGCCAACATGCAGAGCGGATTGCGCGCGATCGGGGCTGCCTGCCCGTTGCTGCTGATGATGTCCTCCGGCGCGATCTGCACGGTGGAAACGGCACGCCGCTATCCGGTGCGGCTGGTGGAAAGCGGGCCGGCCGGCGGCGTGATCCTGGCGCGCAATATCGCCGCGCGAGGTGGCTACGACCGCGCTTTGTCGTTCGACATGGGGGGAACCACGGCGAAAATCACCCTGATCGACGATTTCACCCCGCAACAATCCCGCCATTTCGAGGTCGCGCGCGCCTACCGCTTCGCCAAGGGCAGCGGCATTCCGGTGCGCATTCCGGTGATCGACATGGTGGAAATCGGCGCGGGGGGCGGCTCGATCGGGAGGTTGGACGCGATGCGCCGGATCGCGGTGGGGCCGGACAGCGCGGGGTCCGATCCCGGGCCCGCCTGCTACGGTCGCGGCGGTTTGGCGCCAACCGTTACGGACGCCGATGTGGTGCTGGGACGGATCGATCCGACCCGCTTCGCCGGGGGCAAGATCGTGCTGGACGCAGCGCTGGCGGCAACCGCGGTCGAAGGCGGTATCGGCGACGCAGCCGGCATGGGGGTTGCAGAAGCCGCCCGCGGCATCACCGAAATCGTCGACGAGAACATGGCCAGCGCCGCCAGGGTCCATGCGGTGGAGAACGGCAAGGACACCACCGGGCGCACCCTGATCGCGTTCGGCGGCGCCGCGCCTCTGCACGCCGTGCGCCTGGCCAGGAAACTCGGGATCGCGCGCGTCGTGGTGCCACGCGATGCCGGGGTCGGGTCGGCGCACGGGTTCCTGGACGCGCCGATCGCCTATGAGGTCGTGCGCACCTTCCTTGTGCGGCTGGACCAGTTGGACCAGGTCGGGATCGACTCCCTGTTCGCCGAAATGCGCGCGGAAGCCGAGGCCGTGGTCCGCTTCGGCATCCCCGTTGGCGATCTGGTCGAAACCCGAACCGCCTTCATGCGCTATCGCGGCCAGGGGCATGAAATCGCGGTGCCGCTCACCGGCGCCGGTCTGGACCCGGCCGCGATGCGGGCCGCGTTCGACGAGACATACACAAAACTGTTCGGCCGGGTGATCCCTCGGCTGGAGGTTGAGGCACTGACCTGGACCCTGGCCCTGTCGCAACCCTTCACCCTCCCGGTCCAACAACCTGTCCCACCCGACGCAGGTCCCGCTCACCCCAGCGGAACGCGCCGGCTGGTGGAGTCGGCGACGGGGGAGGTTGTGGAGGCATCCGTCTATACGAGGACCGACCTGTCACCCGGCATGCGGCTGCATGGTCCCGCGGCCATCGTGGAAGACGGCACCACCACCATCGTCCCCGGGGACTGCTCCGCCTGGATCGGGCATTCCGGCGAAATCGTGATCGAGGGAGACCTGCCATGACCAGTGCCATGACCAACCTGGGCAAGAACGAGCGGAGTATTTCGGAAATCGAACTGCAGATCATGTGGAACCGGCTGCTCTCGGTGGTGGAGGAGCAGGCGCAGACCCTGGTACGCACCGCGTTCAGCACATCGTCGCGGGAGGCGGGGGATATCTCGGCCGGGGTGTTCGATCTGAACGGGCGGATGCTGGCCCAGGCGGTGACCGGCACGCCCGGGCATATCAACACGATGGCGCGCTCGGTCGGGCATTTCCTGGAGGCGTTCCCGACCGCGCAGATGAAGGACGGCGACGTCTACATCACCAACGATCCGTGGAAGGGCACCGGGCATCTGTATGACCTGGTCGTGGTATCTCCCACCTTCCTGGACGGGCGGCTGGTGGCGCTGTTCGCCTGCACCGCGCATCTGGTGGATATGGGCGGCATCGGCCAAAGCCCGGAAGGGCGGCAGATCTGGCACGAGGGCCTGTTCATCCCACTGCTGCGCCTGGCGCGTGCCGGCGAAATGAACGAGGACCTGCTGGCGATGATCCGCGCCAATGTGCGCGAACCCGTGCAGGTGATCGGCGATGTCTATGCGTTGATCGCGTGCAACGACATCGGCGGCCGCCGCCTGATCGCGATGATGCGGGAGTTCCGGTTGGACGACCTGGACATGCTGGGCGAAGAAATCATCACCCGATCCCGTCGCGCCATGACGGAGGCGATCGGCAAGTTGCCTCAAGGCACCTGGACCAATTCGATGCGGATCGATGGGTATGAAGGGCCGATCGATCTGGTCGCCACCGTCACGATCGGTCCGGATTCGATCCATGTGGACTATACTGGCACGTCCGGCATGTCGTCTTACGCCATCAATTGCCCGATCTGCTATACGGAAGCCTATACAACGTTCGGGGTGAACTGCGTCGTCGCCCCGCATGTGCCGAACAATGCCGGGACGTTGGATGCGGTGCGGGTGACGTCGCCCGAGGGCACCATCGTGAATGCGCTGTATCCGGCGGCGGTGTATGCTCGGTCGGTGATCGGGCACATGATGCCGGACGTGGTCTATGGCGCGTTGGAGCAGGCCATCCCCGGGCGGGTGCCGGCCGAGGGCACGTCCAATCTGTGGTCGCTGAAGATGATCGCCGGGCACGGGCTGACCGGGATCGGCAGCAAGGTCGGCACCCAGTTCATGGTCATGAGCTTCCATAGCGGCGGCGCCGGGGCGAGGCCCAACCAGGACGGGCTGTCGGCGACACCGTTTCCGAGCGGCGTACGGAACGTTCCGGTGGAGGCGACCGAGGCGATAACGCCTTTGGTGATCTGGCGGAAAGAACTGCGTCAGGATTCCGGCGGTCCCGGTCGCCAGCGTGGGGGCTTGGGCCAAATCATGGAGGTCAGCTCGCGAGAGGATGCCGCGTTCGGCATTTTCGCGGGGTTCGAGCGGGTGAAGTTCGCGGCTCGCGGCCGCAATGGTGGCGGACCGGGGGAGAAGGGGCGGCTGTCCTTGGCGTCCGGGGTCGAGTTGAAACCGAAAGGATTATCCGTCGTGCAGCCGGGGGAACGGCTGGTGGTGGAGATGCCGGGCGGTGGCGGGATGGGGCCGGCCGGGGACCGCGATCCAGAGGCGGTGCGGCGGGATGTGCGGTTGGGGTATCTGTCGGTGGAGGCGGCGGAGCGGGATTATGGGGTGAAGGTGGAGTAGGAGGTCGGGCACCAAATCCAAACCCGCCGCGCTCCGCCAACGCCGCAATATCAAGCGTGCCATGCAGCACGCGAACGATCACCACGGCGCCGGCGAGCCGCTCGGCTCGCCGGTAGAAGACGCTGTGCCGCTCACCCGGTCTGCAACAACTCCGCCCCCGGCGCAGGGTCCATCTCGCACGCGTTCACCGTCATCGACAGCAGACTATAATACCCGATCGCACTGGTCAGTTGGATCAACTGATCCGACCCGAACCGAGCCAACATCGCCGCGAACGTCGCGTCATCGACCCGATGCTTGCGCAGCAATGTCCGGGTGAACTCGATGATCGCCAGGTCCTCGGCCGGCACGCCATCGGACCGGTTGTCGCGGATCGCCGTTATTGTCGTCTCCGGAACATTCTGCCGACGAGCACTGCCGGTCTGAGCCCCCCAGACATACAGCGCCTCGAACTCGCGGGCGACGGTCATGGCCGCCAGCACCCGAACCCGCATGTCCAGGCTTCCCTCGAACCGGACATAGGCTCCCAGATGCGCGATCCGCTCGGCGATCTCCGGCGAGTGCAGGAACGTGTTGAACGGCCCATGCAGCGCGCCACGGCTGGCAATGATGGAGTCGACGACCGCATGGTGCTCGGGCGCGACCTGGTCCTTGCTGGTGATGAGAGGCAGACGAGCCATCGCGGTTTCCTCCGGCATGTTGGTTGGAAGAAATCTGCGCCGGGAACAGTGTCAGGGCAACGCCCAACCCGGCTTCAACAGCGTTTGCTATCGGGCGGAACCACTCGATCCTTCATCGCCAGTGCCCATTCTCGCGACCCACAGGCTCGGCCATGTCGTGACCGGACCATTGATTGCGCATCCCGATCAACGCGACCGGTCAGCACCCCGCGTCGCAATCGGAACGCTACCGACCGTTCAACATCGCTCGAACCGAGGCTGCGGCGAGTCGCCCGTCCGCCATGGCGGCAGCCAAGGTGCGGGAGAAGCCAGACCGTGCTTCTCCCGCCGCGAAAAGCCCGGGCAGGTTGCTTTGCAGGGTCTCACCGACGACCAAGCGGCCATCCTCAGCCCGATCGACGTCGTCCGGCAGGAAGCCCAGCGCGGGACGACGGCCGGTCTGCACGAAGACCGCATGTGCAGCGATACGCTGGGGCAAGCCGCCGGATACCGGCTGAACCAGCGCTGCTTCCAGGCCGGACACCCCTTCGAGTCCCATGATGCGGCCATGGAAAACGGCAAACCCCTCGTCGGCGGAGGGCGGATCGCCATGGCTGACCAGCGTGACCTCGGAGGCAACACCGACCAGTTCCCGTGCCTCCGCGACCGCCCACCGGTCCGCGCCGGCGACCAGCACCGGTTGGCCGCGATACAGCGGACCGTCGCAGGCCGCGCAATGCGACAATCCCCGCCCCTCAAAATCGGCCTCGTTGGCAAGGCCGAGCGTGCCGGGCGAGAGACCGGTTGCGACGATGATTGTGCGGGCGTGATGGGTTTCGTCGTCGGTCGCGATGCGCCATTCGGTGTTTTCGGTCGCAAGGCCGGTGACCTCGGCGATTCCCAGTTCGACACCGGCGGCAATGGCGGCGTTCAGAAGGTCGGCGGCAAGATCGGGACCCGTGGTTGCGTCGGCCACGTCATGGAGGGAGCCGAGATTCATCAACTCCCCACCGCCGCCCATGCGGTCCAGCAGCAGACAGGTCAGGCCCGTGCCCGCCGCCTCGGCCGCCGCACACAGCCCGGCCGCGCCCCCGCCGATGACCACGACGTCCCAATGAGCCATGCCTGTCGTCTTTCCGCCCTCGCGAGCCTATTCCGCCCCGGCGACACAAGGCCTGCCATGCGCCATGGGCATTCGACCCAAGGACAGAAGACCCAACGGGCTGTTCGCCGTCATGCCCGCATTGCCTGCCCGGTCTCGCGCATCAGGATTTTCGAATGTGCCCCGGTAATCGCCGCGTGGTGGGCCAGGGCCGAGGGGGACATGTCCGCGTCGGGTCGCTGCTCCAGCTCGAAATTGCCATGCCGGTCGACACCCCGGACCAGGGTCGCGCTGTCATGCGTGCCGGCGATCTGGCGGACATAGGTGGGGATATAGCGGATCGCAAAGCCGATGCGCCGCTTGTCGGACGGATTGGGCGCGGAGCCGTGGATCAACCGCACATGATGCAGCGACATCTCGCCGGCCTTCAGTTCCAGGGTCACGGCCTGGGCCGGGTCCACATCGACCATGATCTCCTGCCCGCGGGACAGCAGGTTCTCGGGACGGAACGTGTCGTTATGCGGGATCTGATCCATCTTGTGGGTGGCGGGGATGACCTCCATCGCGCCGTTTTCCGGCGTGCTATCGGAAAACGCGATCCAGGCGGTGATCACATCGGCCGGGTCCAGGCCCCAATAGGTCGAGTCCTGATGCCAGGACACGAAACCCGGATTGCGGGTTTCCTTGATGAAGAAGGAACTGCCCCAGCACAGGATATCCGGTCCGATAATGTCCTCCACCGCGTCCAGGATCGCGTTCTGACGGATCAGGTCGTTCAGCCAGGTGAACAGCAGATGCGATTTCTGGCGCAATTTGCCGGACAGCACGCCGGCTCCGGCCTCGAAATCTTCCAACTGGCGGCGTAAGGTGCCGGCCTGGTCCGCGGACATCACCCGAATGGGGGAGAGATAGCCCTGCTCCTGGTACTGGCGAACCGCCGCCTCGGTCAGACTCTTCATGCCACAACTCCCCCCGCGATCGTTGGAGACTACGCTGCTCGGTCTGCGCCGGCCAAGTCAAGATCGGGGGTTCGCTCGGCCATTCTGATCTTCGGGGCAGCAGTTCGTCCGGACGGGCAGCCCAGCCGCACCTTGCGCGACAGAACCGAGGCCGCGGCAAAGTTCGGCGCGACCTTGCCGTCGCCACTCTACATGCCAACCGGCGCCATCGGCCGGCATGGCCCCTCGGAAGCCTCTGTCATGCGTCGGCTGCTGATCGAACTGGGCGTTCCACCCGAGGATATCGTGCTGGAGGAAACCGGAACCGACACCTTGTCATCGGTGTTGGCGCTGCGACGCCTGCTGCGCCTCCGCCCCGATATCGGGCACGTGTACGCCGCGACCAGCGCCTACCACCTGCCGCGCTGCGTGCTTCTGCTCTGGCTGGCCGGCGTTCGGGCCAAGCCCTGCCCGCCGCCCGCCGTCTCAGAGTCCACGACACAGGCGCACCGCTGGTATTGGCGGCTGCGAGAACTCGCTGCCACGCCCTACGATGCGATCCTGATCGTCTTCGCGCGACTCACCGGACGCTTATCGGACCGGTGAGTCGCCGGACTACCGGTCGCCTTCGTCGGAGTCCGTCTCGACCTCGATTTCCGGGCCGATCGCGTCGGCGTCGTCTTCAAGGTCGGTGGTGTCTTCGAGGACATCTTCCTCTTCGACATCCTCCACGCCTTCGACCTCCACGTCGACATCCTCGATGCCCGGAACGACGGCGGCTTTCTTCGGCCGCTTGTCCTCCATCACATTGCCGCCGACACGACGCGGGCGTGGCTGCTCAGGAGGCTGTTCGGTCCCGCATTTGGGGCAAACAGCAGGGGCTTTGGTCAGGTCATAGAAGCGAGCGCTGCAGGAGACGCAGACGCGCTTGGTGCCGAGTTCTGGCTTCGCCATAGGTGGCCCTTCGTCTCCAGGCAGGGGCTGCGGATAATGCCAACGGCCCGCCCCTTTGACCGACCCATCACCGCCCCCTCGTCATTACCGGGCTTGACCCGGCAACCCGCGCTTCAACGGCACGGAGCGGGTTGCCGGAACAGGTCCGGCAATGACGGTGAGGATGGCGGTGCGCCGGTCAACGGACGGACCGTTTGCATAAGAGGGCGCGGCCATGCCACCCTGGCGCGCCGCTGTCAAATACAGATCGCACATGCTAAGCGGCGCTCGCCCCATTGTCTCGCTATCCTTGCGCGGAATCTCCCCATGAATCACCCCTCGGCCCGACCGTTCATTTCCAGCCGGACCGGCGCGCCGTTGATCGGACAGGTTGCCGTGCCGGGCGACAAATCGATCAGCCACAGGGCGCTGATGTTCGGCGCCCTGGCGATCGGGGAAACCCGGATTACCGGCCTGCTGACCGGCGAAGACGTGCTGCGCACCGCCGCCGCCATGCGCGCCCTGGGGGCCGAAGTCGTCCGCGATCCCGACGGCGCCTGGCGGGTCGCCGGCCGCGGCATCGGCGGCCTGACCGAGCCCGAGGACGTGCTGGACATGGGCAATTCCGGCACCGCCGCCCGCCTTCTGTGCGGCATCCTGGCGAGCCACCCATTGTTCGCGGTGATGACCGGGGATGGCAGCCTGCGCCGCCGCCCGATGCGTCGCGTGACCGACCCGCTATCGGCCTGTGGCGCTCGATTCGCATCGCGCGAAGGCGGCCGGCTGCCGCTGGCGATCGAAGGCGCGCGGGAGGCGATGCCGTTGGAATACCGCGTGCCGGTCCCGTCGGCTCAGGTCAAATCGGCGTTGCTGCTGGCCGGGCTGAACGCTCGCGGCACCACCCGCATCGAGGAACCCGAGGCCACCCGCGATCACAGCGAGAACATGCTGCGCCACTTCGGCGCCGATGTGCATGTGGAGGTCGCCGGCGCCGGACGCATCATCACCCTGCAAGGCCAGCCAGAATTGCGGGCGGCGGATGTGGTGGTGCCGGGCGATCCGTCCTCGGCCGCCTTCCCGATGGTCGCGGCGCTGCTGGTGCCCGGATCGCGGCTGGTGATCCCGTCCGTCGGGCTGAACCCGCTACGCACCGGCCTGTTCGCGACCTTGCTGGAAATGGGCGCGGGAATCGCCGTGGAAAACCCTCGGACCGAGGGTGGCGAGCCAGTGGGCGACCTGGTCGTGACATACGGGGAGATGCGCGGTGTGGACGTGCCGGCGGCGCGCGCACCCAGCATGATCGACGAATATCCGATCCTGGCGGTGGCGGCGGCGGGCGCGGTAGGGACGACGCGGATGCGGGGCCTGAAGGAATTGCGCGTCAAGGAAAGCGACCGCCTGTCCGCCACCGCCGCGATGCTATCGGCCAATGGCATCGACGTGACGGTGGAAGGCGACGACCTGATCGTGACGG
The DNA here is from genome assembly GCA_943330455.2 of Nitrosovibrio sp. Nv4. GTDB lineage: Bacteria > Pseudomonadota > Alphaproteobacteria > Acetobacterales > Acetobacteraceae > Rhodopila. Next base: position 148 of record CALQHT020000015.1, on the reverse strand, counting down.
GAACCGGACGAGCGGCTCCCGGCGGGGGGACCGTTGAGACTCATATGGACCATCGGATCGCGATGGCGGCACTCGTGCTGGGGACCGCGACCACACATCCGGTGCGGGTCGACGACGCGGGCTTCATCGACACCAGTTTCCCCGGATT
>CALQHT020000014.1 GCA_943330455.2 Nitrosovibrio sp. Nv4 | reverse complement strand
TGGCTAATGGCGGCGTGTTCCACCGACCCCTTCGAATCTGGAACCTACCCCTCTGTCAATCGGAGATTGCGCCGCCGCTACATCAAAATCGCCTGCTCGCGGCGTGGCCCGGCGAACTCACCGAGCCAGGGGAACCTGGGCAGTTACAGGAAATCTAAGATCACCGACGCCAAGATGGCCACTCTCAATATAAAGGGCGACCCATTCCGCACGGAGTGGAATTAAACCATCTCTCACAGGGTATCGGGTTGAAGCGCCAATTGTTGCGCCTCGCCTTAGGATACCCGGGCAGGTCGAAACCCGCCCGGGCCGTATTGGGATCAGCCGAGTTGGGCTTCGGCGAACTCGTAGTTGGCCAGGTTGTCCAGCCAGTTTTGCAGGTAGTTCGGGCGGACGTTCTTGAAGTCCAGGTAATACGCGTGTTCCCACACGTCGCAGCCCAGCAGGACCTTACCCTGGTTCTCGGCCAGCGGGCCGGAGCCATTGGCGGTCTTCGTCACCTTCAGCTTGCCGTCGGAGCCCAGCACCAGCCACGCCCAGCCGGAGCCGAACTGGCTGACGCCAGCGGCCTTGAAGGCGTCCTTGAACTTATCGGTGCCGCCAAGGTCGCTGTCGATCTTGGCTTGCAGCTTGGTCGGTATCTTGCCGCCCGTCGGGCTCATGGATTGCCAGAAGATGATGTGGTTCCAATGCTGGCCGGCATTGTTGAACACCGGGCCACCGGCGGCGGCGGTCGCGGCGACGACCTCATCCAGCGACTTGCCGGCCAACGCAGTGTCGGCCGCCACGAAACCGTTCAGCGCCGTGACATAAGCCTGGTGATGCTTGCCATGGTGCAGGTCGAGGGTTTCCTCGCACATGCCCTTGGCCGCGAGGGCGGTCTTGGAATAGTTCAGGGTCGGCAGTTCGAAAGCCATGGTATCCTCCGATCGATGCGATGCTTGGCGCCCAAACGCGGCTGCGTCCGGTCGCCGTGACGCAGATGCGTCCGGTAGCTGTGACGCGGGTGCCCCTGGTAGCTATGGCCGAGGCCCCGATGCGTCAAGCTTGCATGTGAGGCGGATTGGCGTCACCTCGCCCGAATGAACGACCCGATCGCCGCCCTCGTGCGCCAGCACGACCCCGACCGCTTCCTGACCGCTCTGTTCGCGCCGCCGGAAAAGCGTTCGGCCCTGCTGACCCTCTATGCGTTCAACCACGAGCTGGCCCGTGCCCGCGAAGTGGCCTCCGAGCCCACTTTGGCGCTGATCAGGCTGCAATGGTGGCGGGAGGTGGTGGAGGGCGAGGCCAAGCGCCACGAGGTCGCGACCCCGTTGATCGAGGCCATCCGCAATGGAATGCTAGACCCCGACGATCTGCTGGCGATCATCGATGCCCGGGAAACCGAGGTCGATGACAGGATAGAGACACGCGAGGCCTGGCGGACCTGGCTGCTCGCCGGGGCAGGCGGGCTGGTGGTGGCGGCCGGGCGGCTGCTGGGGGCGGCGGAACCGGAGGCGCTGCGTCCGTTCGGCGCCGCCTTCGCCGCGTCAGGGTTGCTGCGGGGCGTGCCGGTGCTCGCCGCGCAAGGCCGCTGCCTGCTGCCCGCCGATCTGCTCGCAGAGCATGGGCTGGTGCCGGAGGCGGTGATCTCGGACCCGAATGCAGCGGGGATGCTCGATGTGGGGCATGCGCTGGTGCGGGAAGGCGAGCGGTTTCTGGCCGCCGGCCCGCCGGTCACGGGCGCGCGGGCCTGGATCGCGGCGGTGCTGCCGGCGGTGCTGGCGCGGCGCGACCTGGCGCGATGGCCGAGGATCGACCGCCCGCGCCGATTCGGCGACCGCTGGGCTGTCACATATCACGGCTTGACAGGACGTATCTGAAACTGCCGAGTCCGACCGGCAAGGCGCAACGACCTGACGCGCCCACTCCATCGGGCGGCGCCGATCAGGTCACGGGATGGAGGTGCGCGTGGCGGCATTCATCGTACAGGCCGTAACGGTTTACGCTGCGATCGGTGCTGTCGTCGCGGTGGTCTTTCTCCTATGGGGCATCGAGCGGATCGACCCGGGCGCGCATGGCGGCTACGCTTTTCGGCCGCTGCTGTTTCCTGGCCTGGTCCTGCTCTGGCCCCTCGTCCTGCTGCGTTGGCTGGCGTTGGAGCGGGCTCGGTCATGAGACGCCGCCATCGCGCCGCTCATCGAGGGCTGTGGACGGTGCTGGCGGTCCTGCTACCGATGATCGTCGTTCTGAGCCTCGCCGCGCGGCGCACCGGGCCGCTTGAAGCGCTCCAGATCCAACTGAGCCCGCCCGCACCCGCCGCTCCATCGTCACCCCTGGGGGCAACCTCGAAATGAGCGCGCGTTACGAACCGGTCGGGTGGAATACCAGCAAGATCGTCTATGACGTCGTGGCACTGCTCGCCATCGGGCTGTATCTGAGTCTGTTCATGTGGTTGGCGCCGCGGTTCCAGCATATTTCGCTGCCGCTGGATGGGTTCACGGTGCGGATGAACGCATTCGGGACCTGCGCCTTCCTGCTGATGACGCTCATTCTGTGTGTTGGTCCCGCGGCGCGCCTGGATCGGCGGTTCCTGCCGCTGTTGTACAACCGCCGCCATATCGGGGTGATGACGGCGGCGATCGCGCTGACCCATGCCTGGACGGCGGTGGATTGGTATTTCACTTACAGCCCGAACAACCGGTTCGAAATGGTGTTGCGGGGCAACACCAGCTTCTCCCAGGTCTCCGGCTTCCCGTTCGAGCTGTTTGGCATCTTCGCCCTGTTCATGCTGGTGCTGCTGGCCTGCACCAGTCACGATTTCTGGCTGAAATTCCTGACGCCTCCGGTGTGGAAGGCCCTGCATATGGGTCTCTACGCCGCCTATGCGGCGGTTGTGCTGCATATCGCGCTGGGGGCGTTGCAGGCGGTGCAGAACCCGCTGCTGGCCGTGGTGGTGACCCTGTGCGCCACCTTGGTCGGGGCGCTGCATGTGGCGGCGTCGCGGCGGGAGAAGGCGCGGGATTCGATGGTGGCGCCTCCATATCGGGAATCGCCGTGGGTGGTCGCCGGCCCGGTCGCCGCGATCGCGGAGGATCACGGTATGGTCGTGCATCTGGACGATGGCGAACCAGTGGCGATCTTTCGTCATCAGGGACATCTATCCGCGGTCACCAACCTGTGTGCGCATCAGAACGGGCCGCTGGGGGAGGGACGCGTGGTCGATGGCTGCATCACCTGCCCCTGGCACGGATTCCAATACCGGCTGGCGGATGGGCGAGCGCCCGAACCGTTCACCGAGAAACTGGCGACATATCGGTTGAGAGTGGAGGACGGAATGATCTTGCTGGATCCTCGGCCCAATCCGCCGGGCACCCATGTTGCCCCGGTGCCTGTGCGATGAGTGCCTGTGCGATGAGGGCGGGTGGGTTGAGTGCCTGGGCGATAAGTGCCGGTGCGAGATGAGCCGGCGTCATTTCTTCATTGGCTGGTCTCCGGCCTCCGCCCGTCCAATCGCGGCGTTCCTCGCCGCCGTTGTGGTATCAGGGCTGATCGGTTTGGGCGGATTGGCCATGGCATTGGGTAGCCGGGTGGATGATCCGGGCGCCGGGGATATCACCGGCGATCGCGTGCTGACCGGCATGTTGGTCGAGTTCCCCTATCCGGTGCTGGTGCTGGACCCGGACGAGACGTACCCCGCGGGCCACGCCGTTCTGCTGTCGGGCGGCGGCAAACGCGGGGTGCAGGGAGAGGCAGCCAAACTCGCCGGTCAGCGCCTGCAGATCAGCGGCACGGGCGTACGGCGGGGCAGCATCGACATGCTGCTGGTGGGGGAGATGAAGGCCGCACCAGCCTCGGCATCCGGCCCGCCGCAGGCGCCGGCACTGGTGCCGATGGGCGAATGGCGTCTGACCGGGGAAATCTGCGACGGAAAATGCGTGACCGGCGTAATGCGCCCGGGCAACGGACTGGCGCACAAGGCCTGTGCCAATGTCTGCATCATGGGCGGTGTGCCACCTGTCCTGGTCACCACGAGCAAAGTCGCCGGGACGAATTTCCTGCTCATGGGCGATCCTGCCGGCAAGGCGCTGCCTGACGCGTTCCGAGACCATGTGGGCCTGCCACGCCAAATGGAAGGCACGGTGGAACGCATCGCCGACCTGTTGATATTTCGCACCGACGTAAGCCGAGCGGTGGTGCCATGAGTGCCATCTTCACCGCCAGCGCCCTGGCCGTCGCGGCCCTGTTGTGGATCTACGCGCCAACCCTGATGGGCATCGTGGGGCTAGGCGAGTTCGGGGAGATCGGCCAGGTCGGCCTGGTGATCCTGGGCATGACGGCAGCCGAGAAATTGTGGTCCTGGCTGGGTTAGGGGGCGGACGCTAATGCTGCGCTGGGCGTACCGACGTCCAGCCATTCGCTTTATGGCCCAATCTGGCATCCTCATCGTCATGCCCGGGGTTGAGCCATGCCTCTCCGTCAGCACGGACCATTCAAAGGATTGTCCTTTCGGCAGGTGCAGGGACGGCCGGGTCAAGTCCGGCGATGAAGGAGTGGCGATTCCGCACCACGACAAGAATTGCCGATGGACGTCATCACTGACCATGGCGGCTCCGTCGTTCGCACATCCCGACGACGAAGCCGACAACGGAGACAATCAGCCCCGATCGCTCGCGGCAAACCAAGCCTCACTCCGGCGCCACGTCCCAGGCCCGCACGCCCTCCTGCATCCGCATGTGGAACACCAGCCCCTTCCGCAGCGCGAATACGTTCACCTGATGATGCAGCGGGATAACCGGCAGATCCGGCAGAGCCATCAGCTCGACTTCCCGATACAGCGCCTCCCGCTTATCCAGATCGATCGTCGCCAAAGCGCGTTCGATGATCGCGTCAACAGCCGCGTTCGCGTATTTGGAGGGATCGAAGATCGCCCCACGACCCTTCTCCGGGTTCGAGGACGCCACCATCTCGGTCAGATTGCTGCTGGCCTCCCCGGTATCGCTCGCCCACCCCGTCAACCGGATCGTAAACTCCGCCCGCGCCGCTCGGCTGAAGAACGTCGCCACCGGCATCGTGTCCACCGAGGTCTTGATCCCGACCCGGGTCCACATCTGCGCGATCGCCTCGACGATCTTGCTGTCGTTGACATAGCGGTTGTTGGGGCCGTGCAGGGTAATGCCGAACCCGTCCGGATATCCGGCCTCCGCCAGCAGTTTCTTGGCCTGGTCGGGATCGTAGGGGTCGGTCTTGATCGAGGCGACGTAGCCGCTCGCACCTTCCGGCATCAACTGCCCGGTCGGCGCGGCGAACCCGTCCATGATCCGTTCGGCAATCCCGGTCCGATTGATCGCCAGGGACAGCGCCTTGCGCACCCGCACATCCTGCAACGGATTGACGGTCATGCGCATGCCGTCCTTGTTGGTCACCCACAACGTCTCCGACCGGCCGATATCCGGGGCCAGATAGATCAGCCGCTGCCCGGCCATCGAGGCGACGTTGACCTTGGGGTTCTTCTTCAGGTCCTGCACGTCGCGCGGCGGCACCTGGTCGATGATGTCCAGCTCCCCGGCCTGCAAGGCGGCATTGCGGGAGGCATCGTTGGTGATCGCCCGATAGTTCACCCGGCTCCAGACCGGCTTCTTGTCCCACCAGGCATCGTTGCGCTGGAACACCGCGCGCTCGCCCACCACGAACTCGGTCGCGCGATAGGGGCCGGTGCCGATGGCGGCGGCCAGGGTGTTGTAACTGCCGGTTGTCGCGCCCTCTCCATGCTTGCGGGAGACGATGCGCACACCGGCCAGGTTATTGGCCAGCAGAGGCACAGGATTGGCGGTGTGCAGGCGAATCGTATGGGCGTCCACCACCTCCATCCGAGTGATCGCTTTGGTCGCGTGGGTGAAGCTGGATGGGCTGTTCAGCACCCGCGGCACGCGCTCATACGTGAAGACGACGTCGTCGGCGGTGAATGGCGTGCCGTCATGGAAGGTCACGCCTTCGCGCAGCTTGAACTCCCACGTGGTCTCGCCGATCGCGCGCCAGGACACCGCCAGGCTGGGCTCGGGGTTAAATTTCGGGTCGAAGCGCACCAAAGGATCGAACACATAGGTCGTCAGCACGTTGTTCGGACCCAGGTTGTGGTAATGCGGGTCCATCGAGGTAAACGCGCCGCCCACCCCGACCGTCAGCGTCTGTTGCGCCGCGACGGGTCCCGCCAGCAGGGCCAGACAGGCATAGGTGGTGGCAACTCTGAAGCGCATGAGACCCTCGTCGGAATGGATGCTGATACGAAGGTAGCCACGCCGGCGTCGGGCGCAAGCACCCAGGAGCGACGAACTCCGGCGGTGAGGATATGAGAGACCGCCGCCTGGGCCTTGCATCCACGCCCGAGCTGGGGTCAATGACGGGCCAATGATTGCCACCGAGACCCATGGGAGAACGCCATGCGACAACTGATCGCCGGAAACTGGAAAATGCATGGCTTGGCCGCCGACGCGGTGGCTCTGGCCAAGGGAGTCGCTGCCGGATCCCAGGGCTTGGGTTGCGATGTGCTGGTGTGCCCGCCATCCGTTCATGTCGCCGCTGTCGCCCAGGCCCTGGCCGGTTCGCCGGTCGCGGCCGGCGGCCAGGATTGCCACCCGGAAAAGCAGGGCGCCCATACCGGTGACGTGTCCGCACCGATGCTGCGCGATATCGGCGCCACCTGGGTCATTCTGGGCCACTCCGAACGCCGCCAGAACCATGCCGAGACCGATGCCCTGGTCCGCGCCAAGACCCTGGCCGCGGTTGCCGCCGGCCTGACCCCGATCGTCTGCGTGGGCGAAACCGAGGACCAACGCACCAGCGGCCGGGAAACCGAGGTCGTGGGCGGCCAGCTCACCGGCAGCCTGCCGGAAAATTTCGCCGGCGTCGTCGCCTATGAGCCGGTCTGGGCGATCGGCACCGGCAAGACCGCGACCGAGGACGACGTCGCCGCCATGCATGGCTTCATCCGCCAGCAACTGGTCCGCCAGTTTGGCGCGGCCGGAAATGGCATTCTGATCCTGTATGGCGGCTCGGTCCGTCCGGCCAACGCGGCATCTCTGCTGGCGGTGCCCAATGTCGGCGGCGCCCTGGTCGGTGGTGCCAGTTTGAAGGCGGATGACTTCCTGGCGATTGCCCGCGCGGCGAAGTCCGGCTAAGGGACGCCGCATCGGGCCGGATCCTCCCCTACCCAGGGCGGGATCCGGCTGAACAGTTTTCGACCGCTCGTGCCTTCGGACCCGTTTAAGGACCCACCGTTGACCACTGTCCTGCTGATCATCCACCTGTTTGTCACCATCGCCCTGATCGGCGTCGTGCTGATCCAGCGCAGCGAGGGCGGCGGGCTGGGCATTGGGTCGTCGCAGGGCATGGGGTCCTTCATGTCCGGCCGAGGCACCGCCAACCTGCTGACCCGAGCGACCGCGGTCCTGGCCGTGATCTTCATGGCGCTGTCGCTGACCCTGGCCTTGATGAACCGTGGAACGACCAGCGGCGGCCGCTCGTTGCTCGATGGGCCGGCCAGCAGCACCCCGGCGCTGCCCGCGTTGCCCCCGGTGCCGCAAACGCCGTCCGCCCCGACGAACTGAGCGGCACGAACCGATGCCGGGGCCAGTCGGTCCCGGTTGCACCGCGGGGCCTGGGAGTATCGAGTCGTGATTGCCATACGCCTGCGCGCCGGCGGAACCACATCCGCACCCAAACGACGGCGCTTGCCCGATGGGCAGGCCAATGGGGCGTTGCGTCAGGCCGCAATCCAACTGACACGGAACCCGGGCTTCCCATCCCCCGATTCGACCTCCTATACTGGGCGCCCATGACGCGATTTGTGTTTATCACCGGCGGCGTGGTCTCCTCCCTGGGCAAGGGCATTGCCTCGGCCGCGCTCGGCGCCCTGCTGCAGGCCCGCGGCTATAAGGTGAAGCTGCGCAAGCTCGACCCGTATCTGAACGTGGATCCGGGAACCATGAGCCCCTACCAGCACGGCGAGGTCTTCGTCACCGACGACGGGGCGGAAACCGACCTGGACCTCGGCCATTATGAGCGGTTTACCGGCGTCCACGCCACCAAACTGGACAACGCCACCACCGGGCGCATCTACCAGGACGTGATCGCCAAGGAACGACGCGGCGACTATCTGGGCGCCACCGTCCAGGTGATCCCGCATATCACCGACGCCATCAAGGAAATCGTCCTGCGGGAAACCGCGGCGTTCGACTTCGTGCTGGTGGAGATCGGCGGCACCGTCGGCGATATCGAAAGCCTGCCGTTCCTGGAAGCCATCCGCCAACTCGGAAACGAACTGACCGCCGAACAGTCGATGTTCGTGCACCTGACCTTGGTGCCCTATATCCCCTCGGCCGGGGAGCTGAAGACCAAGCCGACCCAGCATTCCGTCAAGGAATTGCTGAATGTCGGCATCCAGCCGCAGATGCTGCTGTGCCGCTGCGACCGCCCGATCCCGGCGAATGAACGGCGCAAGATCGCCCTGTTCTGCAATGTCCGCGCCGAGGCCGTGGTGCCCGCGCTGGATGCCAGCACGATCTACGAAGTGCCGATCAGCTACCATCGCGAAGGCATGGACCGGGAGGTGCTGCGCCATTTCCGCCTCCCGTTCGACGGCGAACCCGACCTGTCGCGCTGGGAGAACATCGTCGATGCCATCAACGGGGCCGAGGGCGAGGTCCGGATAGCCATCGTCGGCAAATACACCAATCTGCTGGACAGCTATAAATCCCTGGCCGAGGCGCTGACCCATGGCGGCATTGCCAATCGGGTGCGGGTGAAGCTCGACTGGGTCGACAGCACCATCTTCGAGCAACCGGACGCGGTCCAGCGGTTGGAGGAGGTGCACGGCATCCTGGTGCCCGGCGGCTTCGGCGAACGCGGCACCCAGGGCAAGATCGAGGCCGCCCGCTTCGCCCGCGAGCACAACGTGCCGTTCTTCGGCATCTGCTTCGGCATGCAGATGGCGGTGATCGAGGCGGCGCGAAACCTGGCGGGCCTGACCGGCGCGTCCTCCACCGAGTTCGGCCCCTGCGACATCGAGGTCGTCGGCTTGCTGACCGAATGGGCTCGCGGCAACCAGGTCGAGCGGCGCCAGCAAGGCGGCGAACTCGGCGGCACCATGCGCCTGGGCGCCTACACCGCCGTCCTGAGCGAGGGCAGCCTCGTTCGCCAGATCTATGACGGGGCCCCCACGATCGAGGAACGCCACCGCCATCGGTATGAGGTAAACGTCAACTACCGGGAATGCCTGGAACAGGCCGGCATGCGGTTTTCCGGCATGTCTCCGGATGGGGTGCTGCCGGAGATCATCGAGTTCCCGAACCATCCCTGGTTCGTCGGCGTGCAATACCACCCGGAACTGAAATCGAAGCCGTTCGCCCCCCACCCGCTGTTCGCGGGCTTCGTGGCCGCCGCGGTGCGTCAGGCGCGGCTGGTTTAGCGCCGACGAAATTCCCTCCCATAGGCATGACGGACAGCGCTCGGGCAGCCTCCCGTGGCGCGAACCAAAGTTATGCGACCGAGCAGCGACCTTCGGTGTGACGGTTTGGGCCGGTTGAGGTTAACGGGCGTGGACGGGTTGGCGGCGAGCGCTGCCCAATAGGGTTCCCAGTCGCCGTTCAGGCGGTTGATCCGCGGCGCGCGCATATGGTCCCTGTGCTCGACGCTTCACCACGCACCGGGGAGTTTCAGGCGCTTTTCGCGCAGGCAAACCTGTGTGGTCCGCGGAGTCCGGATAGCGATTTTCGGAGCTGATCCAACCCGCGTTGGTCCGCCGCGAATTCGCTGCGCGTAACCGGCCCCGCTCCCAGCCGAACTTATACCAGCCCGCATGGTTCTCGACTCCCCCCCTGATACCCCAATCCGGCGACGTGCAGGCCAACCAGCGACCGGGCCAAGGCAATGTCTATGAGGGTTGGTATTACGCCCGGTGGTCGATCGCCGGCCGAGCGGAGCACGATTTATGCATTCATGTGCATATTTAGGGCATTATTCGGTCAAATATTGTGCAATTATATGGCATTGTATGCAATGGTTTCTCCAATCAGCCTCTCTTAAACAGAATGTGCACCGATATTCCTCACATTCGACCGGTTTTCCGACATTGGCACACAAATCGCTTAGCGGTTCGGTAACCATCACGGCGAACCCAAAGGCACATCATGCAGCGTCGCACGTTTCTGACCATCGCCACCGGCCTCGCCGCTCCCGCCATCCATTCCCCGGCCCGCGCCCAGGCGCGCAACGAAACCTTGCTGATCGTCTCCGAAAGCGGTCCCAACAATCTGGACATCCACGGGATCGGCACCAACGTCCCCGGCTACGAGGTGTCGTGGAATTGCTATGACCGGCTGATCACCCACGGCATGAAGACCGGGCCGGACGGCACGCCATATTACGACCGCGACAAATTGGTGCCCGAACTGGCCGAGGACATGGCCGTCGGCGACATGTCCGTGACCTTCAAGCTGCGCCGCGACGCCACCTTCCAGGACGGCACCCCGGTCCGCGCCGCGGATGTGAAATGGTCCCTGGACCGAGCCGTCACCGTCGGCGGTTTCCCAACCTTCCAGATGAAGGCCGGCAGCCTGGAAAAGGCCGAGCAATTTGTGGTGGTCGACGATCATACGGTGCGGATCGATTTCCTGCGCAAGGATCGCCTGACCCTGCCCGACCTCGCGGTCATCGTGCCTTGCGTGGTGAACTCGGGCCTGGTGCAGAAGAACGCCGCGCCCAACGACCCCTGGGGCCTGGAATACACCAAGCAGAACACCGCCGGTTCGGGGGCCTACAAGGTCACCCAATGGACCCCGGGCACCGAGGTGATCCTGGAACGCAACGAGGCCTGGAAGGGCGGCACAATGCCGAAAATCCGCCGGGTGATCTGGCGGATGGTGCCTTCGTCGGGCAACCGGCGTGCCCTGCTGCAACGCGGCGACGCGGATATTTCCTACGATCTGCCGGCCAAGGACTTCGCGGAGATGAAGACCGCCGGCAAGCTGACCCTGGTGTCCACGCCCTACAGCAACGGCATCCAGTATATCGGCATGAACGTCACGAAGCCGCCGTTCGACAACCCGAAGGTGCGCCAGGCGGTCGCCTATGCCATCCCCTATGACAAGATCATGGAGGTCGTCCTGTTCGGTCTCGGCCGGCCGATGTTCGGCAAATCCAGCGGTCCGACCGAGGTCGCATGGCCGCAGCCGCATCCGTTCAACGCCAATCTCGACAAGGCGCGCGCCCTGCTGGCGGAAGCGGGAATGGCCGACGGGTTCGAAACGACCCTGTCCTTCGACCTGGGCTTTGCCGACGTGAACGAGCCGATCTGCATCCTGCTGCAGGAAAGCCTGGGCAAGATCGGCATCCGCGCCACCTTGAACAAGATCCCCGGCTCCAACTGGCGCACGGAGCTGAACAAGAAAATCATGCCGCTTTACACCAACGTATTTTCCGGCTGGCTGGACTATCCCGAGTATTTCTTCTTCTGGTGCTATCACGGCCAGAACTCCGTCTTTAACACCATGAGCTACAAGTCGCCGACCATGGACGGGCTGATCGACGGCGCGCGCATGGCGGCGGCCAGCGGCGACACCGCAACCTATGACCGCGACGTGCGTGGCTTCGTCGATCTGGCCTTCACCGACCTGCCGCGCATTCCGCTGTATCAGCCCTATGTGAACGTGGCGATGCAGCCCAATATTTCCGGCTACCAATACTGGTTCCATCGTCGGCTTGACTATCGTTCCCTGGCAAAGGCCTAGCCTCATGCGTGTCGCACGCCAGATCGGACAACGCCTGGTGACCGCCCTGCCCAGCGTGGCCGGCGTCATCGTGGTAACGTTCCTGCTGACCCGCATCCTGCCGGGCGACACCGCCGCCTATTTCGCCGGACCCGCCGCAACCCCCGCCGCCATCGAGGAAATCCGCGCCCGCCTGGGCCTCGATCAGACCCTGCCGGTGCAGTTCCTGCGCTATGTCGGTGATCTGGCGCGCGGCGATTTCGGTGCCTCCCTCACCACCGGACAGCCGGTTCTGGCCGATATCACGGCAAGATTGCCCGCCTCCGCCGAACTGGTCCTCGTAGCACTCGTCCTCGCCGTCGCCATCGCCGTGCCGCTCGGCATTATCGCCGCGCTCAAGGAACGATCTCTGATCGATCACGCCTGCCGAGTGGTCGCAACCGCCGGCGTGTCGTTGCCGGTCTTCTTCACCGGCTTGCTGCTGGTCTATGTGTTCTACTACATCCTCGGCTGGGCCCCCTCCCCGCTCGGCCGGCTCGACGTGTTCGCCAGCGCGCCGCCCACCGCATCTGGGTTCTTCCTGATCGACAGCCTGCTGGCCGGCGATGTCGAAACATTCCGAGCCACCCTGGCGCAACTGGTCCTACCGGCCGCGACTTTGGCGATCTTCGCCCTGGCCCCGATCGCGCGCATGACGCGTGGGGCGATGCTGTCGGTCCTTGGCTCGGACTTCGTGCGCACCGCCCGCGCCGCCGGCCTGTCCCCCAACACCGTCGTGATGGGCTACGCCTTCCGCAACGCAGTACTACCAGTAATCACCACGCTTGGCATGGTGTTCTCCTTCCTGCTGGGCGCCAGTGTACTGGTCGAGAAAGTATTCGCCTGGCCCGGCATCGGCTCCTACGCGGTGGAAGCCCTGATCGCCTCCGACTACGCCCCGGTCCAGGGTTTTGTGCTCGTCATGGCCGTCCTGTACCTGCTGCTGAACCTCTGTATCGACATCCTGTATGGCCTGATCGACCCGCGCGTGAGGATCGACGCATGAGCGCCGCCGGCATCTCCGAAGCCCGCGCGGCCTCCGGCCTGACCGCGACGTTGCAGCATGCGCGACATGTCATCACGGAAAACCCTGTCACCGGTTTTGCCTTCGCGCTGTTTCTGCTGCTGGTGGTGACGGCGATCCTCGGCCCCTCCTTGGTCCCCTACGATCCTCTCGCCACCGACAGTTCGGCTTCCCTGCGTCCCCCCTCTGCACGCCATTGGTTTGGGACCGATCAACTAGGGCGGGACATTTTCAGCCGCGTGGTGGTGGCGACACGGTTGGACATGATCATCGCGGTCACCTCGGTCGCGGTGGTGTTTGCGGCCGGTGGACTGGCCGGCATCGCCGCGGGGTATTTCGGCGGCTGGACCGATCGCATCGTCGGACGTCTGGCGGACACGATCATGGCTTTCCCGCTGTTCGTGCTCGCCATGGGCATCGTCGCCGCTTTGGGCAACACGGTCACCAACATCGTGATCGCCACCGCCGTTGTGAACTTCCCCCTCTACGCAAGACTGGCCCGAGCCGAAGCAAACATCCGCCGCGACGCCGGCTTCGTGATGGCCGCGCGCCTGTCCGGCAACACCGATCTTCGCATCCTGCTGTTCCACATCCTGCCCAACATCCTGCCCATCATGGTGGTGCAGATGTCGCTGACCATGGGTTACGCCATCCTCAACGCCGCCGGCCTGTCCTTCATCGGTCTCGGTGTCCGCCCGCCGACGCCGGAATGGGGGATCATGGTGGCCGAGGGCGCCGCCGGGATCATCTCGGGCGAGTGGTGGGTTGCGCTGTTCCCCGGCCTGACCCTGATGGGCGCGGTGTTCTGCTTCAACCTGCTGGGCGACGGCGTGCGCGATATCGTCGATCCCCAGCGCCGCACATGAGGCCGGCCATGGACAAGATGCCCCTGCTGGATGTGCGCGACCTGACCGTCGAGTTCGCCACCAGGCGCGGTGCGGTGCGCGCGGTGGACCAGATCGACCTGTCGGTGATGCGCGGCGAAATCCTGGGCATCGTCGGCGAATCCGGCTCCGGCAAGTCCGTCACATCCTATGCCGTGATGCGCATCCTGGATCGCGCCGGCCGGATCGCCGAAGGGTCCATCAGCTTTTCCGGCATGGCCCTGCAAACCCTGCCGGAATCGCAGATGCGCGACCTGCGTGGGCGCGAGATGTCGATGGTGTTCCAGAATCCGCGCGCCGCGCTGAACCCGATCCGGAAAATCGGCCGGCAGATCGAGGACGTGCTGCTGCGCCACGCCCAGGCAACCCGCACCGACGCACGCGCCAAATCCATCGCCATGCTCGACCGCGTGCGCATCGCCCGACCCGAGGAGCGCTACGACGCCTATCCGTTCGAGTTGTCAGGCGGCATGTGCCAGCGCGTGGTCATCGCCCTGGCGCTGGCCTGCCGGCCGCAACTGCTGATCGCCGACGAACCGACCACCGGCCTGGATGTCACGACCCAGAAAGCGGTGATGGAACTGATGGTCGAACTGACCCGCGAACGGCGGATGGCGGCCATTCTGATCACCCACGACCTGGGCCTGGCTGCCGCCTATTGCGACACAGTGATGGTGATGGAGAAGGGCAAGGTCGTCGAATCCGCCCCATCCGCCGACATCTTCAGCGCCCCCACGCATCCCTACACAAAGCGCCTGCTGCAAGCGACGCCAAAACCCGGTTCTGTCCTGCGCGACCTGGTGATGGACCCGCAACCCGAACCGCCTCCACCCGCGCGCCCCATCCAACCCGGGCGCATCCTGGACGTGCGCGGCCTCGTCAAGACCTATGGCGCCAACAATGCTGTGGACGGCATCGACCTGCATGTCGATCGCGGCGAGAGCGTCGGGCTGGTCGGGGAATCCGGCTGTGGCAAGTCGACGACCTCGATGATGATCATGCGTCTGCTCGATCCCAGCGACGGCAGTATCCAGTTCGACGGGCAGGAAATCGGCGCGGTGCCGGCCCGCGCCTTCGCCACGCATCCGATGCGCAAGCGGATCCAGATGGTGTTCCAGGACCCGACCGACAGCCTGAACCCACGCTTCACCGCCGAACGCGCCATCGCCGATCCCATCCAGCGCATGGGCGGTTCGATCCGCCGCGACGCCCTGCGCGCACGTTGCGAGGAACTGGCCACCCTGGTCGGCCTGCCGGTGCATTTGCTGGACCGGTTTCCGCATCAGATGTCGGGCGGGCAGAAGGCGCGCGTCGGCATCGCGCGCGCCATCGCGCTCAATCCCGATCTGGTGATACTGGACGAACCGACGGCAGCACTGGATGTCTCGGTCCAGGCCGTGGTGTTGAACCTGTTGCAGGACCTGAAGATTTCCCTGGGCATGTCGTATCTGTTCGTCAGCCACGACCTGCATGTGGTGCGCCTGCTCTGCGATCGGGTGATCGTGATGCGCGCCGGCAAGATCGTGGAACAGGGCACCGCCGAACAGGTCCTGGAAGCCCCGACGGCTGCCTATACGCGGGAACTGATCGCGGCGGTGCCGCATCCGCCAACCTGACATGACCGCCAAAACCACACGGGCCGCCACCCTCCGCGCGCAGATCGCCGACGAGATCGTGCGTGGCGAGCTTCGCCCCGGCACCCCGCTGGACGAGGTCTCCCTGGCGCAACGCTTCGGCGTGTCCCGCACCCCGGTGCGAGAGGCCTTGCGCGAACTCTCCTCGGCCGGCTTGGTCCGCATCCAGCCGCATCGGGGCGCGGTCGTGTCCCGCCCCGCGGCCGCGGAAGTGGAGGACATGTTCGCCGTCATGGCGGAATTGGAGGCCCTGTGCGCGGGCCTTGCCGCGGTCGCCATGACGCCGGTGGAACGGCGCGACCTGGCCGCCATCCATGCCAGCCTGCGGGATCTGATCCAGACCGGCGACCCGCAGCGCTACCACGAAGTGAACGAACGGTTTCATCACGCGATCTATCTGGGCAGCCACAACGCCTATCTGGCCGAGGTGACCTTGACCACGCGTCGTCGCCTGGCTCCGTTCCGGCGCGCCCAGTTCCGCACCGCCGGGCGCCTGGCTCTGTCCTATGAGGAGCATGATCGGGTCGTCGGGGCCATTCAGCGTGGCGATCGAACCGGCGCCGCGGTGGCGATGCGCGACCATATCGGGATCGTGCATTTCGCTTGCGAACATTACGCGCAGGACCTGGATCCGTCGCCAAGGCTGCGGATGGTCTCGACCAACGAGGAGAGCGCATGAGCCTGTCGGTTGACGATCCCGTGGCGGCGGCGGAAGCAGCGATCGCGGCCGATCGCGCGCATGACGATCCGGCCCTGTGGATCACCCGCCTGCCCGACGAGACGATCCGAGCCCGTGCCCGCACCCTGCTGTCGGAGGGCCGACAGGGCCGAGCCTTATGGGGCGTGCCTTTCGCGGTGAAGGACAATATCGACGCAGCCGGACTTCCCACCACCGCCGCGTGTCCTGCCTTTGCCTATACGCCGACCGAGGATGCTCCGGCCGTGCGGCATTTGCTCGATGCCGGAGCGATCCTGATCGGCAAGACCAACCTGGATCAGTTCGCCACCGGTCTGGTTGGCGTGCGCAGTCCCTACGGTGTTCCTCGCAACGTGTTCGATCCGGCGCGTGTGCCCGGCGGTTCTTCGTCCGGCTCCGCCTGCGCGGTCGCCGCTGGCATCGTGCCCTTTGCATTGGGCACCGACACGGCGGGATCGGGACGCATTCCAGCCGCGTTCGGCAATATCGTTGGGTTGAAGCCGACCATCGGCAGCGTGTCCGCCCGCGGCATGGTGCCGGCCTGCCGCTCGATCGACACGATTTCGGTGTTCGCGCGATCGGTGGATGCGGCCCTGGCCGTGCAGCGCGTGATCGCCGGTTACGATCCCGCCGATCCGTATTCACGTCATGCGCCGTTTCCCCACTTGCGCCGTACCGCGTTGCCGCCTTCGTTCCGCGTGCGGTTCGCCGATCCGGATGCGCTGTGCGAACCATCGGTCGCCGCCGCCACCCATCGGGCCGCCGAACTGCTGAACGCCCAACCGGCCGATATCGCGCCGTTCCTGGAGATCGCGCGCTTGCTCTATGACGGCCCCTGGGTCGCCGAACGCACCACCGCGCTGGCCGATTTTCCGATGGAGCATTGTTTCCCGGTCACCCGCGCCATCATCGAAGGCGGCCGCAACCGGCGCACCGTCGATGCCTTCGACGCCTTCCATCGGCTGGCGCAAGTGCGTCGGCTCGCGGCGGACCTGTTAGCCACCTGCGACGCGTTGCTGGTTCCGACCGCGCCGTTCTGCCCGACATTGGCGGAGCTCGCGGCCGATCCGATCGGGCCGAACAGCCGGTTGGGGACCTTCACCAATTTCGTCAATCTCTGCGATCTGGCGGCCATCGCGGTGCCGGCCGGTTTCGGCCCGGACGGGCTGCCGGTCAGTGTAACCCTGATCGGTCCGGCCTGGTCCGAGGGGCGCTTGGCGGCACTGGCCGACCATGTCCACCGCGCCCTGGTCACCACCACCGGCGCCACCGGACAGCCAATGCCGCTGCCAGCCGCCCCTGACCCGCTGCTACCGGAAGACACGGCATTGTTCTGCGTCGGAGGCCATATGGCGGGCCTGCCCTTGAACGGGCAGATCACCAGCCTCGGGGGGCGTTTCCTGCGGACGGCCCGCACAACACCATCCTATCGCCTCCACGATCTGGGCAACCGCCCCGGCATGCTGCGTGCGGGCGACGACGGGCACGCGATCGAGGGAGAAGTCTGGGCGTTGCCAACCGCCTCCATCGGCGCCCTTCTGGCGCAAGTGCCCGCGCCCTTGGGGTTCGGCATCGTCGCGCTGGAGGACGGCCCCTGCCTCGGCTTCCTGGCCGAAGCCGCCGGTGTCGCGGGCACGCCGGACATCACCCGATTCGGCGGCTGGCGTGCCTGGCTTGCCAACCGCTAGAGCTGTTTCACCCTGACTAGAAACGGCAAACCGTTCTACCTCTTTGTTTAAGCGCATGATTCACACGCTGTTACGTTCCGCTCGGCGTGATCATGCTCTAGCGACGGTCTCACCCCTTGTTCGACCCCGCGTCCCCCTTCTCGGCCACGCTCTCCCGGAGGCGATCTCATGCAAGACAGCGAACTCGATGCCCTGATCGATGCCGGCACCCATGCCCTGGGCATCCGGATCGACCCATCCTGGCGGCAGGAGATCCGTGCCAGCCTCGCGGTGACCTTGCGTTTCGCGGCCCTGGTCGAGGCACACAACCTGCCCGACGAAGCCGAACCCGCACCGGTGTTTCGCGCATGAGCACGCCATCCGCCCTCGCCACGATCGAGGCGACACTCGCCGACATCGAGGCCCGCAATCCGATCCTGAACGCCTTCACCGCGGTGACCGCCGATCGGGCCCGCGCGCGTGCCGCCGACCTGGATGCCTCCCGCGCCGCCGGTCGGGCGAAACTGCCGCTGGAGGGCATGCCCTTCGCCGTCAAGAACCTGATCGACATCGCGGGATTGCCGACGCTCGCTGGTTCGAAGATCAACCGGTCCCGCCCCCCAGCCGAGGAAGATGCGACCCTGGTGACCCGGTTGGAAGCCGCCGGCGCGATCCTGGTAGGGGCGCTGAACATGGGCGAATACGCCTATGACTTCACCGGCGAGAACGTCCATGATGGACCGTCCCGCAATCCGCATGACACGACGCGGATGACCGGCGGGTCCTCGGGCGGGTCCGGTGCGACGGTGGGTGGTGCGCTGGTGCCGCTGGCGCTTGGGTCCGACACCAATGGCTCGATCCGGGTGCCGGCGTCGTTTTGCGGGGTGTTCGGCCTTAAAGCCACTTTCGGGCGGCTGTCGCGCGCCGGGAGTTTTCCGTTTGTCGCCAGCCTGGACCATCTGGGGCCGTTGGCGCGGACGGTTGACGATCTGGCGCTTGCCTATGACGCGATGCAGGGACCCGATCCGGCCGATCCGGTCTGCGTGGATCGGCCCATCGAGCCCGTGACCGATCTGCTGGCGCGCGGGACGGACGGGCTGCGGATTGCCATTTTGGGCGGGTATTTCCACCAGGGCGCGACCCAACAGGCACTGGACGCGGTGGCGTCCGTAGCGTCCGCCCTCGGTGCGACGCGGCTGATGGAACTGCCCGAACCGGCGCGGGCGCGTGCCGCGGCGTTTGTCATCACGACGACCGAGGGAGCCGCCCTGCACCTCGACCGGCTGCGCACCCGGGCGGGCGATTTCGATCCGGCCGTCCGCGACCGCCTGATCGCCGGCGCGCTGCTGCCGGCTTCCCTGGTGACAAGGGCACAGAAATTCCGCCGCTGGTATCGCGAGGCGGTGCTGAAACTATTCGACGATGTCGACATCCTGTTGGCCCCTGCCACGCCCTGTTCGGCTCCGCTGATCGGAGAGACCGAACTGGACCTGGGCGGCGAAGTGGTACCGTTGCGCCCAAATATAGGCATCTACACGCAGCCGATTTCCTTCATCGGCCTGCCTGTGGCCGCGGTCCCCGTCCGTGGCACCTCCCTGCCGATCGGCGTTCAGTTGATCGCCGCGCCCTGGCGGGAGGACTTGGTGTTGCGCGCCGCCTGGCAGTTGGAACAGTCAGGATTTCGGTCGGTGTAGTACCATCCGGCAGACACAATGACCCACCGGCCCTGCAATTCCGTCATGGCGGCCGCAGGGACGCCATCCATGACTTCTGTTGTTGCAGCCAGGGAAAACCGTGGATGCCGGCCTGCGCCGGCATGACGGGAAGGCGCTGACCGGAGACTCGATCTTGCCGCTGGTTGGTATAAGTCACAAGTTCGGTGCCGCTGTCGGATCCGATAAAGGGGGTGCGAACCAAAATTGTGGGTTCGAATACGCGTCTCACCGTCATTGCCGGACTTGATCCGGCAACCCAAGCTTCAACGGCAGGGGGCGGGTTGCCGGATCAAGTCCGGCAATGACGGTGAGACAATTCTATCGGTCCATGGTTATAGTTGTCGATATTACTCCGCACAATGTTGAATCGTACCCTGATAAACGTCCTGGGCCGTCACGCCGGCGGAAATGTGATAGTCTGGAACCCGTCCACAAGGCAGACGGGTTCGCGTTCCCTCAGTCCTCCTTGTAGCCGTATTCCGGAATGCCCTGCTCATTCCCATAGTAACGATACGGCAGGAACTTGCCACTCATGGTGATCTTGACCCGGTCGCCACGCTCATGCGGCATGCGCTCGAAGGCGAAATCGAAGTCGATCGCGGACATGATGCCGTCGCCGAACTCTTCCTCGATCAGCATCTTCCAGGCGGGACCGTTGACCATCACCATCTCGTAGAACCGGTACAGCAACGGATCGGTGGGCGGCATCGGCGTGCCGGTGCCACGCATCGGCACCTCGTTCAGCATGGCTTCCTCGGACGCTCCCAACCCGAACAGAACAGCCGCCTTGGCCGCCAACGGCTTGACCAGCTTCATCTGGCCGAGCAACGCGCCGACGATCAGGACATCGGACATGCCGCCGATCTGGTCGCAGATATGGCGCCAGGTCCAGCCTTTCTCGCGCTTGATGTCGAGGATCTTTTCCGTGAGTTGGTCGCGCGTCATCGCTTGCACTCCGATGGTGGGAATCCGAAAGAAATCAGGCCGCGTGAGCGACCGGTGTCCGGCCATCCAACCGGATGACCGGCGGGTTGCGCTGGTCGTAGTCCGGTGGCGGGGTATCGCGCAGGATCACGCTGCGGCTGACCAGGAAGTCGATCAGATGGTTGCGGACCGCGTAGTAATGCGGGTCGTGATGGATCTGGCCCTGCCTTCGATCGGCCGGGAGCGGATTGACCACCACCTCGGCAATGCGCGCGCGCGGTCCATTTGTCATCAGAACGATACGGTCGGCCAGATAGATCGCCTCATCCACGTCATGCGTGATCATGTAGACGGTCTGCCCGGTCTCCCGGCAGATGCGACGGGCTTCTTCCTGCAAAGTGCCGCGGGTCAGCGCATCCAGCGCCGAGAACGGTTCGTCCATCAGCATGATCGTGGGCTCGATCGCCAGCGCGCGAGCAATCCCGACCCGCTGTTTCATCCCGCCCGACAATTCCGACGGACGCTTGCCCTCCGCACCCGCCAGACCGACGGTCGCGATGGCCTTGCGGGCCCGGGCTTCGACCTCGGATCGAGGCGCCGACCGCCAGCGAGACGACACCGCATAGGCAACATTGCCCAGCACCGTCAGCCAGGGCAGCAACGCGTGGCCCTGGAAGATGACGGCGCGATCCAGGCTGGGTCCCTGGATTTCCTTGCCGCCGACCAGGATCGCCCCTTCGGACGGTGAATCGAGTCCGGCCAGGATGTTCAGCAACGTCGTCTTGCCGCAGCCCGAATGGCCAATCACGCAGACGAATTCGCCACGATCGATGCGCAGCCACAGATCCTCGAACACCGTCGTTTCTCCACCGGCGCCCGGGAACCGTTTGGCCACCCCGTCGATCGAGATCAGTTTCTCGGCCATGGCGCTACTCCGGGAAGGTCACGAGATGCTGGCACCACGCCAGGATCTGATCGAGCAGCATGCCGACGACACCAATCACCAGGATCGAGGTGATCACGTTGGTGATGGACAGATTGTTCCATTCGTTCCACACGAAGTAACCAATGCCGGTGCCGCCCACCAGCATCTCGGCCGCGACAATCACCAGCCAGGCGATCCCAATGGAAATGCGCATCCCCGTCAGAATGGTCGGCGCCGCGGCCGGTAGGATGATGGTGAAGGCGCGCCGCAACGTGCCGACCTCCAGGGTCAGGGCGACATTCAGCCATTCCTTGCGCACCCCGGCGACCCCGAAGGCAGTGTTGATCATCATCGGCCAAAGCGAACAGATGAAAATGACGAAGATCGACGAAATGCCGCTGTCCTTAATCGTGTAAAGCGCCAGTGGCATCCAGGCCAAAGGCGAGACCGGCTTCAGGATCTGGATAAAGGGATCAAGCGCCCGGTTCATCACCGGCGACATGCCGATCACGAAGCCGACCGGGATCGCCACCAGCACGGCCAGTATATAGCCGACCATCACCCGCCCGATCGAGTAGATCAACTGGATGCCGATCCCCTTGTCATTGGCGCCCTTGACGTAGAACGGATCGGCCAGATGGGTCAGGATCGTGCGCCCGACATCCAGCGGTCCCGGCATCGCCGATTTGCCCTGCGTCGCGGTGATGCCCATCAATTTGGCATATTCCGGGTCCATCACCTGAGTCGCGCTGACGCCGCCGACCGCCAGATGCCAGGCGCCCAGAAAGGCCCCCAGCAACAGCAGCGACACGATCGCGCCGCGCATCCGCAGGGACAGGGTCAACGGACGCTCCCTTCGCAAGCCCTGATCACAGGCCCATCTCCGTCAGGCCCGGATGGTCTTTCGGTCGCGGCCCGGCCGGCCACAGAAAGCGGCGGTCGGTCTCGGCGATCGGCAGATCGTTGATGCTGGCCTGGCGGCGCTGCATCAGCCCGGTCGGTGCGAATTCCCATTGTTCGTTGCCGAAGGAACGAAACCACTGCCCCGAATCGTCGTGCCATTCATAGACGAACCGCACCGCGATCCGGTTGTCGTGGAACGCCCAGACCTCCTTGATCAGCCGGTAGTCCAACTCCCGCGCCCATTTCCGTTCCAGGAAGGTACGGATCGCGTCTCGGCCGGAGAAGAATTCCGCGCGATTGCGCCATTGGCTGTCCGCCGTATAGGCAAGCGCCACACGCGCGGGATCGCGGCTGTTCCACGCATCCTCGGCGGCGCGCGCCTTGACGGCGGCGGTCTCCGTGGAGAATGGCGGCAGCGGTGGACGGGGTTCGTCGGCCATGGCTCAACCCGCCTTGCGGATCTTGAAGGATGCCAGATAGGCATCCGGCTGCGCGGGATCGAAAGTCTTGCCCATCACCACGAAGGTCTTGCTGGTCGATGTCGGCGGGGTCAGCCCCGCCGCCTGCATCGCCTTCTGGGCGTCGGTGGCCAGATAGACCTGTTTCGCCACCGCCGCGTAGTCGACATCGGCCTTGATCTGACCCCAGCGCTTCATCTGAGTCAGAATCCAGACCGCGAAACTCTCCCAGGGGAACGGATCGAAATCCGCACGATCCGGCACCCGCTCGATCTTGCCGAGGCCGTCGGCGTAGGTGCCGGTCAGGATCTGCTCGATCACCGTGACCGGCTGGTTCAGATAGTTGGTGGGCGCAATCGCGGCCGCGATCTCCTTGCGGTTCTCGGCCTTGTGAGCAAAGCCGGTCGCATCGACGATGGCGCGCAGCAGGGCGGCATAGGTGTTGGGCATCGTGGTGATGAATTCGCGGGAGGCGGCGAAGGCGCAGCACGGATGCCCATCCCAGATGTTCTTCGACAGGATATGGATGAAGCCCACGCCGTCGAACACCGCCCGCTGGTTCATCGGGTCGGGACCCAGGAAGCCGTCGATATTGTCGGCGCGCAGATTGGCCACCATCTCCGGCGGCGGCACGGAGCGGATTTGCACATCGGTATCCGGGTCGATGCCATGCTCCGCCAGGTAATAGCGCAGCAGATAATTGTGCATCGAGTAGTCGAACGGCACCGCGAACTTGAAGCCCTTCCAGTTGCGCGGGTCGCGGTTGTCCTTGTGCTTCAACGACAGGGTGATCGCCTGGCCGTTGATGTTCTCGATCGCGGGCACGCTGTAGGGCACCGGGTTGGAGCCAACGCCCAGCGAAATCGCCAGAGGCATGGGCGCGAGCATGTGGGCCGCGTCGTATTCCTTGTTCAAGGTCTTGTCGCGGATCACCGCCCAGCCGGCGGTTTTCACGACCTCCACGTCCAGCCCGTGCTTCTGATAGAAGCCCATCGGCGCGGCCATGATGATGGGTGTCGCGCAGGTGATCGGGATGAAGCCGATTTTCAGGCTTTTCTTCTCGATGGCGCCGGCGCCTTGGGCAAATGCCTCGGTCGCCGCACCCAGCGGAAAGAACTGCGCGATCGCCGCCATGGCGGTGGACGCGCCCACCCCGCGCAGGAAGGACCGGCGTTCCACATCGCGCGGGAACATCGCCCGCATCACCGCACCCTGCACCACCCGCCCGAACCGCGAATCCGACGTCGCCAGGTCATGCTCTGCTTGCGAACCATGCACCCCGCAGGCGCATCCGCCGCGATGCAAGGCGCGGTCGGTCCGGAATGGATCGTCGAAAATGGGCATCGCTGTCTCCCGCTGACCTGGCCTTTGGTGCCGATATGCAAAGCATGCGGCGTGCCAAGTCCTCGGAGCATCGGAGCCGCACGGAAATCCGGCCTGCCCAGCGGGACCACGCCGGGTTCGGCCGTCGCGGGGTTCTACGATAATTCGTGAATGTGATAGATCTCGTAGTCGATCACGAAATGTCGTAATGGACCGCCATGCCCACGCCCCACGCTAGTCACGCCTTCCATCGCGCCGGCGCGCCGATGATCATCCTCGACCCGCACGCCGATGCCATTCTCGACACGAATGCCGCCGCCTGCACGCTCCTCGGCTACACCCAGCCCCAGCTCCTGGCGCTCAGCGCAACCGCGTTGCATCCAAATCAGAGGCCCGGCCTGGTGGTGTTCTCCCAGGCCGTCATCGAGCAGGGGACCTGGTGGACCCGGGATCTCGCCCCAACCCATGCCGCCAAGCTGCCCCTGGAACTTGAGTATCACGGCAGCCTGCTCCCCAGCCCCGACGGCCAGGACAGGCTGATCCTCATCGTCATCACCGATCTGATCGAGGCCCGCCGCCGCGAATTGCAGCGCGAGGCGACCCTGCACATGCAGGGCGGCCTCGTGGAATGGCTGCGTTCCGACAAGGTGTTCCGCAATATCGAGCGCGACAACCAACTGATCCTGCGCGCCGCCGGAGAGGGCATCTATGGCGTCAACGCCGACGGCGTCACCACCTTCGTCAATCCCGCCGCCGAACGCATGCTCGGCTGGGCGGCCGAGGACCTGGTCGGGCGCGACATGCATTCCGTCGTGCACCATACCGACGCGCACGGGCACCATTATCCCAGCCATAAATGTCCGATCTACGCGGCCTTCCGCGACGGCGTGGTGCACCATGTCGATGATGAGGTGTTCTGGCGCCGCGACGGATCACGCTTTTTCGTGGAATACACCTCCACCCCGATCCGCGACCGCGGCCATCTGGTCGGCGCCGTCATCGTCTTTCGCGACATCACGCAGCGGCGAGAGGCCGATGAGAAACTGCGCCAGGCCCTGCATGAAGTGGACTCGTTGCGCCACCGCCTGGAACTGGAAAACGCCTATCTGCAGGAGGAAATTCGCCAGGAACACAGTCATTTCGGCATTCTCGGGCGATCCCCCGCCACGCAGACCTTGCTGACCCAGATCGGCCTGGTCGCCCCCACGGGTGCGTCCGTGCTGATCACCGGCGAATCCGGCACCGGCAAGGAACTGATCGCCCGCGCCATCCACGACGCCAGCACCCGCAACGACCGCCCGTTGATCCGGGTCAACTGCGCCGCCATCCCGCGGGAATTGTTCGAAAGCGAGATTTTCGGCCATGTCCGCGGCGCCTTCACCGGCGCCATCCGTGACCGGGTCGGCCGGTTCGAGCTCGCCCATGGCGGTACCCTGCTGCTGGACGAGGTCGGCGAGATCCCTCTGGAACTGCAAGGCAAACTGCTGCGCGTGCTGCAAGAAGGGGAGTTCGAACGGGTCGGCGAGGAACGCACCCGTCGCGTCGATGTCCGCGTCATCGCCGCCACCAACCGCGACCTGCGTCAGGAAGTGCGCGCCCGCCGATTCCGAGAGGACCTGTTCTATCGGCTGAATGTCTTCCCCATCGAATCCCGCCCCCTGCGCGAACGACGG
Source organism: Nitrosovibrio sp. Nv4 (assembly GCA_943330455.2). Taxonomy (GTDB): domain Bacteria; phylum Pseudomonadota; class Alphaproteobacteria; order Acetobacterales; family Acetobacteraceae; genus Rhodopila. Next base: position 14,886 of record CALQHT020000014.1, on the reverse strand, counting down.
GAGGATATTCCCCTGCTCGCCAGCCATTTCCTGCGTCAGGCCAGCGAACGCTTGCGCGCCAGTGTGCTGCCCCTGACCGAGGGCGATGCGCGCCGGCTGTCCGCCTATGACTGGCCGGGCAATGTCCGGGAATTGGAAAACCTGATGGAGCGGGCGGTCATCCTGGCCCGCGACGGACGGCCGAACTTCGAACTGCCGGCCGGTAGCCTCGGGACAACTGTCATAGCGGATGACGAGGCTGCCCCCGGAGCACCCGTGCTGACCGAAACGGAACGGCGGGACCGCGATCGCGCCAATATCCGCGCCGCCCTGCGCGCCTCGGGCGGCAAGGTCTTCGGACCCGGTGGCGCCGCCCAGATCCTCGGCGTCAAGCCGACCACGTTGGCATCGCGCATTCGCAGCCTGGGACTGCGACCGTCCGGCAATGCGCAACCATAACTGCTACACTTGGCAGGGCAGTCGGGTGACGGAAATAAAGTCTGGGGGCTCCGCCCCGGACCCCGCGAGGGGCTTTGCCCCCTCGACCCCCACCAAGGCTGGGCCTTGGATGCCATTTATTGGGTTGGGGAAGCATGGGGGCCGACCATGGCGTTTCAACGTCCGTGTCGGCCCCCATGCTTCCCCAACCCAACTGATCGCGGTCCAGGGGCCGTAGCCCCTGGTGGGTTCGAAGGGCAAAGCCCTCGCGGGGTTCGGGGCAGCGCCCCGACGCTTTCTTTCCCTCCCCCGACCACCCCGCCCAAATGAAGCGGTCGATATCAGATCACCCCATCCGCGACATCCGCGTCCGTGCGCGCATTGCTGCGCGTTGCGGGATCGCCGAACCCCGCGCCTCCGGCCGTTTTCACCACCACGCGATCGCCACGCATCAATCGGGTCACAATTTTCGACGGTATGATCTCCTCGGTTCCATCGGCCCGGATGATCATCGATTCCGCGCTGGCACCATCGCCGCCGCCGAAGACACCACGCGCGGCGGAAAAATGCCGCTCGCCACGATGCGTAAACGTCACGTTGTCGGTCAGACTCTCGTATTCGCGGATGGTTCCGGCGCCACCGCGGAACTGACCGCCGCCACCCGAGCCCGGACGCAATGCCACACGATGCAGGCGGATCGGCGTTTCCATCTCCATCGCCTCGGCTGGCAGATTCATGCAGTTGGTCGCATCGGTTTCGATGACCCCGACCCCGTCGCTCCGCCACGACGCCCCGCTGCCGCTGGCGATCAGATCGCCGGTGACGAAATTGCCGCCTCCCTGGTTGCGGCCGCCAAACGCCACCAACGCCATCTCACCCGCCGAAGGAGCCGGGATGCGATCGGGCAGAACCGCCGCAAGGGCCGAAATGATCGAGCCCGTGATCCGCTTGATCGTCGAGGTGCGCGCGTTCACGGGGGCGGGCTCGCGCGGATTGACCAGGCTGCCCTCCGGCAAATGCAATGAAATCGGTCGGAAACATCCTGCGTTCGTCGGAATCGCCGGATCCGTGAGTGCACGGATCGCAAAACACGCGGCGGCGAGCGACCCCGACGGCACGCAGTTCATCGGCCCGCGCACCTGATCCGAGGTGCCGGTGAAGTCGACATGAAACCCCTCAGGCCCGATCGTCACCGCCACCTCGATCCGGATCGGGCGATCCAGATCGATACCGTCATTGTCGAGATAATCGACATACCGGTAGGTCCCGGCCGGGATCCGCGCCAGCGCCTGCCGTGTCATCGTCTCCGAGCGGTTCAACAATTCCTCGAATATCCCGACCAGCGCGTCGTGGCCGAACTTGCGGGCAAGCTCGGTCATGCGCCGCACCCCGATCTTACACGCCGCCACCTGGGCATTGATGTCGCCCATGACGGTATCCGGGATGCGCACATTCTGACGGATGATCCTGACCAGGGTTTCGTTCTCCACCCCGGCGTCGCGCAGCTTCAAGGGCGGCAGGCGCAGCCCTTCCTGGTAGATTTCCGTGGCATTGGTGGGCACCGAGCCGGCCGACATGCCGCCCATGTCCTGGTGATGCGTCATCGCGGCGCTGAACGCGACCAATCGGCCATCGACGATGATCGGATGCACGATCGCAATATCCGGCAGATGGGTGCCACCGGTATAGGGATCGTTCAGCAGGAAAATGTCGTCCGGATGCATGTTGGCGGGCGGGAAATCATGGATGATCCGCTGCATCACCGGGATCAGGGTCGCCAGGTGGATCGGGATCGCGCAGGCCTGCGCCAGGGTGTGCCCGTCCGCGGTGAACAATCCGGCCGAGGCGTCCAAACCCTCCTTTACGATCGGAGAGAACGAGCTGCGCAGCAGGGTGGACTGCATCTCGTTGGCGATGCCCTCCAGCTTGTGACGCGTGACTTCAATCGTGATCGGGTCGATCATGGTGTGCGCTCCAGCAGCAGGGCGTCGCCGTCGCTCCGACGCGCCGTCCATCCCGGTTCCACCAGGGTGGTGGTATCGGCCTGTTCGATGATGGCGGGACCGGACACGATTATGCCGGCCGGGATCGCTCCGCGTTGCCAGATCGCGGCCTGAGCCGAACCGCTCGCCACGCGGATCGTTCGCGTCCCCGGCTGCCCGGCGACCGCCGGCATGGTCGCATGGGTGCCGACGGTTCCCGCATAGGCCTGATGGACGGTGCGCAAATTGACGATCTTCGCCGGCACCCGTGTGCTGTGACCATAGACCCGCGCATGCGCCACCAGGAACGCCTCATAGATCGAAGCCGCGTCGAGCGTGCCCAGCGGAACTTCCAAATGATACGACTGCCCGATGTAACAGACATCCGCGAAATGGCTGATCGTGGCCGAGCCAATGCCCTCCTGGCGCATCAAGGCACCGCATCGCGAATCCAGATCGCGCAACGATTCCGCCAACTGCTCTGGGTCCAGGTCCGCGAGTGGGCAGGGATAGGCCCAGGCGATCTCATGCGCGACCGGCGCGCCCAACAGCCCCGCCGCCGATAAAACGCCGGGATGGGCCGGCACGACGATGGAGGAAATGCCCAGATCCTCGGCCAATGCACAGCCATGCATCGGCCCGCCACCACCCAACGGCAGCAGCGCGTAGCCGCGCGGATCGATCCCCCGGCCGATGGAAACCAGCCGGATCGCTTCGGCCATTTGCGCGTTCAGCACCCGGTGGATGCCCAGCGCCGCTGCCTCGACGGTGATTCCCAGGGGGGTGGCGATGACCCGGTCGATCGCTTCCCTCGCCCGATCCGGTTCCAGCCGCATTGTGCCGCCCGCGAAATTGGCCGGGTCGAGATAGCCGAGGACCACCGACGCGTCCGTCACCGTCGGCAAAGTGCCTCCCTCGCGGCCGTAACACGCCGGTCCAGGATCGGACCCGGCGGAATGCGGACCGACCTTCAACGAACCGGCGCCATCGAGCCAGGCGATCGAGCCTCCCCCGGATCCGATCGCGGTGACATCGACCATCGGCACCCGGACGGTGTAGCCGTCGATCTGCCCCTCCCCGCGGATCAACGGCGCGCCATCCATGATCAACGCGATGTCGCAGGAGGTGCCGCCGATGTCCACCGTGATGAGGTCGGAAAAACCGGCGGCCCGACCGGCTTCCAATCCGCCGATGACGCCCGCCGCGGGGCCGGACAGAAACAGCCGCACCGGCCGCTGACGCGCCACCGGAGACGACATCAGCCCGCCGCGCGACTGCATGACCTGCAACGGGACCGTCACACCGGCCTGGGCCAGCCCACGCTCCATATTCGCGAGATAATCGGCGACAACGGGTTTGATATAGGCATCGAACGCGGTCACGCAGGTTCGTTCATACTCGCGAAACGCCGGGTCCACATCCGATGACAGTGACACCAGCATGTCCGGATGTGCCGCCTGGATCATGTCACGGATGCGATGTTCGTGAATCGGGTCGAGAAACGAAAAGATCAGACAAACCGCGATCGCGCGCACATCCAGCGCGACCAGTTCCGCGATGGCGCGGGTCACGCTTGCTTCGTCCAAGGCACGCAGGACGTTGCCCTGGGCGTCAAGGCGCTCGATCACTTCCTTGCGGAAGCGCCCGGGCGCCAGGAAGACAGGCGTTTCCGGAGTCAGGATCAGGTCATACATCTGGTGGCGCATCTGGCGGCCGATTTCCAGGATGTCGCGGAATCCCTCGGTCGTGATCAGGCCGATGCGGGCACCCTTGCGTTCCAGCACCGCATTGGTGGCAACCGTGGTGCCATGTACAAAACGGGTAATGGCCGACGCGGAGACGCCCCAGTCACGCTCCGCCATCTCCAACGCCGCGAGCACGGCCCGGGACGGATCGCCCCGCGTCGTTGGGATCTTGGCGATCCGCATTGAGCCGTCTTCCAGCCGGCACACGACATCCGTAAATGTGCCGCCGATATCCACGCCAATTTCACTGTTCATGCGCGTGTCTATCCCCCGGTCGCGGCATCGTGTCATGCGGACGGAGGGTGCCATCCTGCTGGCTGTCGTCAAGATGGCGCCCCGTCGGGTATCATATGACGGCGCGCCGTCGGGCATCGTATGATGGCGCTCCTTTTGAGCGACGCAGCCCCAAACCTTGTCGCATTGCCGCGGCGGCAGTAGGTTTGGGCATCGACAGAACGGTCGGCGGCTCATTTGGGAAATACCGGCTGATTGACAGGAAACGCCGCGCATTTTTTGACCGCGCGGCTCAAATCGGGAGAAACACACCATGCCTGACACAAATGTCCTGGCGGAACGCCCAAGCCAGGGTCAGGTCGCGGAATACGACGCGATCGTCATCGGAGCCGGCATTTCCGGCATGTTCATGCTCTACCGCCTGCGGGAACTGGGCATGACAGCGCGGGTCTTCGAGGCCGGCACGAATGTCGGCGGCACATGGTACTGGAATCGCTATCCCGGCGCCCGCTTCGATTCGGAAAGCTGGACCTACGGCTATTCATTCTCCAAGGAGTTGATGCGGGAATGGGACTGGAAGGAGCATTTTTCTCCTCAGCCCGACACCCTGGAATACCTCAACCATGTCGCCGACAAGTTCGATCTGCGCAGCGACATGCAGTTCCGCAGCACGGTCACCGCCGCGCACTGGGATGAGGCCGCCAATCAGTGGTCCGTGACCCTGGAGGGCGGGCAACAGGCGAAATCGCGCTTCCTGTTCACCGCCATAGGCATCCTGTCTGCTCACACCCTGCCGTCCATTCCCGGCCGCGACAGTTTCAAGGGCCCGGCCTACCACCCGGCGCGCTGGCCGCACACGCCGGTCGATTTCACCGGCAAGCGGGTCGGCATCATCGGCACCGGCGCCACCGCGATCCAGGCAATCCCGGAAATCGCCAAACAGGCCAAGCAACTGACCGTCTTCCAGCGCCGCCCGAACTGGGCCGCGCCGCTGCATAACGCCAAGATCAGCAAGGAGGAGATGGAAGAGATCAAGTCCCGCTATGAGGAGATCTACGCCCACTGCGCCAGGACCCCAAGCTGGTTCATTCATGAGGCGGATCCTCGCAAGACCCTGGATGTGTCGCCGGCGGAGCGCGAGGCGTTCTGGGAAAAACTATATGGTGAGCCCGGGTTCGGCATCTGGATGGGCAATTTCCGCGACATCCTGGTCAATGAGGAAGCCAACGCCGCCATCAGCGAATTCATTGCCAAAAAGATCCGCCAGCGCGTGAAGGATCCCAAGGTCGCGGAGAAGCTGATTCCCAAGGACCACGGCTTCGGCGCTCGCCGGGTACCGCTGGAGAGCGGCTATTTCGAAGCCTACAACCGCGACAACGTGACCTTGGTCGATGTCATCAACGACGAACCCATCGAGTGCATCACACCGAATGGCGTCAGGACGACCAAACAGGAACGTGAATTCGACATCCTGATCTATGCCACCGGTTTCGACGGCGTGACCGGCGCCTTCGACCGCATCGATATCCGCGGCGCCAACGGGCTACAGCTCAAGGATGCCTGGGCCGAAAGCCCGCGCACCTTCCTGGGCATGCTCGCCGAGGGCTTCCCCAACATGCTGATGGTCCTGGGCCCGCACACGGCACGCGGCAATATCCCGCAGGCCATCGAACACAGCGTGGAATTTCAGGCTGGCATCCTGCGCTTCATGCAGGAGCACCATCTCACCCATGTGGAAACCAGGCCGGAACAGGTCGATGAGTGGACCCAGACCGTGATCAAGGCGGCGGAACCGTTGCTCTCCTCCAAGGTTGATTCCTGGCAGACCGGCGTGAACCGTAACGTGGAGGGCCGGACGGTCCGCCGCGTGCTCGGTTACAACGGCAACGGGGTGCATTTCCGGCGGAAGACGGACGAAGTCGCCAAGGGCGGCTACAAGGAATTCGTTTTCCGCTAATGGTCCGATCGCGACATAAGGTGCCACCCGTCGCGTGAATCGGGATACAAAGTCGAAGAGCTAAATTTCCGGTCCGACGGCAAAAACCGTCGGACCGGAACACAGGCAGCACACGGCGAGCGTGGGTCGGGCACCTTATCGTGGGCCTCACCGATCAGTGCCTCTGCGTCTCGATGCAGCGGCCCGCTCGGCGAAGATCGAGCCCCCGCGCGGGGCTTGATTGCCGCGGGCCAGCCAAACGACCCCGCATATCCGGGAGTATCCTGAAGCCATGGCCGCGACCTATATCCATCACCGTATTTCCGCCGCCCCCCGGCAATGGCAAGGCGTTGCCGATCGCCTGTCAGGACGGCGCGCGCCGCTTGCGGCCGCCGGCGGCGCGCTTTACGGCGTTTGGCGCAGCCAGATCGGCCGCCCCCGCGACGAGATAACCGCGGTGACCGTCTGGTCGGACCCGATGACCGCGTCACGGGCAGACGAAATTCTGATGGACGGTGTGCCCGATGTCCTGGCCAAATCCAGTCAGGCGATGACGCCGACATTGCGCCCGGCGGATACGCAACCGCCCCTGCGCCAGGGCAACTACGCTTTCCGCTGGTTCGTCACGCCCGAGAAAGATTGGCAGGAGTTTCTCGATCTGTGCGCGCAGGCATGGCCCGGCTTCGAAGCGGCCTATGACTCACAAGTCATCGGTCTCTGGCGATGCACCGCCGATCTGTCCGGGCCAGCCGTCGATGAACCGCCTGGCGCGACAAGCCCCACCGATGTCCGCAGCCTGCTCCTGACCCGAAGGCCCGATCTGGCCATGTGGGAGCGTTCGAAATTGCCGCAGGGCGCCGCGGAGTCCGCGGTACGCGACACACTGAGCCGCCGTTACGACCTGTGTACCTGGACAATTGTCTATACAACAACGCTCCTCACGGCCGCCGATACCACCGATCGTGCGCGCTGGGCCTGACCTTCCCCTACCAACCGATATCAGAGCAAGCCAGGAGACGCGACCTGGGCATCAGGGCGGACAGATTACATTGACCAGCGCCTGCCGCCCGGACCGCACCGCCGCGACCGCGCGCTGCAACGCTGCCGGCAAGTCAGCGGGACGTTCCACCCGCTCTCCGTGACCGTCATGCGCGGCGACGATTTTTTCGAACGCCGGGGCCGGTAGGTCCGCGAGCAACCGCCCATCTTCCTCCGCCGCGACACCCTTGTCGTACATATCCAGGGTCGCTCGCCGGACCGCGCCATACAATGCGTTGTTATAGATGATCGTCAGGACAGGCAGATCCTGGAATTGCGCGATGTAGTGACAGGCTGTCGGATTGGCGAACATGTAGGCCCCATCGCCCAGGACCGAAATCACGAGCTTGTCCGGCGATGCCAGCTTGATGCCAAGGGAGGCCGGAAACCCCCAACCCAGACCGCCAGCCGATGACAGCGCGAACAGGCTACCCGGCGTCTGCAACGGGCAATATTCCTGCCGGAATGAATACTCGCTGACCACAATCGTCTCGGCATCGACGACATCACGCAAGCAATAATTCAACCACGCCAAGGTAATCGTATTTCCCCGCCCCGCCCGCTCGGCTTCCATCCGCCAGCCATCCCGCAATGCCGCCGAACGCTGCGATAATCTCGCATGACGAGCAGCGACATGCGGCGTGGTTCGGGTCGCAAGCGCGCCCTCCAACGCTTCAAGGACGGAAAGATTGGTCGCGGTGATCGTCAGATCGGATGGGAAGCCGCGCATCGGCAAACGAGCATGCAACGGATCCTCGCCGATCTGCACGATCCTGGCGTCCGAGGCCGGCGCTTCCTTGCTGGGTATCCAGGGCACGTCGGTATCGATGACGATCACCAGATCGGCCTCGGCCAGCAGCGGACCGGCGGCGGAACCCTGGAACATCGGATGGTCCGATGACAGGGCGAAATACCGCGTGTTGAACGGCACCACCGCCAGCGCGTAACGATCGGCCAGACGAGCCAGCACGGTGCTTTCCCGCGGGTCGCGGCCGAGCATGCCGGTGATGACGAGGGGGTTTTCGGCGGCGGCGATCCAGTCGGCGAGTTGCTCGATGTCGCTTGCCGCCGCGACCGGCGCACGCGGGCGGGCGCGTTGGTGACGGTTGCTCTCGGCCGGTGCGCTCATCACCTCGCCCAGGACTTCGCGCGGCAGGCTGAGATAGACCGGTCCCTGCGGCGACGCGGTGGCCAGTTCCATGGCGCGATCGACCACGGTGCCGGCTTGGTCGCCGCGCTTCATCTCGTAGTCCCACTTGACCATTTCGCGCAGCATGCCGGCCTGGTCGTACATTTCCTGGGCCCAATGGATATGCACGTTGCGAGACCCCTCGGCGCCGGATTCGGTGAACGGCGTGCGCCCGGAGGTCAAAAGCATGGGCACCCGATCCCGGCTCGCGTCGATCAGCATGTTGATCGCATTGGCGGTGCCGACATTGGTGTGCAGCATCACCGCCTGCGGCTTGCCGGTAACAACCGTATAGCCATGCGCCATGCCAACCGCGACATTCTCGTGCGGCACCACCATCGGCCGAGGAACCTGGCGGTTGGTGCGGGCAGCGCGGGAAAACGCCTCCACGATCGGGGCGAAATCGGTGCCGGGATTGACGAACAGGTGATCGATCCCCTGAGCGGAGAGCGCATCGAGATAGTCTTCCGCGGCGATCCGGGGCGGCGTGGTCATGGACGATCTCCTTTGGCGGCACGCAACAGTGACTGCGATCTCTGGCGGGGCTATCTTGGGGAGGGAAGAAAGCCTTGGGGCTCTGCCCCAAACCCCACGAGGGCTTTGCCCTTCGAACCCACCAAGGCTGGGCCTTGGATGCCTTCTGTTGGGTCAGGGGGGAAAGGGGGCCAACCATGGCGTTTCAACGTCCGTGTTGGCCCCCTTTCCTCCCTGACCCAATGAATCGCGGTCCAGGGGCCGCGCCCCTGGTGGGTTTGAAGGGCAAAGCCCTCACGGGGTTTGGGGCAGCGCCCCAAGACTTTCCTTCCTCACCCGATTGCCCTGACGGATTGCCCGCCAGACCCGTTCCGGGGTCGCCGGCATGTCGATATGCTCCACGCCCAGCGGCGCCAGCGCATCCAGGATCGCACCGATCACCGTTTGCGGCGCGGCGATGGCACCCGCCTGCCCTGCCCCCTTCACCCCCAGCGGATTGGCGTTTGTCGGAACACCGGTCAAGGTGATGGCGAAGTCCGGCAGATCGTCCGCTCTGGGAAGGGCGTAGTCCATCAGCGAGCCGCTCAACAACTGGCCGGACTCCGGATCGTAGACCGTGTGTTCCAGCAAGGCCTGACCGATCCCCTGCGCGACGCCACCCTGCACCTGGCCGATCGTCAGCATCGGGTTGATCAGGGTGCCGAAATCATCGACGGCCGTGTAACGATCCAGGGTCGCGAGACCGGTGTCCGGATCGACCTCCACCTCCGCGATGTGGCAGCCATTGGGAAAGGTGATGATGTCCAGCAGGTTCCAGACATAGGTATCCAGGCCAGGTTCCATGCCGTCCGGCAGGTTGGCCGGATCGCGAGCGGCCGTTGCGACAGACAGCAGGTCGATGCTCCGCTCCGGGATCGTTTGCACGACGAACCGACCATCGGCGAACACCACCTGATCCGGTGTGGCCTGTAACAGGCGCGCGGCGATGGCGGTGCCCTTGGCGATCACCGCCATGGCCGCCTTATGCAGCGCCGCACCTCCCATATGCATGGACCGGGCACCACCATGGCCATTGCCGGCGGGGATTTCCGCGGTGTCGGCCTGGATGTAGTGGAACGTCTCCATCGGCAGGCCTAAAAGATCGGCGGCGATCTGTGGGTAGGACGTCTCGTGGCCCTGACCGTTCGACTGGGTGCCGATCAGCAAAGCGACCTTGCCATCGGTCTGGAAGCGGATTTCGGCGCCCTCATTGGGCGAGCCACGTGCCGTCTCCAGGAAGCAGGCCACGCCGATGCCTCGCAGCAGACCGCGTGCCTTGGATGCATCCCGGCGAGCAGGATAGCCGGCGTGATCGGCGGCAATCAGGGCATCGTCGATATTCAGTCCGAAGCGACCGCAATCGACGACGGTTCCCAGCGCTTTCGGGTAAGGAAAACTGGAGATCGCGTTAAGCCGGCGCAGCGCAATCGGGTCGAACCCGCAACGGCGCGCCGCGAGGTCAATCAGACGCTCGATCAGGTAATTGGCCTCGGGTTTGCCGGCACCGCGATAGGCGTCGATCGGCACGGTATTGGTGAACGCGGCCTGCACATCCATGGCGATCGCCGGGATGACATAGCCCCCGCCCATCGCGGCGGCCGGGGCGTTGGTGGAGCTGCCGGGTCCACCACCCGACATATAGGCACCCAGATTGGCTGTTGTATGGACATCCAGCGCCAGGAACCGCCCGTCCGCATCCAGCGCCAGACGCGCGCTTGTCGCATTGTCTCGCCCCTGCGCGGTGGAGACGAAGTCTTCCGACCGATCCTCCACCCATTTCACCGGACGGCCCAATAAGCGAGCCGCGAACAGCAACATGACCCATTCGGGATAGAGGCAGTTCTTGATCCCGAACCCGCCACCGACATCCGGTGCGACGACATGCATCCGGTCCTGCGGCACACGGAAAATCGTCTTGGCCAACTGGTCGCGCAACCCGTGCACGCCGGCCGCGGTCAGGAACAGATGGAACGTGCCATCAATGAAACGAGCGATGGCCGAGCGGGTTTCGACCGGGGCGATGACCAGGCGGTTGTTGATCAGTTCGATCTCGACCGAATGCGCCGCACCGGCGAAGGCCGCCGCCACGGCCGTGGGATCGCCCTTGCGGAAACGGAAGGACCGGTTGGACGGCGCCTCATCCCACAGCAACGGGGCGTCCGGAGCCAGCGCCGCCGGCCCGTCCACCACAGAGGGCAGCACCGTGTACTCGACCGCCACCACCTCGGCCGCGTCGCGCGCGGCGAACGCGGTTTCGGCCACGACAAACGCCACGGGATCGCCGACATGACGCACCCGTCCGCGCGCCAAAGCCGGGCGTGGCGGGACGATCATCGGCTGTTCGGTCGCGACCGCGGTGGCGCACGGCAGCAGCCCGAGTTCGCCGATATCGTCGATCGTATAGACAGCCAGCACCCCCGGCATGGCGCGTGCGGCAGCGGCGTCGATCCGTTCGATCGTCGCATGCGCATGGGGGGAGCGCACGACATGCGCCCAGGCCTGTCCTGGCTCGTTCACATCCTCCACGAATGTGCCGTGACCGGTCAGGAAGCGATCGTCCTCGAACCGTCGTGTGGACTGGCCGATAAATGCCATGCCTGGGCCCCTTTGGTTCCGAGACGTCGTTCAGGCCGATTGCGCGCCGCGGATCAGGCGACCGGGCAGCGCGCCCGTTGCCTGTCCGTTGCGATAGACCGGCACACCGGACACGATCGTCGCGTCATAGCCCGTTGCCCGTTGCACCAGACGCCGCCCGCCACTGGGCAGGTCGTAGACGACCTCCGGCATACTCAGGCGCAGATTGTCGTAGTCGATGATGTTGAGATCGGCCTTGTAGCCGGTTGCCACCACGCCGCGATCCCGCAAGCCGATCGCAAAGGCGGAATCACGCGTGATCCGGCGCACCGCCCATGGGATCGAAACTTTCGGACCACGGGTGCGATCGCGAGTCCAATGCGTGAGCATGGTGCCGATCGCGCTGGCATCACAGAGGATACCGACATGCGCGCCGCCGTCGCCCAGGCCGACGATGGTCGCGTCATGGGTCAGCATGTCATGCACACTGTCCAGATTGCCGTAGGTATAGTTGGACAGGGGGCGATACAGCAGCGCCCTGCCGTTGCGCTCCAGCAGCAGATCGTAGGCCAGATCGGCGGGATCGCGGCCCTGGCGTTGCGCCATCGCGGCAATGCTGTCCTCCGGCGCGGGTTCGTAGTTCGGCGGATCGCTCATCGGGAACAGGCGATCCCAGCGAGCAACGCGTCGCTGCAAGGAGGGATCGGCGGTCTTTTCGGCCAGCAACCGCGCGCGCAACTCGGGCTGGCGCAATGCGGCGATCTTGGCCTCGAACGGCAGGTCGGCCACGGATGCGAAGCTAGGGCAGCCGATGAACGGGTTTTGCGAGATTTCGAAGCCCAGGATGATCCCGGTCGGGCGGGTCAGCACCTGGCCCAGCATCGCCAGGCCGGAGCGGTTGGCATCGGCGATCCAACCGGTGATCTTGCGCCATTCTTCGGGCTTGTTGTCGCGTTGCAGGATGGTGATCGCCATCGGCCGGCCGGACTCCCCGGTCAACCGGCGCAGCATCGCGAACTCGCTCTCGGCGTCGTCGAAGTCCGAGATCACCTGCAGCCAGCCGGCGTCGATGCCCCGCAAGGCCCGCGCGATGGCGGTCAGTTCGGATTCCTCCGCTTCCAATGTCGGGATCAGCTCCCCGGCCTTGGTCTTGTGGTTGATGGTGCGAGAGGTCGAAAACCCCAGCGCGCCGGCCTTGATGCCCTCGGCCGCGATCTGGGCCATGGCGGCACTGTCGGCCTCGGTCGCCGGCTCACGTTCGGCGCCACGCTTGCCCATCACGAAGACGCGGACCGCGGCGTGCGGCACCTGGGTGGCGACATCCAGGTCGTACGGGCGGCCTTCCAGCGCGTTCAGATAATCGGGGAAGCTTTGCCAGTTCCAGGGCAGCCCCTCGGTCAGCACGACTTCGGGAATGTCCTCCACACCCTCCATCAGTTTCACGAGCATATCGTGCTCGTCGGGGCGGCAGGGCGCGAAACCGACGCCGCAATTGCCGATCAAAGTGGTGGTGACGCCGTTCCATGACGATGGCGTGATGTGGCTGCTCCAGGTCGCCTGGGCATCGTAATGGGAGTGCGGGTCGACGAAGCCGGGCGTGACGAGCTTTCCCCGTGCGTCGATTTCCTCGGTGCCCCGGCCAGCGATCTTGCCGATGGCGGTGATCTTGCCATTTTCGATGGCGATATCGGCTTCGTAGGCGTCGGCCCCGGTGCCATCAATGATGGTGCCGTTGCGGATGACGAGATCGGGCATGGTTGGTTCCCTCCGGTTGGATGGGAGGATGGCGGCAACCGCGACAGGTCGCAAGCAGGGCGTGAACAGCAGGGCGTGAACGGGGCCGGCGGGGCGAACCGGCGGGGCGACCGCTTGGTGACGCCAGGGCTACGCCAATTCCCGGCCTCCCCTGCCCTGATCCCCGCCTTCGCCGTGTCAAATCACGCTTGCCCTTGCTACACGCGCCCTACCCGACGCGCTTCATCCAGGCAGCCGCGGTTGCCACGGCGTCTCGCGCTTTCGATACGCCTTCGGTGGCGCGCAGGAACCCATGCACCACGCCCTGGAACGTCCTGGTTTCCACGTCGACACCGGATGCGCGCAGTTTTTCGACCAGGGCTTCCCCCTCGCTACGCAGGACGTCGAGTTCCGCCAGCAGCACGCAGACCGGCGGCAAGCCGCGCAGGTCAGCCCGCAGCGGGGCGGCGAGCGGGTTCAGACGGTCGGCCTCATGCGCGGCATAGACGCTCCAGTAAAACGCCATCCGCTCCCGGTTCAGCCCATAGCCCCCTGCCCCAAACTCCTCATAGCTGGGTGTGTCGAAGCGGCTGTCGCTGACCGGGTAGTTGGCGAGGATGCCACGCAAGGCCGGGCCGCCGGTGTCGCGCAACAGCAACGCCGCGCCAAGTGCGAGATTACCGCCCGCCGAGTCCCCGCCCAGCAGGATACGCGAACCGTCCAGGCCACATTCGGCACCGTTTTCGGCAACCCAGCACACGACGGCGGCGCATTCTTCCAGGGCCTGGGGGAATTTCGCTTCCGGGGACAGTGCGTAGTCGACGCTGACGGCGTTGACGTCACCGAAGGCTGCGTATTCGCGCACGATGCGGTCATGCGTATCGACATTTGCCCATACCCAGCCGCCGCCATGGAAATACACCAGGGTCGGGCGGGTTCCGGTGGTTGCCGGCTTGTAGACGCGGCAGAAAATCCGTCGGCCTCGGGCGGAGATCCACCGGTCCGTCGTTTCCGCCATCACCGGGCCACCGGCGGCGGTGCGCACGCCCAGCAGGTCGTTGATGCGACGATGCGGTTCCAGCGGCAATTCGACCTTGACCGGTGGATACTTTGCGGCTTCCGCGTCGGCAATCGCCGTAAAGGCGGCCATTTCCGGGTCCCAGCGTGAGCGATCGACCATGTTTGTCTCCTCCCTGATGTCGGGCGTCATGCAACGACAGATGGCGGTCGTTGGCAATGTTGGGAGGTTGGGTTGGGGGCCTGACGGATGCGGTCGAAGCAATGACCCGTAGGCGTGCCCTTACCGTCATTGCCGGGCTCGACCCGGCAACCCGCGCTTTAACGGAGGGGGGGCGGGTCGAGCCCGGCAATGACGGTAAGGCAACACGCAAAAACTACCGCTTCAAGTTGGTGGCCTTGGCGAGATGGTATAGTTCCACTCCGGATGGAATGTGTCCCCCGTGATATTGAGAGCGGCCATCTCGGCATCTGTGACCTTGATGCCTTTCTGGTAGCTGCGCGTGT
>CALQHT020000013.1 GCA_943330455.2 Nitrosovibrio sp. Nv4 | reverse complement strand
GGCATTGCCCAGGTGCTCTATGAATCGCGCGCCACCTGGACCGTGGCCGGCGCGATCGGTGCGATGATCGGGGTGGCCTGGAACTATGCGGTGTCCTCGACCCTGGTCTGGCGCGCCCGATGACGTGCGGTCGGTTGGCACCAGATTGGTCAGGCGCGGGCAGGCCCCGAGCACGAGGTCGGATAGAGCGGTTTCACCCTGACTGGAAACGGAAAATCGGTCTAGCTCTTTGTTTGATCGCATGATTCACACGCTGTGACGTTCCGCTCAGCGTGATCATGCTCGATTTTCATAAACCCCCTCGACGTGTCGTGCCCTCGGGGACATCCGGGGCCGGCGCGGGCATGACGACGGATAGATCGGGGCCATTCGGCCGCCGGATGGCAGGGCTCGTTCGGTGATCTGGATTGCCGCCATCGCGGTCCTGACGGCGATCCGGCTGTTGGTCGCCGCCTGGGCGCCGCTCGCCCCAGACGAAACCTACTACTGGATCTGGTCGCGGGCGCTCGCTCTCGGCTACCTCGATCATCCGCCGATGGTGGCGGTGTGGATCAAGGCCGGCACGTCGATCCTAGGCGATTCCCCCCTTGGCATTCGGTTCCTTGGCCCGATTTCCGCCGCGCTCGGTTCCTGGCTGCTGGCGGACGCGGCAAACCGGCTGCTACCCGGCCGAGGTGCCGGCCCCATGGCCGCCATCCTGCTGAACGCCACCTTGCTGATGGGTGTGGGGTCCGTGATCATGACTCCCGACACGCCGCTGATATTCTTCTGGACCGCCGCGCTCTGGGCCGCGTCACGCGTGCCGGTTCCGCGCTCGCCGTCGCCTGACACACCTGCCACCACCAATGGCTTCCGGTGGTGGATCGCCACCGGTGTCTTCGCCGGCCTGGCGTTGGCGAGCAAATACACCGCCGTCTTCCTGTGGGTCGGTATCGGCGCCTGGCTGCTGCTCTCCCCCCAGATGCGGCCTTGGCTGCGTCGCCCCGCGCCCTGGGTCGCGGCCCTGGTGGGAGGGACGATGGTCCTGCCGGTCCTGATCTGGAATGCCGGTCACGGCTGGGCCGGGCTGCTGCGCCAGGGCAGCCGGATCAACGACTGGCAGCCGGAACGCGGCGTGCAATTCGTCGCCGAACTGATTGGCGGCCAGGCCGGGCTCGTCACCCCAGGCATTTGGGCGCTGAGTTTGGCCGGTATCGTGCTGGCTATCCGGCAGGCCCTGCGGACGCGCGAGACGGGGTGGATTCTGCTCGCGGCACTGACGGTTCCGCCGACGATCTTCTTCTGCCAGCACGCGATCGGCGACCGGGTGCAAGGCAACTGGCCGGCGATCGTTTATCCGGCCGCAATGATCGCCGCGACGGGCCTGATCGCCCCTGTCTGGGTGCGGCTTTACCGTCCCGCGGTCGCACTGGGTCTGGGTCTGACGGCTTTGGCCTATGTGCAGGCGGTGAGCCATCTCATCCCGATCCCGACCCGCATCGATCCGATCGCCCTGCGGCTGTCCGGTTGGGACGGTCTGGCCGATCAGATCGACACGGTTCGCCGAGACCAGGGGGCGGCCTTCGTCGCCGCCGATCAGTATGCGCTGGCGTCTGAACTCGCGCATGGCCTGGCGCGCGAGACGGTCGTGCTGGGGGCCGAGTCACGCTGGGCGCTGATGGATCTGCCACACGCGGATATGCGCGGCCGCGAGGGGTTGCTGGTGCGCGATATGCGTCACGGCGACCAACTCGATCCCTCGCTTTGGTCCGGCTCCTCACTTGTGGGAGAGGCCACCCGATCCGGGCGAGGCACCGCATTGGAACGGTTCAATATCTTCCGGGTGCGAGCCGTCCGGGGCGAGGACCCGGCTTTGGTCGTGCTGCCGCGGCCACTGCGCTGACGGTCCGCGCACGCCTGACGGACGTCGCATCGTCGCACCATAGAAAATTCTCCCCCTCCCCTTGCGGGAGGGGGCCGGGGGGAGGGGATAACCGGCCACAAGCGTGCGAAAACCCCTCCCCCCAACCCCCGCCCGCAAGGGGAGGGGGAGGATTTTCTTCACTCACGGCAACGCAAGTTCCGTCGCACCTACGCCCCGCAGACAGAAACCCCGATGCACCCCTAGGCCCCATCCTCCTGCCGGCCCCGCTGACGGCGGCCGATGGCCAGTTCCGTCACGATGCCGTGCAGGGTCCGTAGCTCCTGCTCGGTCACCTCTCCGCGTTCGAACAGATGCCTGATGTTCCGCACCATCCCGGGCCGTTTGGGCAGGTTGCGCAGGAAGCCGCAGGCGTCCAGTTCGTTCGTCAGATGGGTCAGGAAATTATCCAACCGACCCTTGTTCGCCACCTGCGATTCATTGGTCATCAGGGTGCGCGGCACGGTCACATCGTCGGCGGTCCACCACTCATAGGCCATGATCATCACGGCCTGGGCGAGGTTCAGCGACATGAACGCCGGGTTCAGCGGATAGCGGATCAGCGCGTCGGTCCGCGCCATGTCGTCATTATCGAGCCCCGCCCGCTCCGGCCCGAACAACAGGCCGGCGCGCAGGCCGCGGCTGGCAATTTCCCGGAGCTCGACGGCCGCACCCCGCGCGGTCATGACGGGTTTGACGATGTGCCGAGGCCTTGGGCAGGTCGCGAACACATGGTGCAGATCGGCGACCGCGTCGGCCACACTCTCATGCACCGTCAGATCGTCCAGGATGCGATCCGCGCCCGACGACATGCGCCACGCCTTCTCCTGCGGCCAGCCGTCGCGCGGAGCCACCAGGCGCATATGGAACAGCCCGCCATTCGCCATGGCGCGCGCGCAGGCGCCGATATTGTCGGCCAGTTGCGGGCGCACCAGGATCACCACCGGCGCATTGCCGATCGGATGCAGATCGGCACCGCCATCGCGCCCGGTCATAGGACCCTCGTGAACACTGTCACCGGACTGTCAGCTCGCGCGTCGCCAGGTCGTGCCGTTCGGCCCGTCCTCCAGCACGATGCCTTGTGCCAACAGATCGGCGCGGATCGCGTCCGCCCGAGCAAAATCCCGCGCCTTGCGCGCCGCGATCCGGTCGGCGATCGCCGCCTCGATGGACGTTGAATCGTCGGTGCCGCCGCGGAACCAGGCCTCCGGCTCCGAAGCCAGCACGCCCATAAGCGTGCCGGCCGCCCGCAACCCACGCGCGGCCTCGAAATCGCCGGCCATCGCCTTGTCGGCCAGAGCATGCATCGCCGACAGAGCCAGTGGCGTGTTCAGATCGTCGCACAACGCATCCATG
Organism: Nitrosovibrio sp. Nv4; assembly: GCA_943330455.2. Taxonomy (GTDB): domain Bacteria; phylum Pseudomonadota; class Alphaproteobacteria; order Acetobacterales; family Acetobacteraceae; genus Rhodopila. The sequence continues at coordinate 37,377 of CALQHT020000013.1, read as the reverse complement.
ACGGACGCGGGCATCTCGGCCGTCCCATCGACATCGGGGAATCGCGCCAACGCCCGGTAAAACCGGTCGAGATCGCCGCGCGTCTCGGCCAGCGCCGCATCGGAAAAATCCAGCGATGCGCGGTAATGCGACCGCAACAGCAAAAGCCGCACCGCCTCTCCAGGCGCCTTGGCGAGCACATCGCGGACGGTGAAGAAATTGCCCAGGCTTTTGGACATTTTCTCCCCGTTCACCAGCAGCATGCCGTTATGCATCCAGTAGCGGGCGAACACGCTACCCGGGAAGGCGCAGAGGCTCTGGCTCAGCTCGTTTTCATGGTGCGGGAAGATCAGGTCGGACCCGCCGCCGTGGATGTCGAAACTCTCGCCGAGATAGCGCCAGGCCATGGCGGAGCACTCGATATGCCATCCGGGGCGACCGCGGCCCCATGGGCTGTCCCAACCAGGCAGATCGTCGGTGGACGGTTTCCACAGCACGAAATCGCCCGCATCGCGCTTGTAGGGCGCGACATCGATCCGCGCTCCGGCCAGCAACTCCTCCGGGCTGCGGCCGGACAGATGGCCGTAACGCTCATAGCTGCGGACCGCGAACAGGACATGGCCTTCCGCCTCATAGGCATGGCCGGAGTCGATCAATCGCTGCGTCACCGCGATCATCTCGGCCACATGGGCGGTGGCCCGGGGCTCCTCGTCAGGCGGTAAGGCGCTCAGGGCTGCCATGTCGGCCTGGTAGTCGGCGGTGGTACGGGCGGTGATGGTGCCGATCGGCTCTCCGCTTTCCTTCGACCGCGCGTTGATCTTGTCGTCGATGTCCGTGATGTTGCGAACATAGGTGACGCGCGGATAGAGCCGGCGCAGCACGCGCAGCAGAACGTCGAACACAACGACCGGTCGAGCGTTTCCGAAATGCGCCAAGTCATAGACCGTCGGTCCACAAACATACATGCGCACATGGGCTGGATCGATCGGGACGAACCGCTCCTTCCGGCGGCTCAGACTGTTATGGACGAACAATTCAGGCATGTGCGTGGGACCTAGCGAAACAAGTATGCGTTGTCGGACAAACCGGCCGACGAATCAACGTGGATCGTGTCGGGTCTTGCATGCGGGCGACGCGCCTCGGATGCGTGTAATACTCGGAAATAAACTCAACTCCTAGAAGCGCACCACCCTCCCGAATATCTGAACGAGGGTGCCTGCTGGATCCTCGCCCCGACACCGTTTCCCAAACGCACTTCGACCTTCCCAGCTTTTTCCACCGCCCAGCATGGCACTGGCCGGTAAAAGCCGAGCGGGAGGAGGGGCGATACGTGAAATAATGAGGGCGGTTCGAATCAGATGAAACGAATTTTTTCCGATCTTGTGATATTGCCGTCATCAGCGCGTGGTCGGTAGTATGGAGAGGTTCGTTCGACAGCGCGTCTGGTTGCGAATTTGAGATATTCTATTAACTGACTATTTCTCATTATTTGCATTCAACGGGCGACTCAGGTCGCCATTCACACTGGCTCCTTCGGCCGGAGGAAAAGCGCACCGTGGGCACGACTGCCAGGCGATCCGATATATGGACTGGAGCGCAGCTTGCCGGATGGCTGGCCGCGGCCTCCCGCTCCGTCGCGATGCCGTCGCTGTTCGTCATCATGCGAGAGACGTTGCGTCAGGGCGGAACGGACACCTGGCAATCCCGCGCGGCCTACCGGCTTCCCAACCATGACGGTTCAACCGATGAAGTCGGGTTCCAGGATTGGCTCACGCGGAACCAGGCCACCGGCGCCGAACAGCACAAAGTGGCGATCCTGGTCATCCGGGAGACCTTGGACGAAGCCGACCAGATCAGGGAATGCATCCTGGAACGACGGATCGGCGCGATCGACGGCCCGTATTTCGGACACCCGGCCCGGGTGGAATTCATGGGCGCCGTCAGGGCCGTGCGTCTCTATGGCACCCAATCCGATCAGGCCGGCGGATCGCATCCAGGGCAACCAAGGGCGGGCGACGGGATCGATCGCACCGGCCCGATCCTGCGCCAGTCCCTGGTGGAATTGCCACCGCCGGAGGGACGATTCAACCGACCCGACCCAACCGCTCTGCTGGAAGCCTTTGCCGGCGAAGACGCTGCCCTGCACGCCCATCTCGGCACCGGGGTCATCGTCCTGGCCCGCCGCTCCCCCAACCTGTTCGAAGACGCGATCGGTCTGTCCACGGTCGTCCATGTCAGGATCGGGGAGCGGGTCAGGGGTTGCGGCATCGGCTGGCACGGCACGCTGGCCTTCGTTCTGATGGCCGATTTTGGGCGCATCGACCAGCCGCTCGCCCTGCCGCCCGACCAGGACGCGGCGATCGACACCGTGCTGAAAGCCCACGACCTTGTGCGTCATGAGGTGCGGATCGATCGGACCGGCGCCGCGGTGCTGGCACGCCGGCGCAACGGGCCGGACCTGTTCATCCTGCGCCATGACGGCACCACCGTGCGGGTGGAACGGCATCGGGCCAGCCGGCAAACCGACGGATCGACCGACCAGCAGCGGTGGCTGCGCTATGCGGAAACGCATGAAAAACGCACGATCCTCGACACGCATCTGACCCAACCGTCCAATGTGATGGTGGTGGTCTCCGGCGATGCCGACGGTCAGGTGTGGCGTCACGAAATCGACTCGGACGGCATCGAGATCGACCGCGGACCGGCCAACGACACGGCGATGGGAACGCTATTCCGGGAGCAATTGGGCCAATTCGTCGCCGCCGACTCCGTCGAACCAGCCGCCGCCGAGACGTCCACGACGGCGCGGGACGATTTGCTGGCCCAGGCCCGAGCATTGTCGCGGACACTCGCCGAACCGCTGAAATCGGAGGCCGATGACGCCGCGTTCGGCCCCGATTTCGTGGACAGGTTCCCCAGTGCGGTGTTCCACTTGCGGGAAGCCCATCGCTGCCTGGTGTTCCGCCGCTCCACCGCCACCGCGTTCCATCTCGGGCGCATTCTGGGGATCGGCTTGCGGGCGCTGGCCCGGTGTTCCGGCATGCCGGACATTGAGGGGAAAAGCTGGACCGCCATCATGCGGATGCTGCGGGCGCAACCCAACCTGCCGCCACCGCTCCTGGACGCCATCCGACAGGCCCGTCGCTGCTGGAATGCGCCAGACATGAGTTCGGCCGACAAATTCACCGAGGAGGAAGCCGAATTGCTGATGGAGGCGGTCGGTCGCCTCATGACCCTGCTCGCGGAAATCTGCGATGAGCAAGGCAGTCCCGTCCCGGCCGGTTGAGCGGAAACCGGCCGGAGCATCCCGCAAGCCCTCCATTCACGGATCGGCCCGCCTTCACCCAGCCGGTCGACGGGACTGGCCCTCTGTCAGGTCCACGATCTGGCCGGTATGGGCCGCCACCCCCAACGTCACGGTTGCCCAAACTCCAGTTGCCCAAACTCCAGTTGCTCAGACTCCCGCCGCCCTTGTAGGGTGCGAGACAGCGATGGGAACACAGCATGAACGATCTGTTCGGTCCAGGTTCTGACAAGCCGTCCGCGCCCAAACGCGGCAAGCCGGTGACACAGCCGGATACCGATTACTCCGCCAAGGACATCGAGGTCCTGGAGGGTCTGGAGCCCGTGCGCCGCCGCCCCGGCATGTATATCGGCGGCACCGACGAGAACGCTCTGCACCATCTGGCGGCCGAGGTGCTGGACAACGCCATGGACGAAGCCGTGGCCGGACATGCCAGCTTCATCGACGTGACTCTGGAAACCGGTAACTGGCTGACCATCCACGACAACGGGCGCGGCATCCCCGTCGATCCGCATCCGAAGTTCAAGGATCTCAGCGCGTTGGAGGTGATCCTCACCACCCTGCATTCCGGCGGGAAGTTCGGCGGCAAGGCCTACGCGACCTCCGGCGGCCTGCACGGCGTCGGCAGTTCGGTGGTCAATGCGCTGTCCGAGGTGATGGAGGTCGAGGTGGCGCGCGACCGCGTGCTGTGGAAACAGAGCTACGCCCGCGGCAAGCCCACTACCAAGCTGGTCAATGCCGGTCCGATCAACAACCGGCGCGGCACCACCATGCGCTTCAAGCCGGACACCGAGATTTTTGGCGACCTGCAATTCTCCCCCGCTCGGCTTTACCGCCTGTGCCGGTCCAAGGCCTATCTGTATCGCGGCGTTGAAATCCGCTGGAACTGCGCGCCGGCCCTGCTGAAATCCGGCAAGGACGAGACGCCCGCCGAAGCCGTGCTGCATTTCCCGGGCGGCCTGCGGGACAGTCTGGAAGCCGATATCGGCGATACGCCCCGCGTGCTGTCATCCATCTGGGCCGGCGAGGCGGATCTGCCGGGAGAAGCCACCGGGCGGCTGGAATGGGCGGTCTCCTGGCTGGAAGAAACCGACGGGTTCCTGCATTCGTACTGCAACACCGTCCCCACGCCACAGGGCGGCACCCATGAAGCCGGCTTCCGGGCGGCGCTGATCAAGGGGTTGCGCGCCTGGGGGGAACAACGGGGCAACCGGCGCGCCGCTCAGATCACCGCGGACGACGTGTTGGAGCCGATGGCGGGTAAGCTGTCGCTGTTCCTGCGCGATCCGCAGTTCCAAGGCCAGACCAAGGAGAAGCTGACCAGTTCCGAGGCATCCCGCCTGACCGAAACCGCCTTGCGCGACCGGTTCGACCATTTCATGGCGGCCGATCCGGGCCAGGCCGATAATCTGCTGACCTTCGTGGTGGAACGCGCGGAAGAGCGCATCCGCCGCAAGGAAGCCAAGGACACGCCTCGCAAATCGGCCACCCGCCGCCTGCGCCTGCCCGGCAAGCTGACCGATTGCTCTCGGGAAAATGCCGCCGAGACCGAGATTTTCCTGGTCGAGGGCGATTCCGCCGGCGGGTCGGCCAAGCAGGCGCGCAACCGGGAAACCCAGGCGGTGCTGCCCCTGCGCGGGAAAATCCTGAACGTCGCCAGCGCATCCGCCGACAAGTTGCGCCAAAACCAGGAACTTAAAGACCTGATCGAGGCGCTCGGCTGCGGCGTCGGCGACCGCTTCGATCATGCTAAACTGCGCTACGGCCGCGTCATCATCATGACGGACGCGGATGTGGACGGCGCCCATATCGCGTCCCTGCTGATGACGTTCTTCTATCGCGAACTTCCCGAACTGGTCCGCCGCGGGAATGTCTACCTGGCGCAGCCGCCGCTGTACCGCCTGACCCAGGGGGCGAAATCCGTCTACGCGATGAACGACGCCGATCGGGAACGCAAGATGAAGCGGGAGTTCAAGGCCAACACCAAGGTGGAGGTCAGTCGCTTCAAGGGCCTCGGCGAAATGCCCCCCATGCAGCTCAAGGAAACCACAATGGATCCCGCTCGGCGGACCCTGCTGAAAGTGGTCGCGGCGCCGGAGGAACGGGCAGCGACCAACACCTTGGTGGAAAGCCTGATGGGGCGGCGGCCGGAACTGCGTTTTCAATTCATCCAGGAACGGGCGAGGACGGTCGAAGACCTGGATGTGTGATGCCACCAGTTCTAACCACCGACCGATACCGTCCTCCCCTTACCGTCATTGCCGGACTTGATCCGGCAACCTGCCCCCTGACGTTGAAGCGCGGGTTGCCGGGTCGAGCCCGGCAATGACGGTAAGGGGACGCGGTAAATCGATGGTTCGGGCTGTTGGTATGAGTGCGGCTGCCGGTTGATCGCCCGATCTTGGGCGGCGGCGGGCCAGATCGCCTCGGACAAGTAGCGACTGTGACGCCGCAATCGCCTGCGTGGTTGACCGATATGATCCCAGGTCCGCGCCCGACGCATCGGCCGCACTGACGGAGGCAAGGGCAAGGGCATGACAGAGGCACATTCAGCTCCCGAAGCCGCCGACCAGACCGCAATCCCGCCCCGTGCGAGCACCGACACACACGACTTCGCGCCCTTCATCCGCATTCTCGGCCGCGGCCCTGGCCGATCGCGATCCCTGACGCGGGCCGAGGCGCGTCTGGCCCTGGGTATGGTGCTGCGCGGCGAGGCAACGCGCGAACAGGTCGGCGCAATGCTGATGCTGCTGCGCTATCGCGGGGAGGCGGCCGACGAAATCGTGGGCTTGGTCGAGGCCGCCCGCGATCACGCCTGCCTGCCATGGCGCTTTTCGCAACCGGTCGACCTCGATTGGCCGAGTTACGCCGACGGTCGGACCCGGGGTTTGCCCTGGTACCTTCTGGCCGCGCTGCTGGTCGCACGCAATGGCGTCAGGGTCATGATGCACGGCCCGTCGGCCGGCCCCGGCCGCCAGCCGATGATCGACGCTTTGGATGCGCTGGCGATCCCCCCAGCAACCACCGCGGTCGCGGCCGAACAGAGTCTGGGCTCGATCGGCTTTGCGTTCGTGCCGATCGAAGCGCTCAGCCCCGAAATCGCGGCATTGCTGGCCCTGAGGGGCGTTCTGGGGCTCAGATCACCACTGAATACGGTGGGACGCTTGCTGGATCCGGCAAATGCGACCGGGTCGATCGATGGTGTCTTCCACCCCGCCTATATCGTCCTGCACCTGGCTGTGGCCGAACGCCTGGGCCGGCGCATCGCGGTGCTAAAAGGCGGCGGCGGAGAGGCGGAATGGACCGGGGTCAAGCCCCTCGTGCTCAACAGTCGAACGGGAGAGTCGGTCTGGCCGGCGCTGGAGGGTGTCGACAAGCCAACCAGTGTTTCGCCGGCGGATATGGTCGCCGTCTGGCAAGGGATCCAGTCCGATCCGGGCGCCGAAACCGTCGTGATTGCGACGACTGCCGTCGCTCTGTTTGCGGCCGGACGCGCGGACGATCCGGCGGCTTGCGTCGCACAGGCGCGGGCGATGTGGGAGAGCCGAACCGTCCAACCGTGACGACCGCTGCCTCCCTACCAGATCGTCGTCACCCCATAGCCTGCGAACACCGAATCATCGGTCAGGATCGCCAGATCGTGCCGCAAGGCCGTCGCGATCAACATCCGGTCCATCGGGTCCTTGTGCAACGCCGGCAGCCGGTTGGCCTGCTCCGCCTCGTCCCACCCCAGCGGCTGGACGCTATAGCCCTGTGCGCGCAGCAACAGGCTGAGCGACGGATATGGGTCCCAGACCGCCGGCAGTTTCCCCAGCGCGGCCTTCCGGGTGATCTCCCAGACCGTGATCGGCGACACGCGGATGTCCTCGGACCGCATAAGCCGAGACGCGTTGGGCATGATGCGGTCGGCGTCGGGAGAGGCCAGGAAAACGATCAGCGCGCAAGCGTCGGCCAGATAGCCGACCGTCATTCCCAGCCTTCCGCCACCAGTTCCTCATCGGTCAGCGGCGCGAACATCTCCGGATCGAAGGTGAAATCCTTCCAGCCAGGCAAGCTGCGCAACAGGCCCGGCTCCCTCGGATGGGCCTGGGTGACGCGGACCAGCTTGGCGACCGGCGTGCCGTTGCGGGCAATCGTCACCTCCTCCCCACGCTCGACATCGGCGAGCAGCACGGACAGGGTCGATTTGGCTTCATGCACGTTGATTGTCTTCATGGGGCTATACCTAGCTAGACGTGGGCTAAACTAGGGATCGACACCACCGACGTCAAGCGCGACGTCCCCACCCGCGCAGCAAGGCGGCCAACACAACCAGCACCGGGATCGCCGCCGCGATATGGAAGGCGCCCTGGAAGCCGATCAGAAATGCAGCCTCGGCCGGCACGCCCCGACCCAGCGCGCCGTCGCGGAGGGTCTGGAAGAACAGCATCAGCACCGTGGCCGCCGTGACCACACCAACCGTGCGGGTCATCATCACCAGGCTGCCCGCGACACCTCTGTCCTCTCGCGGGATCGTCGCGGTGGCGATGTCGAAATAGGCCACCTGGAACAGCCCCATCCCGCAGCCTTGCGCAAACATCGACAGACATAGCAGTGGGATGTTGGCCGGCGCTCCCGCCAGACCGATGGCCATCTGGGCCAGCGCCATCAGGCCTGCGCCCATCAGAGCCAGCCGCTTCGGCGCCACCCGTGACGCCAACCGCCCGGCGATCGGCGCCGACACCATGATCCCCAATGGCGAGGCCGCCAGCACCATTCCGCCCACCGGCACGGACAGGCCTCCGATCCGGTCCAGATAGAACGGCACCAGCAGCATGATGGAGAAGCCGGCCAGGTTCAGCGCGACATGCGCCCCGTTCACCAGCGCGAAATCGGGATCGCGGAAATAGCGCAGATCGATGATCGGCTGGGCCGTCCGCAATTCCCGCATGATGAACCCGGCAATGGCCGAGACCGTCACCGTCGCTGCCAGCACGCACCAGACCGCGGTCTGACCGAGATGCTGCAACTGGTTCAACGTCAGCAGCATGGCGCTGATCCACACCACCAGCAGCGCGGCTCCAGGAGCATCGAACCGCGCCGACCCGTGCCGCGGCGAGGCCGGCAAGGTCCAGGTCAGCAGGAACGCCGCCAAGGCGATGGGCGCGCGGAACCAGAACACCGCCGACCAGCCCCAAACCTCCACCAACTGTCCGGCAATCACCGGCCCGATGGCACCGCCAATCCCGAACACCATCGTATAAAGGCCGAGCACGCGGGCGCGATCCTGCTCGGGATAGAGGCTGGTGGCCAGCGCCGGGCCGCAACTGAGCGACAAGGCCGCGCCCACGCCTTGCATCACCCGAGCCGCCAGCAGCCATGGATAGGACGGCGCCGCCCCGCACAGGACGAACGCAACCATGCTCCAGGCGCTGCCGATCAGGAAAATCCGGCGATACCCCAGCATGTCCCCAATGCGCCCGAACACGAGCGTCAGAGCCGCATAGGTCAGCGTATAAGCAATGACGACCCACTGGATGGCCGGGATCGGCAGATCGAAGGCGCGGATAATATGGGGAAACGCGACATTGACCGAGGAGTCGAACGGCACCACCACAGTGCCAAGTCCGACGATCAGAACACCCAGGCCGGGCGAAACACGCAGGCTCACGACCGGATACCGGATTGGCATTCGGCCGCAAGCCCTGTCGAAAGTGAGATCAGACCGCCTTTTTCAACGTCGGGGAGGCCTTGAAGCGGACCGTCTTGCCCGCCTTCACCTTGATGGCCTCGCCGGTGCGCGGATTGAGCCCCTTGCGCGCCTTCGTCTTCCGCACCGTAAACGTCCCGAAGCTCGGCAGCGTAAACTTGCCCGACTTCTTCAGCTCCTTGACGATGGCTTCCATCAAGTCGCCAGCGGCACGATTTGCGGCCGCGCCGGTCAGTTCCGCTGAATTCCGGATGACCTCTGCGATGAAGGCTTTTGACATGATTGCTCCTTGCTGGTTCGCGGCTTAACGGCGCGACGCCCCCAAGAAGATCGTGTCCAGGCCGCACATTTGCGGTCATGGCACGGTGTCTGCCGATTCGCGGCGTCGTTGCAACAACTTTAGTCGCATCGACCGGCGACCGCCACCCCTTCTGCAAGGTTTTCGTGCCACTTTCGCCGGCGCCTCGAACGTTCCACATCCACATTAAGAGGCTGCCTCCGCCATAAATCGGCCTGCGTGTCCATCTGGGAACTCCGCTCATAAGCACCAAACCGGTGCGGACCCTGGCCGAACGGATATGCCGTCCTGCGAGCGCCATTTCGGCGATGGATCTCCGGAAATCCCCTGATCACGACGGCATCTGTTCATGATGGTGCGAAAACCGCCCAGCGTAACGTCCCCACCCGGCCCGAGCCAACGCGCAAACCCGCCTGAGGACAAGCCTCCTGAGTCTCGCCTCCCGCACAAGAAGCCGTCGCCATGCACCGGCACATATCCAGACCGCGAGCCGAAACTATCCAAAAACCTGCAACGACCACCTACAGGACCCCGTGTCGAGCAAAGACCGCGCGCAAGCTGTCGCCGGCTTCCAGTTCGGCGCGGGTGGTGTCCTCAGCCGCAATCTTGTCCAACGCGGCGCGGAACACGGCCTCCGCCCGATCGGCGGGGATAACCACCACGCCATCGACATCGCCCAAAATCCAGTCACCGGGCGCGATCCGAGCGCCGGCGATCTCCACCACGGTATCTTTCTCGACCATCTCCGCCCGGTTGCGCGTGTCCAGGGGGCCGATGCCACCGTGGAAGACCGGAAACCCCATCGCCCGGATGCGGCCGACATCGCGCACCAGCCCATCGGTGACGCAGCCCGCCGCGCCGCGGGCTCGGGCCGCGGTCGCCAGCAACTCCCCCCACGGCGCCACCCAGTCGGTCGGGCCGTTGCAGGCCAGGACCGCGACCTCCCCTGGCAGCAGCCCATCGATCAGGTCCATCTCCAACTCATACGGGTTGGCGGAGTTGGATGGAGCGGTCAGAGTCTCATAACGGCCGGTGCGCGCTCGCCCGAATAGGACCAACGTATCGTCCAGCGGCCGCACGAAAGGCCGCAGCGCCTGGCGCATCAGCCCGAAGCTGTCCAGCACGTCAGACACCACGGGCGTATACAGCAGGCGGCGCAGGTCGTCCTGACCGGGCAGCGGGATCGTCATCTCAGGCTCCTGTTATCGAGGATTTCGCGGGCGGAGGATTCCGGCCGTGTCCACGCCAGCGGCACGCCTTCGTCTGGCAGTCCAGGAAGCTCCGTGCGGGTTTGCCGGCCGTTGACGGCCACGGACCGGCCCGGCCGAGACGCTCCCCGGTATCAACACTTGACCCTGGCGCCCTTCATGCGCATTTTCCTCGGCCTCAATCGCCTCGCGTGGCATACACCGTCCCGCGCATTCAAGGATCAGGCCATGGCCAAGTCAAACACCGTCCAGATCAAGCTCGTGTCAACGGCCGACACCGGGTTTTTCTACGTGACGAAAAAGAACGCTCGTGCCCAGACGGGCAAGCTGGAGATGCGGAAATACGACCCCGTCGTCCGCAAGCACGTCCCGTTCAAGGAAGCCAAAATCAAGTAGTTGCGGTGACCGGCGCGACCGCGACCCGGTTGCGCCCAGCACGCTTGGCTTCGTACAGCGCCTGATCGGCCGCCAGCAGCATGGTTTCAACCGTGGCGGCGGCACCGGTCGAGCACGCCACGCCGACACTGATCGTCAGGTGTGTCGTGCCGCCGAATGGGACCGGTAATTCGATCGTCTCGGCGGCCACACGGAGCCGTTCCGCGGCGGCGACGGCATCTTCGATGTCGCCACCCGGCATGACGACAACAAATTCCTCGCCACCATAGCGGGCAACCGAGTCGAACACCCGCGTGTTGGCTCGCAGACTGGCCGCGACCATGCGCAATGCCTCATCGCCGGTGGCATGGCCGAACCGGTCATTGACCGACTTGAAGTGGTCGATGTCGATCATCAGGACGGCAAGATCGCGGGTCGGCCCGTTCTCGATAAGGCCGAGCAGGTGGCGGCGGAGATAGCGCTGGTTGTAGAGGCCGGTTAGGGGGTCGATCAGAGCCATTTCCAGGGCGGTGCCAAGGTCTGCCCGCAGCCTGTCCTGGTAGAATTTCCGTCGCACCTGGTTGCGCGCCCGCGCCCGCAATTCGTTTTCGTCTACCGGCAAGGTCAGCCAATCGCTGGCCCCCAGTTCGAAGCCGCGCAGGATCCTCTCCCGTTCCTCGGGTTCCGCGATCAGCAGCATCGGCGTGTCGTGGGTCCTGTCGGACGCGCGCAAGCTGGAGATCAGGTGCAGGGGATCTTCGTCGGCGAGCGACATGCTCACCACGATCAGGTCGAAAGCGCCGGCGGCACTCTTCGCCATGGCTTCCGCCTCGGTCCGCACCACGACCGGGAGGATGCCATCCCGGGCCAGCGCGTCCTGAATGGTGCGTGCACCCAAATCCCAGTCGTCCACGATCAGCGCGTTGGCGCCGGCAACCGAAGGGGCGGGCAGGAAATCTCCCGCCAGTCCAAGCGCACGAGCGGTTTCCCCGCGGGCCCGGGATTCGTCCAGCAGGCGCTTCAAGCGGACCAGGCTGCGGACACGCGCCCGCAGGGTGTCGTAATCCACGGGCTTCGTCAGAAAATCGTCCGCCCCCGCCTCCAGCCCTCGCAGCCGTTCGCTCGGCTCTCCCAGCGCGGTCACCATCACCACGGGGATATGCAGGGTCGCGGGGGCCTCTTTCAGCTTTCGGCAGCACTCATACCCGTCCATGCCAGGCATCATGACGTCCAGCAGGATCAGATCGGGCTGCCAGTCGCGGGCCTTCTTCAGCGCCTCGAACCCATCCGGGGCGCTGGCTACCTGATAGTACTCCGCCGACAGCTTGGCTTCGAGAAGCCGCGTGTTGGCAGGCACATCGTCGACGATCAGGATCCGGGCACTCATGCCTTGAGGGATTCACCTTGTTGCAACCGGCCGTCGGAGTGACCGGCCGTTGAAACATTAACCCAGCCGGGCACGGCGTAAAAGCCGACCCGTGCGCTGAAACCGCGATTTGCCGGACAAGCGCCCGGAGGACGCCATCAGAGCGCTCTCACAGCAGGGCTTCCGCCACTTGCCGGTTTGGTCTAATGGGCAATGACGTCAAGTATTATGTGGAAGATGACAGTTCCATGACAGAAATACTACAGTCGGACGACCGGCTTGTGCCGGACGCTCACGTCCAAGGCAGCAGAAAGGTTGCCAATCGCAGCATGTTCTTCCGTCGCTGGTTGGCCAACCCGCTGCAGATGGGTTCGATCGTGCCATCGTCGGCGACATTGTGCCACCATATCGTCGCGCAGACCCAGTACAAACCCAACGAAGTGGTGGTGGAGCTTGGCGCCGGAACCGGCGTCATTTCACGGGCTCTGCTCGCCGGTGGCGTTCCGGCGGACCGGCTGATCGTCGTCGAAATCGTGCCGGATATGGCGGATCACCTGCGTCGAGTCCTGCCAGGCGTGCTGGTAATCCAGGGCGACGCCCGCCAGTTGCCTGCCCTGATACCGGAGCATTGCCAGGGCCGCATCGGCACCGTCATCTGCGGCATCCCGCTGGTGCTGCTGCCGCGGGACGAACAGCGCCGGTTCATCGACGCAATGGACGCGGTCGCACCCGGCAAGGGATTCCTGCATTTCAGCTACTGCGCAACGTCCCCCCTGCCCTATCGGCATCACCACCTGGCCGCCAAACGGGAAGCCTGGACCCCGCTGAATTTTCCGCCCGCGAGCGTGTGGCGCTACACGCCAACGGGCTGACGGGTCACGCCACCTGGCGGACCTCCACGACCGGCAACCATTTCTGAATGGCGTGCACCGGCTGCGGTCGGTCGAAAAAATAGCCCTGGGCCTCTCCGCAGCCAGCGCCTCGGACCTGCGCCAGATGTTCGGCGGTCTCCACCCCTTCCGCCGTGGTGGTGATGCCTAGGCACGCAGCCAGCGCCGCCACCGAGTTGACGATCGCCAGACAATCGGCGCGGGTGGCCATTTCCCGCACGAACGACTGGTCGATCTTCAGCTTGTCGAACGGAAAGCTGCGCAGGTAGCTCAACGACGAGTAGCCGGTGCCGAAATCGTCCAGCACGATGCGCACGCCGCTGTCACGCAGCCGGTGCAGGATGTTCGTGACCGCTTCGGTGTTGCGCAGCAGGGCGGTCTCGGTGATTTCCAGCTCCAACCGGCGTGGATCCAGACCGGTGCGCGACAGGGCGTCTTCGATCGCCTCTACCAGAAGCTCGCTGCGGAACTGCACGGGTGACAGATTGACCGCCACCTTCAGATCCCCCGGCCAGGCCGACGCATCCTCACAGGCCTGACGGATCGCCCATTCTCCCATGGGAATGATCAGACCCAGTTCCTCGGCCAGCGGGATGAAGCGCGCGGGCGGGATCATGCCGTGCACCGGATGGTTCCATCGCATCAGCGCCTCGAAGCCGCTCAACCGATCGGAGGCGAGGTTGAAGACCGGCTGATAGTAAAGGACGAACTCGTCCTTGGTCAGGGCCTCCCTCAGATCGAGCTCCATGGCGCGCCGAGCCTGGATTTCGGCATCCATTTCTGCCTCGAAGAAGCGATAGGTGCCACGCCCGTCCGCTTTGGCGCGATACAAGGCCATGTCGGCGCATTTCAGCAGCATGTCGGCGTCGCAAGCTTGTTCCGAGGACACCGCGATGCCGACGCTGGCACCGATGATCGCGCGCTGTCCGTCCAGCGAATAGGGCTGGCACAGGCTGGCGACGATGCGTTGCGCCAGCAGCTCCGCCTGCCGGGGATGATCCGACGAGAATTGCAGGACAGCGAATTCATCGCCCCCCATGCGCGCCACCATATCCGCCCCGCGCACGCATCGCCGCAGGCGTTCCGCCACGATCCGCAGCAGGGCATCGCCCAACGGGTGACCCAAGGTATCGTTGACACTCTTGAAATGATCCAGATCGACGCACAGCACGGCAAGCCGCTCCCCCCGCAACGGTTCCCGCAGGGAGGCTGTCATCCGTTCATGCAGCAACGCGCGGTTTGCCAGGCCGGTCAGCGAATCATGATGCGCCATGAACCGGATGCGCGCCTCCGCCCGTCGCTGTTCGGTCACTTCCTGATAGGTCGCAACCCAGCCGCCACCGATCATCGGCTGGTGTGACACCGCAAGCGCGGGGCCCTGGTCGACTTCCTTCAGAAAACCGCCGGGGTTGTGGGAAAAGACCAATGCCTCCTGCGCCGACTGGATGCCGCGGACCAGTTCCGGATCCAGTCGAGCCTGCGCAATGATCTTGCCGAAGATCTCCCCGACCGGAGTGCCGGGCGGCACGTCGTCCTGCGACAATCCGAACAGTTCGGTAAACCGGACATTGCAGACGATCAGACGCTGGTGCATGTCGACCATGCACAAAGCCTGCGACATGTTGTTCAACGCGGCATCGAAGCGCGCGTTCTGGGTGTTCAACTCGTTATCGCGCGCCTGCAGGATCTTGTTGCGATAGCGTACCTCGTTCATCGCCGCGACCGCGCGCTGGTTCGCCGCGGACAGTTCATTGCCGGTATGGGTCAGGTCGTCGACCAGCAGATTGACCTTGTCGTGCGCGGTCACCAGCAAGCGGTTATGCCAGCTCAGCACACCGATCAGCACGAACCCGCATGCGACCAGGGAAACCAGAACGCCCGAGAAAATCCAATGCAACCGACTGAGTTGCGCCTGATCGGCCGCCGCCAGCGCCCCGCTTTGGACGTGGGCCGCCGAAGCCAGCCGCACGAGTTTGCCGTTCACCGGCTCCAGATGCGCCAGCAGCTTTCCGACACTGCTCGGCCCGTCCAAGCCATCCAGCATCAGTTGCGCGGCAGCAATGGCGTCGCGCACGTCGTTCGCGATTTCGGTCAGGCTGGACGAGGACCGGATCAGTCCTCGCACCTCCGCGTCGTCGAACATCCGAACGCGATTGACGACAATATCGAGCCGAAGCTGCACATCGTCGGGTCCCAACGTGGAACCGGGCACCGCATAGGCCGCCACTGTGCCGTAAAGTCGCGCCATCTCGGTCGCTGCCTGGCTGAGCAGCCATGTCGAGTTGTAGCGGGAGACGGCATCGAGCGATGTCTGCCGCTCCACGATCAACAGCGAAATATAGGACGCGAGCAGCACCAGGAATCCGGTGACGCAAGTGAAGACAACCTGGAAGTTGAACTGCGCGCTCGCCGCACCGGGCACGCGGCGGAGCGAATACCAGAACCGCGATGACAGCACGCCCATCAGGAGTGACCGACCGGACAATATCGCCTCACCCACGTTACCATCCCGGCCGGCGGAAGGACCGTGTCAGAAGTCAGCAATGGCGAGGGTTGGACTGACATCGATCATGCGATCATCGGAGCTGGCGCTACCAACCGCTCAACTCTGGCGCGCGAGATCGGCGATCTCGTTCATGAACTCCGCCTTCAGGGTTGGATCTTGTGCCAGCGCGCCGAAATAGGCGTTGGTCACCATGCGACTGCGGTGGCTGGCACGCACGCCACGATGCGTCTTGCACATATGTACAGCACTGATGCGGACCGCGACACCACGCGGCAGTGTCTTGTCCATGATGAACTGGCCGATCTGCTTGACCAGTTCTTCCTGGATTTGCAAACGTCCGCAGAAATAGTCAACAATACGATCGTATTTCGAAAGGCCGATAATCCGCCCGGTCTCGGCCGGCAACACCCCGATATAGGCATCCCCATAGATCGGCATCAGGTGATGTGCACAGGTCGAGCGGACATCGATCGGACCAATCACGATCAACTGATCGAAAGCCGTCACGTTGTCGAACCCGGTGATGACCGGCGGGCCGGAGAAACGGCCGCGCATCGTATCCTCGATCAGCATGCGAGCAACCCGGCTGGGCGTGTCACGCGTGTTGTGGTCGTGCTGGTGATCGACATACAGGATGTCGAACAGTTCCGAGAGCTTACCGGCCGCGGCGCCGATCATCGCCGCGCGTTGCGTGTCCGAAGGCGTATAGTCGATGGATTCATTGGCCAGGCGTGGAATACAAAGTCTTTGCACCCGCGACATCAGGCCGCACTCCGAACCGTGGCGCGGCCCGAATAGCAGCAGCCCTCGCCCGCCCCATCCATACCGCGCCGCAGCACGACCCGGTCCAGCCCGGGGATTGCCTTGTCCAGATCCTCCCAGATCCAGGCCGCGACATGCTCCAGAGACGGGACCTCCAGACCCTTGATGTCATTCAGATACGACTCATCCAGCCGTTGCTGGGTCGCCTTCACTGCCTTCGAGACGTCGAACAGATTATGAGTCCATCCGAAATGCGGATCTCTCTCCCCGGTCATATACACGATGGCCCGAAAGGAATGGCCATGCAGACCGGAGTACGGAGGCACCTTGTGCGCCGCTTCGAACGTAAATTCGATGAATGTTTCAAGCATGGCTTTGCGGGTTCCGGTGGTGGCGTCACATGCCACAACCTAGCCACGCAATAGTTGGGAAACGGTTAACGAGACATCCGAATCCAGACTATGAACCGGTCAGCGACAATAATTGTGCAGTCATACATGTATATTCGGTTCAAGGTACATATGTCTGTCCTTGAGATCGTCCGAACGCGGATAAAACCATCGATGCAAATCCTCGACCGGCATCGGACGATCGAAGTAGTAGCCCTGGGCCTCCGCACAGCCAGCCAAGCGGATCTCCTGGAGCTGTTCTTCCGACTCGACCCCCTCGGCGGTGGTGATAATCCCCAAACTCGACGCCAGCGCCGCCACCGAATGCACGATCGCTCGGCAGTCCGGACGCGTGCCCATTTCCCGCACGAAGGACTGATCGATCTTCAGCTTGTCGAACGGAAAACTGCGCAGATAGCTCAGTGACGAATAGCCGGTGCCGAAATCGTCGAGCGCGATCCGCAGACCCAGATCGCGCAGCTTGTGCAACTCGGAGACGACCTTCTCACTGTCCTGCAACAGGGCCGACTCGGTAATCTCAAGCTCCAGGCGTCGAGGCGACAGGCCCGATGCCTGCAACGCGCGACCGACCGTCGTCACCAGACTCTCGCCCCGGAACTGCACGGGAGACAGATTGACCGATACGCGCAACTCGTCCGGCCAGGTCGCGGCGTCGCGGCAGGCCCGTGTGAGGATCCACTCGCCGATCGGGACGATCAGGCCCAATTCTTCGGCCAAGGCGATGAAATCACCCGGCGAGACCAGCCCGTTCAACGGATGCTGCCAGCGCACCAACGCCTCAAACCCGCTCACGCGGTTGGCCCTCAGGTCGAATATGGGCTGGTAGTAGACGGTGAAGTCCTCATTCACCATCGCCTCCCGCAGGTCCAGTTCCATGGTCCGTCGGGTCTGCATCGCCGCACCCATTTCAGGACGGAAGAAGCGATAGGTGCCACGGCCGTCCGCCTTCGCGCAGTACAGAGCCATGTCCGCGCATTTCATCAGCAGATTGGCGTCACCGCCGGGTTCCATGGCAATCGCGATGCCGACGCTGACACCCATGATGACTCGCTGGCCGTCCAGGTCGTATGGCTGTGACAGGCTTTCAATGATCCGCTGAGACAGCAGTTCCGCCTGCCTCGGGTGACCCGCGGACGGCTGCAGGATCGCGAACTCGTCGCCCCCGATACGCGCCACCAGATCGTCATCCCGCACGCAGTGCCGCAACCGGTCGGCCACGGCTTCCAGCAACGCATCGCCGACCGGATGGCCGAGGGTGTCGTTGACGGTTTTGAAGAAGTCGAGATCCAGGCAGAGAACCGCAAGACGTTCCCCACGTCTCCCCGGCTCCCGCAGCATCGCGGCCAAACGCTCATGCAGCAGGGCGCGATTGGGCAGACTGGTCAGGGTATCGTGATGCGCCATGAAGCGGATCCGCGCCTCCGCCTGCCGCCGAGCGGTGACGTCTTCGTAGGTGGCGACCCAGCCACCGCCGGACATGGGTTGGTGGGATACCGCCAGGGCGGGCCCATCCGGAACATCGTGCAGGAAGTTGCCGGGGCGATGCGAGAACACAAGCTCCTGCTGGTCGCGCCGGATCGCCTCTATGAGTTGGATGTCATATCGGTTGGCCGCTTCAATGGCGCGATACACATCGGCCACCGAGCTGCCGGGCTGCACCGCATCCGGCAAGGTGCCGAACAGTTCCT
Organism: Nitrosovibrio sp. Nv4; assembly: GCA_943330455.2. Classification (GTDB taxonomy): domain Bacteria; phylum Pseudomonadota; class Alphaproteobacteria; order Acetobacterales; family Acetobacteraceae; genus Rhodopila. Next base: position 18,902 of record CALQHT020000013.1, on the reverse strand, counting down.
GGAACCGGACATTGCAGACGATCAGCCGCTGGTTCGCGTCAACCATGCACAGCGCCTGCGACATGTTGTTCAACGCGGCGTCGAAGCGCGCATTCTGGGTATGCAGTTCCACATCCCGAGCGCGCAGGACCTCATTCTGTTGCTGGGCCTCGCTCATCGCCTCCTGGACACGCTGATTTGCGTCCGACAGCTCGGTACTGGTGTGCTTCAGGTCGGTGACCAGTTCGTTCACCGCGGCATGGGCGCGGAACAGCATGCGGTTGTGCCAGCCCAGAACCCCGATCAGCGCGAAACCGCAGCCGATCAGGCCGGCCAGTACGCCCGAAAACAGCCAATGCATCGAGCTTAACTGCGCAAGATCGGCGGCGGCGAGATCACCGCCATAGGCATAGCCCGAGGATGCCAGACGCATCAGCTTGGGATTCAGGGCGGACAGACGCTCCAGCAGTTTCTGCGGAACGCCCGGCGTGTCGATTTCGTCCACCAAATGGTGCGCCGCGGCGATGGCTTCGCGGAACTCCTGTTCGGCCGCGCCCAGATCGGGGAATACGGCGATCAAGGTCCGCACCTCGCCGCTGTCGAGCAGGCGGACGCGGTTGGCGACGATCTCCATCCGAAGATGCAGTTCGTCCTTATCGACACCGCTGATCCCCAGCGCATAGCCACCGATCGTGGCTTCCAGGCGAGCAACCTCCACGGCGGCCTGGGTGAGGAGCCATGTGGAGTTGTAGCGGGAAACCGCCTCAAGCGACCTTTGGCGCTCCGTCACCAGGACGGATATGTATGACGCGGCGAGGATCAGGAACCCGCTGAGGCATCCCAGCGCCACGACAAAGCGTCTGGGCGTGTTGCGACCGCTCGTGGTTCGTTCGACGGGCTGTATCGAAGGCGGCGTCCGCCCGTCGGTCATATCACGACAAGACGCGCGAGTTGCCAGGCGGAGCGGCTGTAATATTTTTGCAGGCGCAGGGCCGGGTTGCTGTCGAACGGATACACGATGAACAGCGGGCCTTTGTCACGCACCGGCATGTATTCGCCGTCGCGCTTCAATGCCAGCAGCACGTTGAACTCGGTAAAATCCATCATGGGGATACGGGTCTCGTAGTCGTTCAACGCGGTGGCGATCACCATATCCCCGGATGCCTGCACGGTTTCCATCAGGCGCGACATCAGGACGCCTTCGAACCGGACCGGACCGTCATGCCACGGGGTTGTGGTGGTAAATCCGGTCATTCCCAGGCTTTCCAGCAGCGGGCGGTCGAACACCGCGCGCTTGTCGGCGTTGAAGGCGCCGATCCGCCCCGACACCGTCAGGATCGCCTTGCCGGCGATCGGCGGCAGCTCCGCGGCCTGGGCGCGCCCCGCCATCCCAGCGGCAAGGACCGAGGTTCCGAAAGCGCGTCTGGTCAAGCCCATCTCGTTGATCCCCGATATGCCCCATATCCGTATGAAAAATCCGCCGTTAGGCCTGCCCCGACCGCAGTGTCCCGTCCGCCGCTCCTAAACTGGGTTTTCTTAGTGTCCATCCGGAAACATAACGTGCCTTTTCAATGGGCTACCGTGGGCGTCTCGGGCGTTGCGGCCCCGCATCGCTCTCAGAGCCGCGCCTGCCACCCCCCTCTCGGTAACTCTTTGAAAAACCACACTCTGTTTTCGTGCGGGCACTTAAGTCGACCGCGCCAATTCCGCGCATTCCGTCAGGAATTCCGCTTTCAGTTCGTGATCGTCGGCGAGCGAGCCGAAATAGGCTCCGGTGATCATGCGGCTGCGATGGCTCGCCCGCACCCCGCGGTGGGTCTTGCACATATGCACGGCGCTGATGCGGACCGCGACGCCCCGAGGGGAGGTCTGATCCATGATGAACTGACCGATCTGCTTGACCAGCTCCTCCTGGATCTGGAGGCGCCCGCAAAAGTGATCGACGATGCGATCGTATTTCGACAACCCGATGATCTGCCCAGTCTCCGACGGCAATACGCCGATGAATGCATCCCCATATATTGGCATCAGATGATGCGCACAGGTGGATCGAACATCGATCGGGCCGATCACGATCAGTTGATCGAAATTATGGACATTGTCGAACCCGGTCAGCACGGGGGGGGCGGAAAACCGGCCCCGCATCATCTCCTCGACGAACATCTTGGCAACGCGGCGCGGCGTATCGCGGGTATTGTGGTCGTTGCGGTGATCGATATGCAGGATATCGAACAACTCTCCGATCTTGACCGCCGCCGCGGCGGTCAGGAGCTGCCGCTCCGCGTCGACCAGCGGCACGTCCATGGCTTCATTCGCGCGCCGAGGCCGGACCAGTCGATGGATGGCTGTCATCAGGCGGCGTTTCGCAGGTCGCGACCGGAGTAGGAACAGCCCTCTCCCGCGCCTTCGATGCCGCGGCGGATCAGCACGCGATCGAGGCCGGGGACCACCGGATCCAGGCGGTCCCAGATCCAGGTCGCGACGTTTTCCAGAGATGGTATCTCCAACCCTTCGATATCGTTCAGATAGGAGTCCTGCAGCCGCTGCCTGGTCTCGCTCACCGCGGCCTGGACGTCATACAGATTGTGCGACCAGCCAAAAATCGGATCACGCTCCCCGGTCATGTAGACGACGACGCGGAACGAATGACCATGAAGTGTCGAGTGTGGCGGCACCTGATGAGCTGCTTCGAACGTGAATTCGACAAATGTTTCAAGCATATCCTGTCCCACCGACGCTTTCGTTACACAAGCTCACGTACCAAGATAGTGTCGATATGCTTTCAAAGCAATTACAACCGACACGCAAAAATGTCGAATAGTTGTATTTTATGACGCAATGTTCAATTTTTGGCCGGCCGCACCGAAGTTACCTTCACCGGAGCGAACCAACCCGCATCCAACACCAACCTCCAGGCACGCTCGGTGTAACGCCGAGCAGACCGGTCCCAGAGGGTATGATCCCGAGTTATCGAGCCATGAACTGGGTTTTCCCAAACATGACCTCCCGTTCCGCATCCGTCATCTGGCCGCGCCGCTGATTCTCCGACAGCACCTCCACACCGCGTTGCACGCCGGGGCGAGCGGCGATCGTATCGTGCCAACGCTTCAGGTTGGGATACGAGGCCAAGTCGATATTCCGGCGCTCCGGATTTCGTATCCACGGAAAGTTGATGATATCCGCCATGCTGTACTCGATTCCGGACAAGTACTCGGCTTCACCCAACCGCTTGTCCATAACACGATGCAACCGCGCAACCTCATTGGTGTAGCGCTCTATGGCATAGGGTATTTTCTCGACCGCATAATTCGCGAAATGGTTGTATTGGCCAAACATCGGCCCGGTGCCGCCCATCTGGAACATCATCCACTGCAAGCAGGAATAGCGGCCGGCGGGATCGGATGGGATCAGCTTGCCGCCGGTCTTTTCCGACAGATAAATCAGGATCGCGGCCGACTCGAACAATTCAAGCCTTTGCCCTCCGGGGCCGTCCGGGTCGACGATCGCCGGGATGCGGTGGTTCGGCGTGATCGCCAGGAACTCCGACTTGAACTGGTCGCCTTTGCCGATGTCGATCGGGATGACCTTGTAGGGAAGGCCAAGCTCCTCCAGGGCGATATGCACTTTGTGCCCGTTCGGGGTGGGCCAGGTCCAAACTTCGATCATCGGGGCTCCAAGGTTCGGATGCATGCCGCAAAAAACCCGCCACGCCCAGCCGCGCTCGGCCTGAACGGTCAGCGTCCATACCTATGTGGGCCGAGACAGGCGCCGCACCAGTGCCAAGCCCGCAATCGCTCAAGGCCGCCCTATCCGGGCGCAGTTCCCGATGTGCCGGCAAATCATGCCAGAAGGCAACCCCGGCCATGCAGCCGACGCCAGCGCTCGACCCCGGAGTCTATTGCGGCTAGGACATTTGCGATGTCCCCCTCCTCCCAGTTGGCAAAGCCGGAAATCGCCGTGATCGGAGGCGGGCCGGCCGGATTGATGGCCGCGGAGGTCCTCGCGGACGCCGCATGCGCGGTCACAATCTACGACCAGATGCCATCTCTCGGCCGGAAGCTGTTGATGGCCGGTCGGGGCGGGCTGAACCTGACGCATTCCGAAGTGCTCCCGGCATTCCTGGCCCGCTACGGACCCGCTCGTCCGTGGCTGCAGCCGGCCATCGACGCCTTTCCCCCCACGGCGCTGATCGCCTGGGTGGAAGCGCTGGGCCAACCGGTGTTCACCGGCAGCAGCGGACGGGTGTTCCCGCGCACCATGAAAGCGTCCCCACTGCTCCGGGCCTGGTTGGGCCGATTGGCGACGCTGGGTGTGCAGGTCCGACCGCGACACCGTTGGACCGGATGGGACCGCGACGGCGCGCTCTGCTTCGACGCACCCGAGGGGGCCTTAGTGACCCATCCCCATGCCACCGTCCTGGCCCTGGGCGGCGCATCCTGGCCGCGCCTGGGATCGGACGGCGCCTGGGCGCATGCGCTGCCGGAGGCGGTGGCTCCATTCCGTCCCGCCAATTGCGGGTTCGAAGTGGCCTGGTCGGACATCTTCCGCACGCGCTTCGCTGGCCACCCGTTGAAGCGGGTGGCGCTGACATTCGGGGCTCGAACCGTGCGCGGAGAGGCCATGCTGACCGAGCACGGCATCGAAGGTGGGGCGATCTACGCCCTGTCCGCCCCGATCCGCGATGCGATCGAAGCCGATGGTTCGGCGACGCTGACAATAGACCTGCGGCCGGACCTGGACGCGGAACCGCTGGCACGCAAGCTGGCGGTACCCAGGCGCGGGCAATCACTGTCCACCTTTCTGCGCAAACAGGCCGGACTGCCGCCAGAAGGGATCGGCCTGGTGCAGGAAGCCCTGCATGCGGCGGCGGCCCCGCCACCTCTGGAACATCTGATCAAGGCGCTGCCCCTGCGTCTGACCGGCATCCGTCCCATCGCGCGGGCGATTTCCACGGCCGGTGGCGTCCGGGCGGACGCGTTGGACGACCGGTTGATGCTGCTGAACCGCCCAGGCGTTTTCGCGGCGGGGGAGATGCTGGACTGGGAGGCTCCGACCGGCGGGTATCTGTTGCAAGCCTGCTTGAGCACCGGGCGGATGGCGGGCCTGGAGGCGGTAGAGTGGCTGCGGGGTACCGGGGCGTTGTAATATCGACCGGCCACGATCGGACTTATGGAGCCCGAGGCGCTCCCCGCAGCAGCCATACCAACGGAATCGCCGCGGCCGCGACCATGGCGACCAGATGGAAGGCATTCGTATAACCAATCATCGCGGCCTGGCGCTGGATCTCCTTCGACAATCGCATCAAGCCGGTCACGGTTTCGATCGCCCAGGCATCGGGGAGCCCCGGATAGGCCAGAATCTTGTTATTGGGCGCGATAAACTCCGTCAGGCGGGCATAGTTCACCGATGTGGACCGCACCAGCAGCACCACCGTGATGGAAATGAAGATGCTGGACCCGAAATTGCGCACCAGGGTGAAGACGGCGGTGCCTTCGGTGATCTGCTCGCGCGGCAGGGTGGTGAAGGTCAGCACGGTCATCGGCGTATAGGCCAGGCCGAAGCCGAATCCCTGCAAGACATTCGTCCAGAAGACGTCGAAGCCGGTCATGTTGATGTCGAGCTGCGACATCTCCCACGCCGCCAAGGTCTGCAACGCCAAACCGGTTGCCACCGCCAGCCTGGGCGCGCGCCGACTGAACGGGATGATGACCAGAAACGCCAACCAGTTGCCGCAACCACGCGCGGACAGCAACAACCCGATGCTGCTGTCCGGATAGTCCCGCAAGTCGTGCAGCAGTCCGGGAAACAGCACCAGGCTGACATAGCTGAGTGCGCCCATGAAGAACGCAACCAAGGTGCCCACGGTGAAATTGCGGTCAAGCAACAGGCGCGGATTGAGAAATGGGGTCTTGGTTGTCAGACAATGGACGCAGAAGATCCAAAACGAAACGCAGCCGACGATCGCGCTGATGACGATTTCCGGAGACTCGAACCAATCCAGCCGCTGGCCTCGGTCCATGATCAACTGGATGGAGGCGATCGCCGCCGACAGGGTCAGGAACCCGGTCCAGTCGAAGCGGGTATAGCCACGCTCGGTCCGGTCGCTGAGTGCGAACCAGACACAGACCATGGCGGCGATACCTGGCGGCACGATCATGAAGAATGCGGCGCGCCAGTCATAGGTTTCGGCGATGATGCTGCCGAAGATCGGGCCGAACACGGGACCGAACACCGCGCCAAACCCCCAGATGACCATCACCGTGGCATGCAAATGACGCGGGAAGGTCGCCAGCAGAATCGCCTGCCCCATCGGCATCAGGGTGGCACCGAACATGCCCTGCCCGACCCGAAACAGGATCAGCGATTCCAGGCTGTTCGCCATGCCGCACAGGAATGACGAGGCCGTGAATCCCAGCAGCGAGAACAGCATCATGTTCCGCCAGCCCAGCCGGGTGGCGAGCCAGCCGGTCATCGGCGTGGCGATAGCCGTGGCCACGAGGTTGAACGTGATGACCCAGGAAATCTCATCCTGAGTGGCTGACAGCGCGCCGCGCATCTGCGGCAGCACCACGTTGGCCAGGGTGATCGTCATGCCGAACAGCAATGTCGACAGTTGCACCATCAGCAGGACCAGCCACTGCCTTGGTGCCAGGCTCATCAGACCGGCGGGTTCCGCTTGCTGTTCCCGGGGCGGAACCGCCGGTTCTGACGTTGCCATCGTCAGTCGATCTTAAAGTCCAGGCGCTTGATCCAGGCACCGTAGGACTCGACCTCCGCCGCCATCTGCCTGGTCAGTTGGGCCGGAGAAGCGATGAACGGCACCCAGCCGATCTTCATCTGCCGTTCGACGACGTCCGGTTCCAGGTTGAGTTCGTTCACCGCCTTGGCCAGCGTATCGATGACCAGTTGCGGTGTGCCGGCGGGGGCGAGAAAGCCTGCCCAGACCCGCAGATCGATCGGGAAGCCCTGTTCCGCGAACGTCGGGACGTTTGGAAACTCCGGATGGCGGCGATCGCTGAGAACGCCCAGCATCTTCACGGTGCCCATGCGCACCTGCGGGAAGTAGATATTGTCGAGCATGATATCCAGCCGCCCGCCCAGCAGATCGGGGATTGCCTCGGCCCCGGTGCGGTAGGGGATGTGGGTGATCTCGACACCGGCCAGGGATTTGAATGCCTCGCCGCGCAGATTGGTGGCACTGCCGGCCCCGGGGGACGAATAGGACAACTGGTCCGGCTTTGCTTTCGCCAGCGCCTGCAATTCCTTCAGGTTGTTCACCGGCATCGTGCTCAACACGCCGAACGCGTAGACGACCTCTCCGTATGCGGCGATCGGCACCAGGTCGGACGGCTTGTAGCTCAGCTTCCGCAACAGGGGCAGCAACACCAGGGGACCATTGGGTCCGCAATAGATGGTGTAGCCATCCGCCGGGGACCGGGCCGCGGCTTCCGTGCCGATCGCACCCGCGGCGCCGACCCGGTTTTCGACGATGAAGGGCTTGCCGAGCTTGCGTTGGAGGCCCTCGGCGTAGATGCGGGCGGGCAGGTCGGCGGAGCCACCGGCCGGATAGGGGACGATCAGCTTGACCGGCCGGTCGGGGTAGACGGCGGATGCGGGACCGGCAAGACAGGCAAGGGCCGCCGCCGCGAGCAAGGCGGCCCTGATCAGTCGGGACATTCGGTTTCCTCCGTTGCCTGCCGGTGCCTGTCCGGACGGGCGCATAGACTGGTTCGCTTATCACGCGAACGGGGCCGACGCACTATCCGCGTCGGGGCCCCAAGCTGTGAGTCCCCTGCCTTCATCCCAACGTGAATGCTCCCCCACTGCGCAACGCGGCGATCCGGTCCGGCGATAATCCCAGGGTTTCCGCCAGGATCACCTCCGTTTCCGCCCCCAGAACCGGTGCGGCGGTGGCGGCGGTGCCGCCGCCCTCGGCCAGCTTGAACGGCGTGCCGACCAGGTCCTGCATCGTGCCGTCGGCGCCTTTCGCCTGCACGCGCATCGCATTGGCGATCACCTGCGGATGCGTCATCACCTGGTCCACCGTGTGCAGCGGGGAGCACGCGACGCCGCGTGCTTCGAACCGTTCGACCCAATAGCCGACGGGATGGCGGCCGAAACGCTCCTCCAGCATCGGGATCAGCACATCGCGCTGCTCCACCCGCTTGATATTGCCGATGAAGCGCGGATCGACGGCCAGGTCGGGCCATTCCAGCGCGTCGCAGAACCGGTTCCACGCGCCATCGTTCGGCGCGCCGGCCAGCATGAAGCCATCGGCGCACATGAACGCCTGATACGGCACCAGGTGCCAACTGCCGGAGCCTTGCGGCTGCGGCAGGACGCCGGCCTGCATCCAGGCCACCGCGTGATAGCCCAGCAGCGAAATCGCGGTTTCCAGCAGAGACCCGCGCACCCAGGTGCCCTTGCCGGTGGTCGCGCGCGCCAGCAGGGCCGTCACCACACCCGCGTAACAGGAAATGCCGGTGGACATGTCGATGAACGACACCCCGCAGCGGATCGGCGGCCCGTCCACGATCCCGGTCGTCGACATCGCGCCGCCAAACGCCTGCACCATCAGGTCGTAGCCGCGCTTTTCCGCCAACGGCCCCTCGGCGCCATAGCCGGAGATGGTGCAGACCACCAAACGCGGATTGGCCTCTCGCAGCGCTTCCAGGCTGATGCCTAGGCGAGCGGCGGTATCGGGCAGGAAACTGTGGATCAGCACGTCGGCCTTGGCGGCAAGCTGCTTCAGCACATCCCGCGCGTCCGGGTTCTTCAGGTTCAGCACCATGGACCGCTTGCCGCGATTGACCGAGCCGAAATTGGCGCTCTGCCCATCCGGCGACATCGGCGGCCAACGGCGGTTTTCGTCACCCTCCGGGCTTTCCACCTTGATGACGGTCGCGCCGAAATCGGCCAGCAACTGCGCGCAATAGGGGCCGGCGAGCACGCGGCTGAGATCGACGACCTTAATACCGTCCAGGACTTTCATGGGCTGCTTCCTCTCTCTTGTTCCGCTACCATGGCGCAGGGCGAAGTGAAGGAGAAGCGGCGTTGACCAATCCGGTGGAACACGCGCAGGAAGCGGTGCATCATGAGGCGCATCAAGCCAGCGACAACAAGGGCATGAAACGGATTGCGGTCCTGGTGTCGTGCCTGGCGGCGATCCTGGCGCTGATCCAGGTCGGCGAGAAACACGCGCAGAACGAATATCTGACCAGCCATATTTCGCTGACCAACGACTGGGCGTTCTATCAGGCGAAGAATTTGCGCTCGGTCGTTCGCGGGTCGGAAGCGGCGTTGCTGGAAACGCTGGGCAGTACCACCGACCCGACGCTCGCGAAGAAGATCCAGGATGCCAAGGATTACGTTGCGCGGATGCGCGACGAGCCTGCGACCGGGGAGGGGATGAAACAGATCGCGGAGAAGGCGAAGGAGCGCACGACGATCCGGGATCACGCTCTGCATGACTATCACGCCTTCGAATATGCGGCGAGCGCGGTGGAAATCGCGATCGTCCTGGCGTCGGTTTCGGCATTGACCGCGGTGCCGGCGATGGCGATCGGCGCCGGCACGATCGGGATCGGCGCCGGTGTGTTCGCGTTCGGGGTGGCGCTGCATTTGTGGTGAGGGGCTCGATTTCTCGCCTTCCGGTGGTCAGCCGAGCTTGATTTGTAACGCTGGTTCATGGTCGGCGGAACGGAAACCGGGCGTGCGAGGACCAGGCAAGGCGCCGCGGACCAGGAAGCGGCCGTATCGGGCAGCGCCGCCATCACGGGCTTCCGGGACAGACGAGCACAATCCGCCGTCCGGGCTCGGCGACCTGGTGGAGAGGCCGGCGATCGAGTGGCAGGTCGTCGCCAACGGCACCCCAACACAGATGCGCACGCGGCCTCGCAGGCTGGATTCGAACGCGTGCGGTTGGTTTTTGAACGGTTGGGAGGTCACGGGGCAGCCTGGATATTCACTTTATGTTCTAGGGCGACGAGATGTCTTGTGGCAAGGAAATTCGCATCCGGGCGGAGTCTCTGGATGAGGATCGAGCCGTAAGATATTGATTGGACAATGTCTGTAGAAATACTGTGCAGTCGGTTAACGCGCGCGTCTTTGTTTTGAGAACGCCTGGGCGGAGGGTTGTCACGGTCCTCGCGGTATTTAAGATACGACATCAGGATCACATGGTATCTGACTGATATGATGCGATGATTCAGGTCGTTTTGAGAGCTTACATTAAGATTGGCGGCCGCCCGGTTCGTTGCGAAATACCGTGGAAAGCCCGGGGTTTCGTTGCAAATTTGCGCGGGAATCGGGGGTATTTGTTCCGCCTCCCGGTTGTTAACCTGTCGTTCATATCTGCGTCGAAAAACATCAACTACCGCCTGTTTCGTAGGCTGCCATTTGCCCCCTGCCTGATTTCGGGCACGATGCCGGATAGAGGCTTGGCAGGTCGGGCGGCTGTCGCGCCGTTGGCCAGCTTGGCCTGTCTCCTGGCGCAGGCGCGGTCGTAAGCCGAGGCGCACTCATTATCACTTCAACTGGGAGCGTTCGTACGGGTGCGAACCAAAGTTGTGCAATTGAGTAATTGCCTCATCGTCATTGCCGGACTTGATCCGGCAACCCGCGCTTCAGCGGCAGTGAGTGGGTTGCCGGATCAAGTCCGGCAATGACGGTTGGGGGGCAGTGTATCGGTCCATGGTAAGAGGCGTCGATATTACTCCGCACAACTTTGGTTCGCACCCCGTTCGTACGCCTGCCGGGGCGACTATTATTGCGAATGTCAAACGGGACCGTGACCGTCGGGCATCGTTATATTACCGTATCGTGACTTGCTAAGCTCCCCTGGGTCACCGGCGACGCGGAGTATTGCTGAGGTCGACAAGCAACAGGCTCCGAGGCACGATCGTCTACTCGGCTTGTGGCCTCCGTGGACCACCGTGGTCCTCGGTGTTCTCCGTGGTTAGTCTTACGGAACCGTCCACCATCAGAACGTTGCCTGTAAGGCTAAGCCCTCTCCGCCCTGGCTGCGGAACATACGACGGGGAGCTCCGGACAACGGCTTCGACGTGCCATTGGCGCCGGGGTTCATGCCAATTCGCGGGGTCGGCAAGGCTAACCACGGAGAACACCGAGGGCCACGGTGGTCCACGGAGGCTATAAGCCGGATACAACGACCGCGTCTCGGAAGCGATGGACTGCCGCACGCGAAAATCGTCAGCTTGCCTCGCAGGGCAGAGAAACGACCAAGTCAGAAAAATCTGGATCGTTACCAATTCAGGCTACAATGGATCGATCGCCCCCCGCCCAGACAACACCCCCGCGATGTTATCCAACGCCCGATAACCCATCGCATTCCGCGTCTCCCGAGACGCACTGCCCACATGCGGCGACAGAAACACATTGTCCAAAGCCGCGAACCGCATGTCGAAATCGGGCTCCGTCCGAAACACATCCAGCCCCGCCGCGAACAACTGACCGCTGGTCAGCGCCTCATACAACGCATCCTCATCCACCAACCCACCGCGCGAGACATTCACCAGCACCCCACCCCTCGGCATCAGCGACAACGCCTGGGCATTCACCATCTTATCCGTCGCCGGACCCGCCGGCGCATGCAGCGACAGGAAGTCGCAATGCGGCAGCATGGCGTGAAATTCGGGAAAGTACTCAGCGCCCTGCTCCAACTCCGGCGGCAACCGGGTGCGCGCATGATACACCACCTTCATATCGAACCCCCTCGCCCGCTGCGCCATCGCGCGCCCGATCCGCCCCATGCCCAGGATTCCCAAGGTCTTGCCGGTAACGCGCACGCCCAGCAGATCCCCCTGGCCGATGCGATAACGCCAGCCCTGGCGCATGATCCGGTCGTATTCGTAGCCTCGGCGAGCGGCTGTCAGCATCATCATGAAAGCGTGGTCGGCGGTGCATTCGGTCAGCACGCCGGGGGTATTGGTGACGACCATCCCGCGTGCACGCGCGGCCGCCACGTCGATATGGTCGTAGCCGACGCTGCTGGTGGCGCCGACCCGAACGCTGGGCGGCAGGGCGGCAATGGCCTCGGCTGTCAGCGGCAAAGTGTTGGTGAACATGATCGCCTCGGCCTGATGCGCGGTCGCGGCCTCGATCACCTGCGGCACCGTCATGTCGTCCTTGCCCTGCACGATCACCGCGTCGAATTCACTTGCGGCCCGTTCGTTGACATCGGTCGGCATCAGGCATGCCAGCACCAGCCTTGGTTTCATCGCTTCCGCACTCCCCTGCGTCGTTCAGGTTTATGGACCGGTGTGGGGCCGGATTGGAAGCGCATGGCGGAACCGCCAGCGCGCGTCTTCCAGCCTGGGACGCATCGTGCCACTACTCCCGCGAGCGGCGGGACAGGGACAAGGCGCGGCATCCGCGGATCGCGCGATAAGCGGGGAGACAGGACAGATGCGTTCAATCCGGCAAGGGGCGACAGCGAACCACTCGTGACCGACCAACCGCCCACCCCTCCGGATGCGCCGCACACCGAAGCCCCGCGCCATTTGTTCCGTACCATCGTGCCGCCGGTCATTCTCCCGGTGTTTCTCGCAGCCGCCGACGGCACCGTCGTCGCGACCGCCCTGCCGGCGATCGCCGCCTCCCTGGGCGAGGTCGAGCTGCTGTCCTGGATCGTCGTCGCCAACCTGATCGCCAGCACCATTGCCGCGCCGACCTATGGCAAGCTCGCGGATCTGTTCGGGCGGCGGCGCATGATGCTGACGGCGTTGACGATCTTCATGCTGGCGTCGCTGCTATGCGCCGTGGCCCCGACGTTCTGGTCGCTGCTGGCCGCTCGCGTGCTGCAAGGTTTGGGCGCCGGCGGGCTGATGACCCTGGCCCAGGCCCTGGTCGGCGAACACGTGCCCCCGCGCGAGCGCGGCAACTACCAAGGCTACCTGTCCGCCAACATCGTCGCCGGATCGAGCATCGGTCCCGTCGTCGGAGGCTTCCTGACCGAGGCCTGGGGATGGCACGCCGTCTTCCTGGCCTATGTGCCGCTATGCCTGATCGCCATCGGCCTGGTTCTCCGCCTGCCCAAGGGCAATCCGGTGGGCGGCAAGGCGCCCCTGGACGTGACCGGCATGGTCCTGTTGAGCCTGTTCATCGTGCCGTTGCTGATGGCGGTCTCCCAGTTGCAGCGGCTGGACCCGACGATGTTGCCGCGCCTGGGTGGGTTGCTGGTGTTCGCGGCGGTCATGTTGGCGGCGCTGCTCTGGCAGCAGAAACGCGCCACGTCGCCATTGCTGGCCCTGCCGCTGCTGAAACTGCCCGCGTTCTGGCGATCGGACGTGATGGCATTCTGCTCCGGCGCGTCGCTGACCGGCATGATCACCTTCCTGCCGATCTATCTTCAGGTCGTGACGGGCGCCACCCCGGCCGAGTCGGGTCTTCTGCTGATCCCGTTTACCGCCGCGGTCGCCTCGGGATCGGTGATCACCGGGTGGCTGATTTCGCGCAGCGGACGAACCGCGATCTTTCCCATGTGCGGTCTGATGGTCACCGCCGTGACCATGATCGGTCTGGCCATCTGGGCGCCGTCGCTGACCCGGCAGGAATTGTCCTTCGCATTGGCCATTGGCGGGTTGTGTCAGGGCTCCGCCATGCTCACCGCGCAGATCACCGTCCAGATCGTCACCGGCCCCCGTCAGCTCGGCGCCGCGGCGGCCTCCGTGCAATTGTCACGCTCGCTGGGGTCGGCGTTTGGTGCGGCGGCGGCCGGCGCGGTGTTGTTCGGCATCCTGACCGCCAACGATCCCGAGATCGCCAACCTGTTCTTCGACATGGTGCGCCGTGGGCCGGCCATCATGGACAGCCTGCCGGCCCTGCGTCAGACCGAGCTGCAAGCCGCCATCGCCAGCGCGTTTCGCGGCGTGTTCCTGACGGTCGCATGTTTTTCCTGCACGATCATCGTGATGGCCGCCACTATGCCGGTGCGCCGCCTGTGATGCGGTGGGCCGTTTCCGTCAGGGGCGCCGGTTCACCTCCGCCTCGATCGCGGCGGCGAGCATCGGATTGGCGCGCCGGATCTGCCCGGCACGCAGCATCGCACCCAGGGACGGCGACATCTGGCGCTGCCAATTTTCCATGAACCGCCAATCGTCGACGACACAGTCATCGGCGGGCTTTTGCAGCGCCCGTCCAGCCGCATAGCTCAGCAGCGTGGCGTCGGTATCCGCGATAGACATAATTCGTTACTTCCTGACATTCCAGCCGAACAACCCACCGAATCGGTGGATCGCCCGGGGAGGAACATAGGGAAGCCAGGTGGCATCACTAGCATGTCCACGTTACAAGCTGGTGAATTCACCCTTATGCGATCAGTACCGATACAGGTCGTGCTTGAACGGCCCCTGGGTGGCAATACCCAGATATTCCGCCTGCTTCGGAGACAGCTTGGTCAAGGTCGCACCAACCTTCGCCAGATGCAGCGCGGCGACCTTTTCGTCCAGATGCTTCGGCAGCGTGTACACCTGCGTGCAGTCATAGGTGCCCGGCGCGGCGTTGTAGAGCTCGATCTGCGCCAGCACCTGGTTGCTGAAGCTGGCGCTCATCACGAAGCTGGGATGGCCGGTGGCGTTGCCCAGATTCACCAGGCGCCCCTCGGACAGCACGATCAGGCGCTTGCCGTCGGGGAACACGACCTCATCGACCTGCGGCTTGACGTTGTCCCAGGTGTAGTTGCGCAGCGCGTCGATCTGAATCTCGGAGTCGAAATGACCGATGTTGCAGACGATGGCGCGATGCTTCATGGCGCGCATGTGATCGATGGTGATCACGTCGATATTGCCGGTCGCGGTGACGAAGATGTCGCCCTGCGACGCGGCATCGTCCATGGTGACGACCTGGTAGCCTTCCATCGCCGCTTGCAACGCGCAGATCGGATCGACTTCCGTCACCATCACCCGGCAGCCGGCATTGCGCAGCGACGCGGCCGACCCCTTGCCGACATCGCCGAAGCCGTTCACCACGGCGATCTTGCCGGCCATCATCACGTCGGTGCCGCGGCGGATGCCGTCCACCAGCGACTCACGGCAGCCATACAGATTGTCGAACTTCGACTTGGTGACGCTGTCGTTGACGTTGATGGCGGGAGTCAACAGCGTGCCGGCCTTCGCCATGTCCCACAGACGGTGCACGCCGGTGGTGGTCTCCTCGGAGATGCCGCGCACGTCCTTCAGCATCTCGGGGTATTTCTGATGCATCAGGACGGTCAGGTCGCCGCCGTCATCCAGGATCATGTTCGGCGTCCAGGCGTCACCGGTCCCCTGGGCAGGACCGCGCACCGTCTGCTCGATGCACCACCAGAATTCTTCCTCGTTCAGGCCTTTCCAGGCGAAGACAGGGGTGCCCGCGGCGGCAACGGCGGCGGCGGCATGGTCCTGGGTCGAGAAAATATTGCAGGACGACCAGCGCACGCTGGCGCCGAGTGCCGTCAAGGTCTCAATCAGCACCGCGGTCTGGATGGTCATGTGCAGGCACCCGGCAATCCGCGCGCCGGCCAGCGGCTGGGCCTTGCCGTATTCCTTCCGGATCGCCATCAGGCCCGGCATTTCGTCCTCGGCCATCGAGATTTCCTTCCGCCCCCATTCGGCGAGAGAGAAATCCTTAACCTTGAAGTCGTTCGTCGCGGGCATGGGTCACTCCTATTGGTCGGCGGCGATATATAAAGATATCTGCATGTTTGCAACCGATATCGGGCGTGCCCGGTCCGCACCCCGATCGGGCGATGAGTTGCCACGGTCCGCTATCGCGTGTTGAGTGCGCGCAATACCGCCCGCGTCCTGCCACGGACGACGGACCAACAGGTAGGGAGATAGTGCCCAATGACCCCGTACCAAGATGTGATCACCGCGCCGGCCGCCTGGACCAATAAGGGCATCGGCGGCAAATCCGGCCTGACCCGCCAATTCACCCCGGCCCAGCACGCCGCCTTCGCCGAATTGCTGGCCAGAACCCGCCATCTGAAACCACACGATGTGACCCGCGCCGATTTCGACCATCCCGAGGTCACCGCGCTCACCGCCTGGCTGGACCAGACCATCCGCCATGGTCGCGGCGCCGTCATCCTGAATGGCCTGACCCCGGATACCTACAGCGCCGAGGACATGGAGCGGATCTATTGGGGCATCGGCACCCATCTCGGCGATGCCGCCACCCAAAGCATGCTCGGTGACCGGCTCGGCCACGTACAACACGTCAAGGACGATCCCGTCGCGCGCGGCTATCGCAGCAATGAAGAACTGACCCCGCACACCGATTCCTACCGCATGGTCGGCCTGATGTGCCTGCAACGCGCCGAAACCGGCGGGTTCAGCCGGATCGTCAGCAGCCTGGCGATCCATAACGAGATGCGGGCAACCCGCCCGGACCTGCTGGAACCGCTCTACGAGGGCTATTACTATGCCATCGCGGAAGCCCGGTTCTCCGCCAGGCCGGTCACCGACTTCAAGATCCCGGTATTCTGCTGCATCGACGGGATCGTCAGTTGCGGCATCTCCCGCTCCTTCATCGAGCGGGCCGCCGAACTGCGTGGCGAACCCGTCCCGCCGAAACTGGTCGAAGCGCTGGATTGTTTCGACGCCCTGGCGGTACGCGACGATCTGAGCATCCGGTTCATGCTGGAACCGGGGGAAATGATGCTCTGGCACAATTTCCAGATGCTGCATGCGCGGGATGCCTACCAGGACTCGCCCCAACACACGCGCCATCTGCTGCGGCTTTGGCTGCGGATCGAAAACGACCGACCGATCGCCGACGAAATCCTGCAACGCGCCAAGATCTACGAGCAGATCTACCGCGAACGCTCCGGCCGCATTCCCGCCAGTGCCCTGGCCGAAGCCTGATCGTCTCGCGGGGAAACGGACCATGATTCTCACGCGGCGCACGACCCTGGGCGGCCTGGCGGCGTTCGGTGTGGCATTCGGTAAGCCGGTGCGCGCCGCTTCCCGCTTCGAACCCAGCCCCGCTCTGGTCGATGCCGCGAAGCGCGACGGTCGGATCATCTTCTACACAGCGAATATCGAGGAGCTGGAGCATGAGATGATCACCACGTTCAACAAACGGTTTCCGTTTGTGCGTGTTGAGCTTGTGCATCTTCCAGGCGGGCAGATGTTCGCCCGCCTGCGCTCCGAAATCGCGGCCGGCAAGCTGACCGCGGATGTGGTGGATCATTCCGATCCTGGCCTGATGAAGACATTGGAAGACGCGTTCCAGGACTACGCACCGCCCAACGCGGCCGATTACGATCCGGCGATCCCGGTGTCGCCGAAACTGTGGCCTAGGCTGACCGCCGGCTGGTGTATCGCCTGGAACACCGAGGTGATCCGTAATCCGCCGCAATCCTGGATGGACATGACGAAGCCCGAATACACCGGGCAGAATGGCGAAGTCAGCGGCTTCACCGGCGGGTCCACCTGGATCCGCGTCATGTTCGAACGCACCGTCCTGGGTGAGGATTACTGGGACAAACGAGCAGCAACCAAGCCTCGGATCTATCCGACCAGTGCGGCGATCGCGGATGGGCTGGTCCGCGGCGAGGTCGGCGTGGCACCGGTCATCTATACGATCATCGCACCCAAGAAACGGGAGGGCGCGCCGCTGGGCTTCATCTTCCCGCCCGAGGGTGTCCCGGTCTACTCCTTCGCCGCAGGTATTCCCAAATCGTCCCAGCGCCCATCGGCGGCGCGCCTCTATTTGGACTGGTGCCTATCCGAGGAAGGCCAGGCGGTGCTGATCGATCGGTTGGGCCACCTGACCGCGCTGAAGGTCATCCCCACCCAGACCACCGGCTACGATCTGGCCAAGGTCAGGATGTGGTCGCCGACCCAGGCCGACTCGGACCGGTTGCGCGCGCCATGGCTGAGCGACTGGGCCAAGGCCTATGGCGTGCGGCAATAGGCCCGCCCCGAACCCCAAACAGAGGTAACACCCCATGATGATCGTCGATGGACAGATCCACCTCTGGGAGAAGGGCACGCCCTCCGCGCATCACCGCCAGGAACCCTATTCCATGGAACAGGCGCTGGCCGGCATGGACGAGGCCGGCGTCGACCGCGCCGTAATCCATCCGGTCATGTGGGACCCGGATTCCAACGAACTGGCGGTCGAGGCGGCCCGCGCACATCCCGATCGTTTCGCGATCATGGGTTGGTTCTACCTGGACCGCCCGGAAAGCCGGAACCTGGTCGCGACCTGGAAGAACCGCCCGGGCATGCTGGGCCTGCGCTTCTATTTCAACCAGCCGCACGAACAATCCTGGCCCACCGACGGCACGATGGACTGGCTATGGCCAGCAGCGGAGCGGGCGGGCGTGCCAGTATCGCTGGCAGCGGCCAATTTCCTGCCGGTGGTCGGACAGATCGCCGAACGCCATCCCGGCCTGCGCCTGATCGTCGACCACATGGGCGTGCCGCGCGCCAGCAAGGGCGAGGCAGCCTATCGCAACCTGCCGCAACTGCTGGCGCTGGCCAAACACCCGAATATCGCGGTCAAGGCCACCGGACAGGCCGGCTACGCCCTGGATGCGTATCCGTTCCGCAGCATCCATCAGCCTCTGAGGCAGGTGTTCGACGCGTTCGGACCCAAGCGGATGTTCTGGGGCACGGACATCACACGCATGAGCTGCTCATGGCGGCAATGCATCACCCTGTTCACCGAGGAACTGCCGTGGCTGACCGGGCCAGACCTCGACCTGGTGATGGGACGCGCATTCTGCGACTGGATCGGCTGGTCCGCGCCCGCCGCGTAAGGCGCAGGGCGGTCGGGGGGGGGAGAGAAAGCCTCGGGGCTCCGCCCCGGACCCCGCGAGGGGCTTTGCCCCTTCGAACCCCACCAAGGCTGGGCCTTGGATGCCGACTATTGGGTCGGGGACGAAAGGGGGCCAACACGGACGTTGAAACGCCATG
>CALQHT020000012.1 GCA_943330455.2 Nitrosovibrio sp. Nv4 | reverse complement strand
ACCCGGCAACCCACGCTTCGACGGTTGGGGGTGGGTTGCCGGGTCAAGCCCGGCAATGGCGGTGAGGGCAATAACGGTAGGGGCAACGACGGTAAGGGCGATGACGGTCCAGCTAATGACGGTAAGGGTTATGACGGTAAGGGTAATGACGGCAAGGCCACATCGTATCTGTCAATGTTTCGGCCGACCTTCCACCCTGCCGCCTGATATGCCTAACACTCGACGCGGACTCCCCGCATTCCCCTGACCTCACGGCGTATGCATGACCCTTACAGTCTTCCTGACGAACACGTTCTATGCCCTGGCCCTGGCCATGAACATGTTCGTCATCGCCTCCGGCCTGAACCTGATCTTCGGCGTGCTGCGGGTGATCAACTTCGCGCACGGCATGTTCTACATGTTCGGCGCCTATATCATCTTCACCGTGACCAAGACCTGGGGCGCGCCCTTCTGGATCGGCGTGCTGGCCTCCGGCGCCGGCCTGGCGGTGATCGCCCTGGTCATCGAGCGGTTCCTGCTGCGTCGGCTCTATGACAAGGAGCATCTGATGCAGCTCCTGTTCACCTTCGCCATCGTGCTGCTCATGAGCGATGCCGCGAAGATGATCTGGGGCACCGATCAGTATTCCGTCGGCTACCCGCCCGCCCTGAAGGGCGCCGTGCGGCTGGGACCGACCATCGTGCCGCAATATCTGGTGTTCCTGTGCATCGTCGGGCCGCTGCTCGCTATCGCCATGTGGCTGGCGGTCGATCGCACCCGCTGGGGCCGCATCGTCCGAGCCGCCACCCAGGACCGGGAAATGCTGTCCGCCCTCGGCGTCAACGTCCCGGCCGTCTATGCGATGGTCTTTACGATCGGATCGGCGCTGGCCGGCATCGGAGGCGCCCTGGCCGCCCCACGCATCGCGCTGGCCCCGGGCATGGATGCCACCATCATCAACGAGTGCTTCATCATCGTGATCATCGGCGGCCTCGGCAACATGTGGGGCAGTTTTCTGGGCGCGCTCGCGTTCGGCTTCGTCGTGCAGTTCGGCACCATCTTCGTGCCAAACTGGCAGGACGTGCTGCCCTATCTGCTGATGCTCGCCGTGCTGCTGATCCGACCCTGGGGGCTTCTCGGCCGCCCTGAATTGAGCCGCTGATATGCCCAATCGTAATCTTGGCATCGCCGCCATCGTCGTGGTGCTGGCCCTGGCGCTGCTGCCGCTGGCCGGCAGCCGCTATTCCGTCGATCTGGCCACCCAGGTCCTGATCTACTGCCTGTTCGCGCTCAGCCTGAATGTGCTGATCGGCTACACCGGCAATATCTCCTTCGGGCACGCCGCCTATTTCGCCATCGGCGGCTATGCCTGCGCCGTGCTGCTGACCACCTATCACTGGCCCCTGGTGCTGGCGCTGCCGGCCGCGGTGGTGATATCCGGCCTGGCCGCCGCCGTGATCGGCTATTTCTGCGTCCGCCTGACGCAGATCTATTTCGCCATGCTGACCCTGGCCTTCGCCATGCTGGTCTGGGGCATCGCCTTCAAATGGAAAGACGTGACCGGAGGCGATGACGGCTTCACCGGCGTCCTGGTGCCAGCTTTGCTGGAGGGCCACGTCAACTACTACTACTTCACCCTCGCCATGGTCGCTCTCGGTGTCGGATTGCTGTGGATGATCTGCCATTCCGCCTTCGGCCTGACCCTGGTGGCGATCCGCGAAAACGCCGTCCGAGCCGGCTTCATCGGCGTCGATACCAGCAAGATGCGCTGGGCGTCGTTCACCGTCGCGGGCACCTTCGCCGGCCTCGCGGGGGCGCTGTTCGGCATGTACAACCGCGGCATGTATATCGAGAACGCGTTCTGGACCGAATCAGCCCAGGTCATGATCATGGTGTTGCTTGGCGGCATCTATTCCTTCGTCGGACCGCTGATCGGGGCCGCGGTGCTGTATCTGCTGCAGGTCGTGACCAACCAATACACCCCCTATTGGCCCACCGTGCTGGGGCTGATCCTGCTGGTCGTGGTGCTGGTCCTGCCGGACGGGTTGGTCGGCCTCGCCAAACGAGTCGGCGGCAAGGGGTCGCGCGCATGACCCAGATGTTGAGCATCAAAGGCCTGTGGAAATCCTTCGCCGGCTTCGTCGCCACGCGCGACATCCATCTGGAACTGAACGCGGGGGAAACTCATGCCGTGATCGGCCCCAACGGCGCCGGCAAGACCACGTTCTTCAACCTGATCACCGGCCATCTGCGCCCCGACCAGGGCACCGTCCTGTTCGAGGGCAAGAGCCTGGTCGGCCTCGCCCCGGAAAAGATCGTGCGCATGGGCATCGCGCGGTCGTTTCAGCGCATCAACATCTACCCGCGCCTGACGGTGTTTGAGAACGTGCAGGTCGCCCTGATCGCCCATGCCGGCCAGCATTGGAACCTGTTCCGGTCCGGCCGGTCCCTGCACCGCGAGGAAACCGCCGATCTGCTGCGCCTCGTCGGGCTGGTGGACGAAGCGCCGGAGATTGGCGGCGAGCTCAGCTACGGCAAGCAGAAGCAGTTGGAACTGGCGATCGCACTTGCCTCCCAGCCGAGACTGCTGCTGCTGGATGAACCGACCGCCGGCATGTCTCCCCAAGAAACGGCCGAGGCCATTGCCCTGGTCCGCGACATCGTCCGCGCCCGCGGCCTGACCCTGCTGTTCACCGAGCACGACATGTCCGTCGTCTTCGGCATCGCCGAACGCATTTCCGTGCTGCATCACGGAGAGATCATCGCGTCGGGCACGCCCGATGAAGTCCGCAACGACCCCGAGGTCAAACGGGTCTATCTCGGGGAGCATGCCCATGGTTGACGCCAATTCCCGAGCAGAACTGACGGTGGACGCCATCCACACCGCCTATGGCCTCAGCCAGGTGCTGTTCGGCATCTCCATCCGGGTCGACCCGGGGGAGTGCGTGGCGCTGATCGGACGCAACGGCGTCGGCAAGACGACCACCATGCGATCGATCATGGGGCTGACCCCGCCGCGGCAGGGCAAGGTGATGTGGAAAGGCCAGGACATCGCGCGCCTGCCGCCCTACAAGATCTGCCAGTTGGGCATCGGCTTCGTGCCGGAAGAACGGCGGATTTTCCCGGAATTGTCGGTGTGGGAGAACCTGGACATCGCCCGCCGCCCCGCCAAGGCCGGCAAGCAAGGCTGGAGCGAGCCCGAAGTATTCGCCCTGTTCCCCGACCTGGAAGGCATCCGCGATCGCCGCGGTGGCGTGTTGTCCGGCGGCCAGCAGCAGATGCTGACCATCGCGCGCACCCTGATGGGCAATCCGGAACTGCTGTTGCTAGACGAGCCGTCGGAGGGTCTGGCACCGCTGATCGTCGAGCAGTTGCGCGACAAGGTGGCGCAGTTGAAGGCGACCGGCCTGTCGATCGTGCTGGCCGAACAGAACCTGGAATTCGTCCTGTCCCTGGCCGATCGGGTCTACATCCTGGAAAAAGGGGAGGTCCGCTACACCGGCACCCCCGCCGATCTCCGCGCCAACCAGGACATCGTGAAGCAGTATCTCACGGTCTGACATCCGTCTTGGCCGACCCTCCCCGTCATGGCGCGGGGAGAGGCCCGTACTCCACGCCAAATGGTGCGGTTATTACTGCGCCTCGCCTTACCGCGTCGGCGTGCGCCGGCGGACGAATCCCAGCCCAGCCAGACCGAACCCCAGCAATGCCAGGGTCGCAGGCTCGGGCACCGAGGCTTCCGCGATGACATTATCCAGCGCCAGGACGTAACCGTTGTCGCTGGTGTCCTGGAATTCCACCGAACGGATCGGTGCGCCGGTGGTTTCCCACCCCACGAACGACAATCCGGCGGCCGGGTTGGTCACTTCAACGGTACCGAGCAGGTTGTGGTCGGCGTCGTAGAAGCGGACCGTTTCGGAAGACGCGCCATAGGCGCCGATGGAACCGCCGATCCGCCAGGTATCCCGTGCCAGAACCAAGGTCAGCGTGCTCTGATCCCCGTCGGTGGTGATCGTTTCGGCAGCCCCGTAATCGGTAAGGTATCGGAAGAAACCATCGCTGGAGAGATAGGTATCGCCCCCGATCACCAACGGCGAGGGATTGTCGTAAGT
This sequence comes from Nitrosovibrio sp. Nv4, assembly GCA_943330455.2. Classification (GTDB taxonomy): domain Bacteria; phylum Pseudomonadota; class Alphaproteobacteria; order Acetobacterales; family Acetobacteraceae; genus Rhodopila. The sequence continues at coordinate 37,201 of CALQHT020000012.1, read as the reverse complement.
TTCCAGCGGCAGACCATTGAAATTCGTCAACACCGCGTCGGGTCCGAACGCGCCAAGGCCGATCGGTCCGGCATTGGCGGCGCGCGTGCCCTGCAGCAAACCGACTGCGAGCAGAGGAACGATCAGCAGGGAGGCAGGCGACCGAGGCAACATCATCGCGGCATGTCCCGAAACAGGCGAAAAGATCGCGGGTTGGTGGAGCCAGCCATAGAAGCCCCTGAAGTCTTCGTCAACCTTTTCAAATAAAAATCGATCTTTCATCTTCCTTTCATCGGGGCGTTTATTGGAAATCCGGCACTCCAGGGCGCGTGTCCGGCGGACCATTCAGGGTGATTTGATGCACGAATACCATGAAATTAACGAACCAACGACAGCACCGAGCCCCGGTCTCGTCGTATCTTGTCCATTTCTCATGAAATAATACTTGCGAATGAAAAACCCGGCCGCAACGTTGCATTCGATGCAATTATTGATTTAAGCGGATTGAATTCTTTCAGGGGGCGATTGTATTGACGTGGCCGGAGCCTATCCGGCTTCCCCCGCCACACCGGCGGCAAAGGTCCAGGTCGTGCCCCGAGACAGGCCCCATTGTGCGATCGGTCGCGGATCTCTACCGTCTTCCCCGACTGGCGCCGACACCCGAAAGGGAGGCCGGTCCATAAGCTGGGTCGTTCGGAAACACCCCCGACGCGGCCTGATACCGCCTCAATCGCCACTGTTTGGCGGCCGGCAAGAGCCCGAGGATATGTCATGACCGAAGCCATACCCGTCATCGACCTGACCGACACCGTCGCCGACCGGCCCGGTGCCATGCAGCACACGGCGCGCGCCATACACGATGCCCTCACACAGGTGGGGTTCTTCGTCATTACCGGCCACGGGGTCCCGGCCGATCTGATCGCCCAGACCTTCGAACAGGCGCGCCGGCTGCACGATCTGCCGATGTCGAAAAAATTGCCGCTGAAACTGAACGAGCACAACAACGGCTACATGGCGATGGGCCGCTATGCGGTCTGGACATCCGACGTCAACGACAATGACAAGCCCGACCTGAACGAGGCATTCTTCGTCAAGCGCGAACGCGCCCCCGACCACCCGATGCGCCTGGCCGGGCGGCGCTTCGCCGGCGCCAATGTCTGGCCGGAGGAGGCGGACCTGCCGGATTTCCGCGCCAACATCCTTGCTTATATGAACCGGATGGAGCAGTTCACCAACCGCCTGCTGCCCGCGGTGGCGCAGTCGCTGGACCTCGATCCCGGGTTCTTCCTGCCGCATTTCGTCGACAGCCAGACCAATCTGCGGCTGTCGCACTATCCGCCGGTTTCAGCCGAACGCAACCAGTTCGGCATCGCGCCGCACAGCGACGCCAATTTCATGACCTTCCTGGCACAGACCGAGGTGCCCGGATTGCAGGTGCGCATGCCGTCCGGCCAGTGGCTGGACGTGCCGTTCATTCCGGGATCGTTCGCTGTCAACTCGGGCGACACCCTGCGGCGCTGGTCGAACGGGCGGTTCCTGTCCACGCCGCACCGCGCCCTGCCGCCGGTCGGTCGGCAACGCTATGCGATCCCGGTGTTCCTGGCGCCGCATCTGGACTCGGTGATCGAGTGCCTGCCGACCTGCACCGGCCCCGGCAATCCGCCGCGCTGGGAGACGGTGACGTATGAGGCGTGGATTACCAAGTGGACCAACGCGAACTACGACCCGAAGGTGCAGAAGGACGAGGCAGCGTAGGGGGCAAAGCCTCGGGGCTCTGCCCCAAACCCCGCGAGGGCTTCGCCCTTCGATCCCACCAGGGGCTACGGCCCCTGGACCGCGATTCATGGGGTCAGGGATGAAAGGGGGCCGACCGTGTCGTTTCAACGTCCGGGTCGGCCCCCTTTCCCCCCTGACCCAATAAGCGGCATCCAAGGCCCAGCCTTGGTGGGGGTCCCAAAGGTCCATTGGGGGGCAAAGCCCCTCGCGGGGTTCGGGGCGGAGCCCCGAGGCTTTCTTCCCTAAGCCGCCAGCATCCGCCCGCGGTTGCGCTCCGCCAGCAACGGCCGCACCCAGCGGGCAAATCGCGTCGCCTCCGCGTCATGCAGATATCCGGACAGACAGAATGAGCTACACCCCAGATCGATAAACTGCTGTAACGTCGCCGCGCATTGCGCCGGATTGCCCACCACGACGATCCCCGCCCCGGGACGCACCCGCGTCACCCCGGTCCACAGATGCGGCCCGATCAATTCGCCATGCTCCCGCGCCAGTTGCTGCACCCGGCGATTGGCGGCCGAGGACGCATAATGCGTGCGGATGTAATGGGTCTGCGCCTCGGTCACATCGCGCACCAGTTCATGCGCGGCGTCCCAGGCCTCGGCCTCGGTTTCGCGACACAGGATCTGCAACCGCATGCCGAACCCTATGGTTTCGGCGCGTCCATGGCGAGCGGCCAGGCCACGGATGGTTGCCATGTTGGAGGCAATGCGCTCGGGCGTGTCGCCCCAGAACAGATGGATGTCGGAATGTTTTGCCGAAACCTCCCACGCATCCTCCGACCCACCGCCGAGATAGAAGCGCGGATAGGGTTGTTGCAGCGTCCGCGGCGTGATGCGGGCACCTTTCAGGGTGTGGAAGCGCCCCGCAAAATCCACCGGACCGCGGGCGGTCCACAGCGCCTTCATGATGGAGACGTCTTCCTCCATCAACGCGTAGCGGTCTTCCTTCGCCAGGGTGATGCCTTCGGACTCGGTTTCGATCTGGCTTTGCCCGGCGATCAGGTTCATCGACAGCCGCCCGCCGGACAACTGGTCGAAGGTCGCCGCCATCTTCGCGAGTTGCACCGGGCTGACATAGCCGGGACGCGCCGCCACCAGCGCCTTGATACGCTTCGTCTTGGCAACGGCCATGGCGCTGGCGATCCAGGCTTCCCAGCAGGTACTGGAGACCGGGACCAGGAAATACTCGAACCCGGCGGCCTCGGCGGCCAGGATGACGCGGTCGAACAATTCCGCGGACGGAGGGATGAACGCGTCCTTGTCGCCATAGCAGGTGGTGTCGCCCCACGTGGGCATGAACCATCCGAATTCGAGCGGGGTTGGCATAACGGTCCTCCCTTTGCGAGATACGGTCTTCACACATCTCCCGCTCGGCGAACAGACTCCGATCGCGGCCGAGTTCGACGCCCCAAAGCAGGATGGGGCGGCGGATGCGGTCGGTGGCATCGAACCAGGCTGTCGCTTCTGGCGAGGCCAGCCCCGCCCATTGCGGCGGTCCTCCGGCCGAGACAGTCACGGAAATTCGACCGTTCCTGAAATAGGAACATGTCGCCGCGAAAAGTTAACCGCCGGGAAGAGCAACGATACCCCCCTGATCCCGCGCCTGATCGTAACGATACCCCCCATGATCGGCGCCTGACCGGAATGGATGACGGCGGCGCCCGAACTTAAAGTGGGATCTTAAGAAGCCAAAGAAATCGCGCTTTTCCAACCATTTGCTACCCGACGCTCACACAAGCCGGCAACAACGGCGTTCGGCCCGAAAACGCGGTCGGAGCGCGTATCAGAAATAACACAAATCCGTTAACCATACCGGTTAACGCTGGTTTCCCCACCGGTCGGGCGGGATTTTTCCTCAAAAACGGCGGAAAACCGGGGGCTTGCGGGTTTTGTCTTGGCGCGAACCCGGCGGTCGACCTAGCTGTGGAAGCAAACTCTCCACGCAGGAAAGCCCATCCATGTCCCTGATTTCGCGCGTCCGTTCCCCCTTCTTCAGCCTCGCGGGCGATGATCGTCGCGCCATATCCGCACGCCAACGCACGAAAATCGTCCCGGGAAGGTCAGACGGACGTGTGAAGGGGCGGCGGAGGCAGGGGACGGCATGCCCGTGTTGGCACCAATGAACAGCGAGCGGCGATTCGGGTGGGGATCCTTCTCAGCGAATCAGAGGATGAATTCGTTGTCAGGGCTGTTCATGTGATTTTGCCAAACTACGGATGGGCGCCGAATATCGAGGGCTCTTTCGTGGTCTTTACGACCGCCTTGCGGCGCATCCAGCCATTGGCGCGCCTCGCCCTGCCCTTGGACGAGATATTCGTATCGGCATCGCGTCGCCTTACAACATCCTCTACCACTACACGGAGGATGATGAGACGGTCACGGTGTTGCGCATCGTGCATGGCCGCCGTCGTATCACGGGCAAGATGTTATCGAGAAGTTCCCGACCGGGCCTCGATCGTACGTCTCCGATTTTTACCATCCGTCCCAACCACCGCCCCATGGGTGGCCGTGTCATTGCGAGCGCGGCGAGGCAATCCAGGGTCTTGGCATCAGCGATCCTGTTGGTTGCCCTGGACTGCTGCGCTCCGCTCGCAATGACAGCGCCCATTGTCGCCATCCGTCACGGGTTCGGTCTGTTGGGATTGGGACAGATTTTCTTTGGGAGGCAAGCAGGGAAGCCACCAGCCCCCCTACTCCAAAGCCTGCACCGTAATCCGCCCGGCGTTCTGGCGAGCAAACACCCCCGGCCGATACATATCGGCAACCTCGGCCCCGGGCAGTTCATACGTCCCAGGCGTCACCGCCCGGACCCGGATCGCCAGCTTGAACGCCGGCTTCTCCGCCGTCAGAGCCACCACCGCAGCATAGCGGTCATCCGCGGCCGGCTGCGCCTCAACCTCGCTCAGCCCGGTCAGCCACGACAACCCCGGCGCATCGCCCGCGCCGAACCGCCCCGCGATCTCCCACCCGGCCGGCAGCCCGTGCTGCACCATGGCGCGATGCGGCTGCCCGTCCTCCGCACGCCCTTCCAGGACCAGCACGAAAATCGTGTTTTGGCGCAATTTGTCCAAATCCAGCGGCTGACCATCCATCGTCATGAACTGCCGGCCCAACCGCATCCCGGCCCGAGCCGCCGCCAACGCCGTCACCGGCACCCCAGTCGCGGACACCGTCCGCAACACCGCCTGATCGCCCAGATTGCGCACCGACACCGGCCCCGTCAGCGCCACCGCCTGCACCGGCGCCGGCGGCAGATCGCGCCCTCCGACCGACACGCGCACCGGCCGCAATCCTTGCCCCAGCACGGCCCCCGCCGCAGCGGCCCACGCCTGCTCCTGCGTATTCAACGTATCGGGCGACAGATTGGCACCAGGCATCGCCTGGATCAGCGCGGTCAGCCGAGCGGCCGCGACGCCGCTTTCTTTCAGCAGGATGGCGATGGCCGCCTGGTCGCGCAAGGCGGAGCCATAATCCACGTGCCACCAACGCCGCTCGCTCCCGGCCAGGGCCGCCTCGAAGGCCGCCTCCGCGCGCCTTGTGTCACGTCCCATCGCCAAAGCCGCCCCCAATTGCGCCTTTGCCAGCGGAGTCGGCAGCTTCCCGATCTGCTCGGCCATCACCCGCGCCGCGCCCGGCCGCCCGGTGCCAGCCAGCGCCAGGACGTAAAGCCGATAGGCCTGCGTGGCGAATTCCTCCGGCGAGCTGACATAACCGTCCGCCGCCTCGCCGATGAATTTCAGGGCATCGACCATCGCCGGTTCCGGAATTGCGGCACCGGCCTGACGCGCGCGGATCAGAAACTCGGTGGCATAGACGGACAGCCAGGGTTCAGCCTCGTTGCCCGCATACCACAGGCCAAAACCGCCATCGTAGCGCTGCCGATCCAGCACCAGCTCGACCGAGCGCTGCAACCGGCCGACTCGATCCGGGCCGGCAATCGGCCCATCCGGCAACAGAGCCAGCGGGAACCCGCGGCTGGTCGCCTGCTCCAGGCAGTTCAGCGGATAGCGTTCCAGGGAGGCGACCAGCCCTGCCACGTCATAACGCACCGCGCCGCCCAAGGTGGCGGAGGCCCGCCATGTGCCGGCCAGGAACCGATCGGCGGGCGGCGCCAGGGACGCCTCCGCCCCCGGCGCGATATCGCCGCCGGCCACGATGGTGGTGGCACCGCGCGCCGGACGGATGGTGATCGCGGTTTCCCGCTGCACGGTGAAGCCCGCCGGCCCGGTGACGTTCAACCGCACGATGCCGCGTCCCGCGCCGGTCGCCGCCAGCACGGTGGAGGGCAGCGCCTGTGCTCCAGGAGCCAGCGTGGCCGCCAAACGGGACGGACCGGACAGGCTCAGGGGCCCATCGACGGACAGTTCGACGACCGTCTCCCCAGCCGGCAGGTCCAGATTATGCAGCAGCACGGTCAGCCGAGCCTGATCCCCTGGCGCCAGGAACCGAGGCAGCAAGGGCTCTGCCACCACCGGATCGCGCACCGTGATCGGCTTGCTGGCGGCGCCGATTTTCGTGCCGCTCCAGGCCACCGCCATCAGCCGGACCTGACCGTTGAAGTCCGGCAGGTCGAGCGGAAACTCGGCGATCCCGTCCGCGCCCGCCTGCACCGGAGCGATGAACAGGGTCACCGTCTTCTGGGGAATATCCGGCAGGGTGAACGCGCCATCATCGCCGCCCTGGCGCAAACTCGTCGCCTCGCCATCCGGCGGCGCGATCAGGCGGCCCCAATCGTCACGGATATCCAACCCCAGCCGCCGCCGCCCGAGGAAATGGTCCCGCGGATCGGGCGAGACGAAATTGGTCAGCCGCAGGATCCCCTCATCCACCGCGGCCAGGCTGACCCAGGCGCCGGGCGCGGTGCGCAGCCGGATCGCGGCGCGAGCACGGGGGTTGTATTTTTCGGCTGCCTCGAACGCGACCGGCAGGGTGCGCGTGGCGGGATCGATGCCCGCCCAGACCAGCCCGATGGCGCGTCCGGGACGGGATTTCGCGTCCGCCGCGGTCCGATAGAGATGCACCGCGATATAGGCGCCCGGACCCCAGGCGGCATCGACCGGCACATCCACGTCGGTGCCGCCGGCGGCGACCTCCACGGTGCGGATGGTGTGGACCTTGTCGGTCACCACCAGCAGGCTGGCCTGCCCGCCGAACGGAGGCGCGATATGGATGCGGGCGGTGTCTCCGGGCGCATAGGCTTTGCGATCGGCGGACACATCCACCAGATCGGGCATGTCCGGACTGTCGGACGACACCCAGCCGGAGCGAAACCGCATGGAGGTTCCGGCCATGCCGCCGGCTTCCGTGATCTCGATCCGATAACGGCCGAAGTCGAATTTTCGCGCGACATGGAACGGGGCGTCGGCGGGGATCACGATGTCGGTGGTTTGCAGAGGCTCGTCGCGCCAGACGGTTTCATACCGCGCCAGACCGCCCCTTGTGACCAGACGCCAATCCGGGCGTTCGCGCACCAGCCGCAGCTTCGCCTTGACGGAGATGCGGATGCCGTCCTGATTGACCGCGGCGATGTCGAACGCCGCCTCGGTCCCGGCATCGACCGCGTTGCCGGCAAAACCGGGCTTGATGCCCAGCAGGTTGCCCGCCGACCGGACCGGGATTTCCAAAGCCGCACGGGACCCTCGTCCGGCCGGATCGTCGACCACGGCTTCGATGGCGGCCTTCAGCGCAAAGGTGGTGTCCGGCGCGCGCCGCGCCGGGATCGTCAGAACGGTCTTGCCCTGGGCATCCGTTGCCGGCAGATCGATGTCCGTCTGGTCGGGGGCGTAGATCTCGCCATCCATGCCGATGCGATAGCCGCTCAAAGCCAGGAACGGCGCCGGATCGACGACCAGACGCAAGCTCGCGTGCCCGGTCAGCCCGGCGGCGGGCGCGCCGTACAGGAAATTCGCGGTGATCGGCAGGGTATAAGCGGCGTCGGCCCGCAGAGGTCCCGGAACGGCACCGAATACCACCGCCATCCGGTCCGGCACGAAGGCATCGACGCGGAAACTGGCGGTGCCGATCGGAGGCGCGGTCGGATCGGCCTTGACCTCCACCGTCCAGGTGCCGGCAGGCGCCCCGGCCGACAGAACCACCGGAAGATGGGTGCTTGCCTCGGCCAGACGAGCCACGATGCTGTCCAGGAAGACCTGTCCGTTCGGACGCTTGACGATGATATGGGCGGGCATATCGGCCGGCCTTCCGGCATCGTCGCGCAGCAGCGCCATCACCTGCACGGTCTCGCCCGGACGGTAGATGCCGCGATCCAGCCACACATAGGCATCCAGCGGCCCGGGATGCGGCAGGCCGGCAACGCCCCGGTCCGACAGGTCGAACGCCGCGTTTTCCAGGTCCAGCATGGTGAAATCGCTGTCCGGCCCGAACGCATGCACCGCGCGCGGCGCCAACGGCCCCTCCCCACGCAGCAGAGGCTTCGCGAAGCGCCCGACGCCCAGTGCATCGGTGGTGGTTTCCGCCAGCACGTCGTTGTTGTCCGCCAGCAGCCGCAATGTCACGCCCGGACGCGGCAACACGTCGGCAAACCCACGCACCTGGATGGTCAGCCCGTCCGCCCCGCGCCACACCGTGGGCGCAAGGTCGGTGCGCAGGATCATCTGCACCGCGCCATTAGTGTTCGGCGTGCCGTCGCCTGCCTGCACCGACAGCGCGTACAGCCCGGGACCGGCCGAGGCCAACGCGTCCGGCAGCGGCAGGGCGACGCGCGCCGGCTTGTTCGGCTCCCATTTCGGCACCTGGGCGGTGCCGGTCCAGACCACGCTGCCGGTGCGCTCGCCGATTTCGGCCGCGTTCCAGGTTTCGACGGGCTGGCCCAGGCGGGAGTCGCGGATGAAGGCCACGACGTTGCGCTCGGTCAGGCGCGCCAGGGTCAGCTTCACGGCCGAGAGATTGACCGTGGTCATGCCCAGCGCCGGCGTCTGGCCGCGCGGCAGGACGAACATGCGGGTATCGAAGTCGATCCGCGCCCGCTTGTTGGCCATCGCCACCTGGTAGGTCAGGTCGCGCACCACCGAAAGCCCGCCCTCGCCCGGCATGCCGGCCCGCAAGGTCAGCCGCGTAGTGGCGCCGGACGGCAGGCCGGAGACGCACAACTGATCGCCCTCCCGCGTTGTGGCGGCGCCGGGGACGGGTGGGTTCAGCTGCACCCAATCCTGCGGCTGGAAGTCGTCGCGCTTGACCGGGGCCACGGTGAATTCCAGGCAGGCGCGCGGCGGTTCGGCCTCCGGTTCCGTGCGGATGCGGCTGACCAGGACCCCGGCGGCCCTCCGCGCATCCGCCAGTTGGCGGGTGAGGTTCGGGTCGTCGGGCGTGCGCTCGATCGCGGCTTCCAGCGCCTGGATCACCTGGACCGGGCGATCGAGCCGCCGCAGCGCATCCGCCATCAGCAGCAAAGGCGGCACCTCATCGGCACCGGCGTCGGAGGCGGTGAAGGCCAGCCACGCGGCCTGCAACGCCCGCCTGGGATCCGGCGGGGTGCGGCGCAACTGGGCCCGGGCAAGCGCGATCCAATGAGTCGCCAGCACTTCCCCCTGGCCAACGCGGGTTTCGAGGGCCGCGGCCGTGGCGGCCCAGTCCTGCTTGCGCAGCGCCGCGTCCACCGCCTGGTCGGACTGCCGGCGGACTTGGGGCGACGCGCCGGCGGGAAACTTGGCGGACAGTTGCTCGACATAGGCTTGGCTGTCGCGCTCCAGGCCCGGGATGTTGAATTCGGCGGATCGGGCCGGCGCACCGAGGGCAAGCGCGATGATGACGCTCAGGAGGAAAGCGATATGGCGCATGTGACGGTCCCTCGGGTTGTCCCGGGGGCAGTCTACACCGTTGGCGGGAAAGGTTCACCCGGAACTCGCGTGTCGGCCCTGACCTACACACCGATCGGCGCCGGGTTCGTGTCGTTTCGAGAAGTCCCGCGAACTATCGGTCTCTTGAAGAATCTTTCAGGCTCTTATAGCGTCGGGAACGTGGGGGGCGGACATATCCGCACACCAACGCAGCGCAGGCGGTCTCCGTCGCCCGGGATGGCCTGACTTGGCCAGGTTCGCCTCAGGCCGTTACGCCCTGCCATGGGATCGACGCCACACATCTCTCAGCGATAGGATACCGGCCGTCCGAACCTTTGACCGTTGCGCCACCTCGCCTCACCGCCATCGCCGGCCTCGACCCGGCCATGACGGTGAGCGGGCGCTATCGGTCAAAGGTTCGGTCGGCTGCTATGAGTCCCCAACCAAACGGGCCGCCGCAAGCGAATCCAGGAGCGTCGCATGAACGAAATGGTGGACGTGTTGATCATCGGCTCCGGCGCGTCCGGTGCCGCGGTGGCCTGGAGCCTGGCGGATACGAAGATGCGGATTCTGTGCCTGGAACAGGGCGATTGGATGAAGCAGTCGGACTACCCCAGCAACAGCCGCGACTGGGAGGCGCGCCTTTACGACGATTTCGCCACCAGCCCGAACCGGCGCGCCCGACCGACCGACTATCCGATCAACGACGACAACTCGCCGATCAAGGTGGTGAATTTCAACGGCGTCGGCGGCAGCACCATCATGTACACGGGCCATTATCCGCGCCTGCACCCGTCGGATTTCCGGGTCCGCTCCCTGGACGGAGTGGCCGACGACTGGCCGGTCGATTATGCGACCCTGGAGCCGTTCTTCGCCATCAACGACCGCATGACCGGCGTATCCGGCCTGGCCGGCGACCCGGCCTATCCGGCCAAGCAGCCGCCGATGCCGCCGCTGCCGCTGGGCAAATCCGGCACCCGTTTTGCCCAGGCGATGAACAATCTCGGCTGGCACTGGTGGCCGTCCGACACCGCCGTCGCCACCACCGAGTATGATGGGCGCGCGCCCTGCATCAATCTCGGTCATTGCACGCCGGCCTGCACCCAGGGCGCCAAGGCCAGCACCGACATCACCTATTGGCCGCACGCCATCCGCGCCGGGGTGGAACTGCGTACGCGCTGCCGGGTGCGGGAGATTACGGTCAACGAGCACGGTATGGCCTCCGGCGCGATCTATTACGACGCGGACGGGAAGGAGCAGTTCCAACCGGCCGAGGTCGTCATCATGGCGTGCAACGGCGTGGGCACGCCGCGGTTGTTGCTGAACTCCACGTCGTCTCGGTTCCCCAACGGGCTGGCCAATTCCAGCGGCCTGGTCGGCAAGAACCTGATGTTTCATCCCTATGCGCAGGTGTTCGGCTATGTCGACGAAGCGCTCGACAGCAACCGCGCGCCGCCTTTGTGCCTGTGGAGCATGGAGTTCTACGAAACCGACCCCGCCCGCGATTTCGTCCGAGGCTATTGCTATCAGTTCGGCCGCGGCATCGGCCCGGTGACCGAGGCGATCTTCAGCGCCGCCGATGGCCGCCTGCCCTGGGGCGCCGATCATCACCGCGTCTTCCGCAAGCTGGCCGGGAAACGCATCGGTATGTCGGCGATCTGCGAGGACCTTCCCGAGGAACACAACCGGGTCACCCTGGACCCTGTGTTGAAGGACTCGCACGGCATTCCGTCCCCGAAGATCGACTACACGTTGAGCGACAACTCGTTGCGGATGATGGATCACGGCATCGCGCGCGCGAAGGAGATCCTGGCCGTGGCCGGTGCCACCGATATCGGCGTGCAGAGCCCCATCCTGAATGGCGGTTGGCATCTTCTGGGCACCGCGCGGATGGGCACCGATCCGGAACGATCCGTGGTGAACGAGTGGGGGCGCTGTCACGACGTGAAGAACCTGTTCATCGTCGATGGCAGCATCTTCGTCACCTCCGGCGGCGTGAATCCGACCTCCACCATCCAGGCGCTGGCGCTGTATATTGCCGACAGCATCAAGCAGCGGCTGGCGACTTTGTTCGATTGACCCGGACATCTCAACCATCGAGGAAACCGAACCATGCCCACCACAACCTTCAAGGTCGGCGACATCACCATCCACCGCGTCGTGGAACAGGAGGCGCCGTTCTTCAATCCGTTGGAATTCTTCCCCAATCTGACCCCGGAGGTGCTGGAGGAAAACCGCGGTTGGATGACCGACGGCGGCTACCTGGATAAGAACGGTCAACTGGTGCTGTGCATCCAGTCCTACCTGGTACAGACGCCGCACCACAACATCCTGATCGACAGTTGCGTCGGCAACCATAAGCCTCGCCCGACGCGCCCGTTCTGGAACATGATGAACACCGACCGGTTCGAGAAGAGCCTGGCCGCGACCGGCGTCTCGGTGGACCAGATCGACTATGTGATGTGCACCCATCTGCATGTCGATCATGTCGGCTGGAACACGAAGTTGGAGAATGGCCGCTGGGTGCCGACCTTCCCGAAGGCGAAATACGTCTTCTCCGACCGGGAACTCGCCTATTGGACGGAGACCGAGCAGAAGGACGCGACGACCGCGCCGTGGATCACCGATTCCGTGCTGCCGATCGTTGCCGCCAAGCGCGAGGAAGTGGTGAAAAGCGACCATGTGTTCGGCGATCTGGTGAAATTGCTGCCGACCCCCGGGCATACGATCGACCATTACTCGGTGCAGGTCGGCAAGCCTGGCGCGGATGCGGTGATTACTGGTGATATGATCCACTCGGCGTTGCAGGCACGCTATCCGGAATTGGGCATGCGGGTGGACTACGACTCCGCGCAAGCGGGTGAGAGCCGGCGGAAGCTGTTCAGTTGCTTGTGTGATACATCGACCTTGGTGTGCACGGCGCATTTCCCGTCGCCGTCGTCGGGGCGGATCAAGCGTTGGGGGGATGGGTTTAAGTTCGAAGCGGTTTGATCTTGGGGCTCCGCCCCAAACCCCGCGGGGGGCTTTGCCCCCTCGACCCCTACCAAGGCTGGGCCTTGGATGCCGTTTATGGGGTCAGGGGGGAAAGGGAGCCGACCGCGGCGTTTCAACGTCCGGGTTCCCTCCTTCCCCCCTGGACCCCATGAATCGCGGTCCAGGGGCCGCAGCCCCTGGTGGGTTCGAAGGGCAAAGCCCTCGCGGGGTCCGGGGCAGAGCCCCGAAGCGATCAGCCGCCCACACCCCAGCCGATGGCATTGCGCAACAAGGTCATGAACGCGTCGCTCTCCCACGGGCCACGAAATGTTGCCGGAGTCGTATCCCCCGGCTCGACAGCCCGCGCCGGCCGCGACGCCGGGTTGTGGCAATGACCGAGCGCGAAATAGGTCACGCCCCCCCGCCCGACGTCACGCGTATAGCCCAGGACCCGGGTCTTGCCGTCGCCCTGCAACGACGTATCCGTGGGATAAAGCGTCCCGATGCTGGGCGACACCGCATCCGGGCCATAATCGGCCGTCAGCAGAATCCGTGTCGAGGCCGGGTCCTGCAACTCAATGAAATAGGGCTCGTCTGTTACCTCGAACGACGACCCAATCCCCTGGGTCAGCGCGCTGCCCGGGTCCGTGACATCGACCCGGAAGCGGCAGAGCGGCGGGTGGGTCAGGAAGTAACTGCCCAGCAGCGCGTGATGCTCGGTCTTCACGGTGCGGCGTTGGCGAAAGCCTTCCACTCGTTCGGCACGACCGCCGCTGGTTCCGTGCAGGCCCAGCCAATGCCCTCCGGCTTCCATCCAGGCCTTGATCGTTCGGCATTGCGCCGCGTCGGGATAGGGGCCGGCGACATAGGTGATCAGCAGCCCCGAAACCGGCAGCCACTTTTCCACGTCGGCAAAGTCATTGGCCACCGAGGCGGGGATATCGCGCTCCGCCAACAACCCGAGCAACCGCAAGCGGGCGTGGTCGTGGTCGTGTCCCGCGCTCGATCCCACCGGAAAGCCGCCAGCGATCACATGCGCGCGCCTGGATATCGTGTCTGTCATGGGGTCCCCTCGATTGCCGTTTGTTGTCCGCCACGGGTTGCCCGGCAGCTTCTCACCTTGTGGCCTGCTCGGCTAGTACGGCGGCCTGATGACCGGAGATACCCATTTCGCGTCATTGCTCTTCGGGTGGCCTGATGTGACGGAAGGTCCAGAGCAAGGCCAGGTCGTAGAGTATCTTCAGCACGCCGCAGATGATCAGCGGCCAGGATTCATAGCCGGCGGCGAACAGAGCACCGCCCAACGCCGGGCTTGTCGCCGCCGCAAGACTCTTGGTAACCGAGGTGATACTTGCCGCGGCCGCCCGTTCCGGTGGCGTGACGACGGCCATCACGTATGAAGCGCGGGTCGGCACATCCATCTGGGACAAGGCCGCGCGGAGCATGAGACATGCCAGCGCAAGTTCAAGACTCGGGACAATCGCCGCCAGGATCAGGAAGACGCTCGACGGGATATGCGTAAACACCATGGTGTTGACCAACCCGATGCGCACCGACAGCCAGGCCGCGACCGGGAACGAAAACGCCGACAACACGCCGGTCCAGAAGAAAATCAGGCCCGCGGCCGATAATGAAAGGTCGAATTTGTTGAACAGCCACAGAACGACCAGGGACTGGATGGCGAAGCCGCTGGCCAGCGAGTCGATGCTGAACAAGGCTGCCATCTTGATCACGATGCGGCGCGACGGACCAAGGACGGCGACCGGTTCCTCCACGATGCGCGCTGGCTGTGGGGGAATGCACCCATACAAGACGCCGCCAACAAGGCCGAGCAAGGCGTATAGTAGGAACATCGCCTTGAGCACGGCAAGTTGCGGTATGCCCTGGCTCGCGAGCAGATCGGGTGAACCGGAGGCGAGTGCCCCGACCGCCGCGGCCAGCGCACCCACCAGACTGTATCGGGCGAACATCTTTGTCCGCCGACTATCCGCCACGGATCGCGATAGGACGGCCTGTTCCAACGATGGGAAAATGCCACCACTGCCGGAGGAGGGGCTGATCGTCCCCATGAAAGCGATCAGCAGGATCACCGCGAATGTGTTGGCGAGCGCGAACGCCAAACCTGATGCGACCATCAAGCTGGACGCCACCATCAGCAGCTTGCGCTGGTCGATATTCGCGCCGAGTGCCCCGAACGCCAGGGTCGTCAACGCCGAACCAAACAGCGCCAGGGTCGCGACGAGGCCGATTTCGAAGGCTCCAAACCCCATTGCCGTCAGGTACACCGGCAGCAAAACGGCTACGAATCCGTCGCTGAAATCCCGGAATGCCTTGGCCAAGCACACATAGACCGCGGGGTTCCTTGTCGAGGCCTGACTGCTGTCGAGCAACGTCGCACGTCTGTTCATGGTGATGCGTCCAAATTGGTCGCTGGCTGGGTCTGTTGACCGGCCCGGGCCAGCACCGCCCCATCGCCCCGATGGCAGGTTCTTGTTCGGCCGGACAGTCGATTCATGCTGTGTGTCACCCCATGCTTCAATTGCCGCGACAACGGCATTGGTCAATATGATCGACCCAATAGCGCTGGATGGCCTCGTCGGCCGCGAAGTCGATGGCGATGCGTCGCTTGCCCGGTTGCCAGACGAACAGTTCGGTGAATGTCACATCGGGTCCAACTTCGGACGCCCGTGTGAACCCGACCGCGAACTTGGCGGTGGCCTTTCGGTATCGACCCCAGCTTCGGATGCGCCCGGGAGGGGTGAGGCGGGTGGATCGTTGGTGCGCGATTGACGCGTCGGCTGGCGGAGACAACGACGTGCCCTTCGTTCCCCACCTCGCTGCCCCGCCGATGATTAGAGGTCAGCGGCAATACGCGTGCAATTGGATTGATTTCAAATGCTTATTTCTATATCCGGCATTAAATCATCTAATGTCAAAGGTCAGCAATGCTGCGCCGCTTGCCACCACTGAACGCACTCAAGGCATTTGAAGCCGCCGCCCGCCACGAAAGCTTCACCGACGCCGCGGGCGAACTGTGCGTCACGCAAAGTGCCGTCAGTCAACGGATCAAGGCACTGGAAGCCGATCTTGGACTGAAGCTGTTCAATCGTGAGCAACAAGGGCTTCGGCTGACCGAGGTCGGGCGTGACTACCTTGAGGTTGTGCGTGATGCGCTCGATCGCATCGCTGTCGGCACCGCGCGTATCCTGCAACGCCAAAGCTCCGGCGTGCTCACCGTAAGCACGTCGCCGAATTTTGCATCGAAATGGCTCGTGCATCGCCTGACCCGTTTCGCGGAGGCGCACCCGGAAATCGATCTGCGCATCAGTGCATCCCTGCATCACGTCGATTTCGCGCGCGAGGATGTGGATATCGCGATCCGCCATGGAGACGGCCGGGAAACGGGACTGCACGTGACTCGGCTGTGCACCGAAGTGCTGCGCCCGGTTTGCAGTCCCCGCCTGGTGTCCGGCAAGAAGTCCCTGCGAACGCCCGCCGATCTCGCACGATACACGCTTCTGCATACCAATGACCGGACCGATTGGAGCCGATGGCTGCAAGCGGCCGGCGCCCCCGAGGTCGATAATTCCCACGGACCGATCCTGAACCAAGCCAGTATCACGATCGACGCCGCGGTCAATGGTCAGGGGATCGCGCTGACGCGCAGCGCATTGGCCGCCTGGGATCTGAATGCGGGGCGGCTGGTATGCCCGTTCGATCTGGCCCTCCAGGTCGACTACGCCTACTGGATTGTATGCCCCAAGGCGACGGCGACACTGCCGAAGATTGCCGCCTTCCGGGACTGGTTGCTGGCCGAGGCGGCAGCGGATGTTCACCAGGACGCAAACCGTCAACCCATTGGCCGGACGTGGTGATGCCGTGGCTCGACACCCCAAACCGGCCCGTCCGGAGCGGCGGGACCGCGCAAGTCTCCGCATGCCCTGCCCCATCGTGCTTGGTTGACAACGCCTCCCCCACTGCGATTGGTGGCGTTCGGGAAGGAGACATAGGCCATGGAACTGGGACTGAAAGGGCGCCGCGTCATCGTGGCCGGGGGCAGCCGAGGCATCGGGCGATCAATCGCGCTGGCGTTCGCCGCGGAAGGCGCCGCGGTCTCGATCTGCGCGCGCGGCGCCGAGGCGTTGGAAGCCACGCGAGCCGACATCGCGGCGCATGGCGGCCCAACTCATGCGGCAAGCTGCGACCTGTCCGACCCCGACGCGATCACCACCTATATCCAAGCGGCGGCGGACGCGTTGGGCGGTATCGACGTACTGATAAATAACGCCACCGGCTACGGCCGCACCGACGACGAGGCCAGTTGGGAGTCCAGCCTGTCCGTCGATCCGCTGGCCGCCGTGCGGGCCTCCCGCATCGCGGTGCCCTATCTCGAACAGGCGCGGGACGCCACCATCATCAACATCGCCTCGGGTTCCGGATTGAATCCGTCGGTGCGGACGCCGGCCTATGGCGCGGCCAAGGCCGCGGTCATCCATTACACCCGCACCCAGGCGGCGACCCTGATGCGCAAGGGGATCCGGGTGAACTGCGTGGCCCCAGGCTCGATCGAGTTCCCTGGAGGATCCTGGGAGAAGCGAAAGACGGAAGCGCCAGCCCTTTACACCTCTATCCTCAACGCCATCCCCGCCGGGCGTCTTGGCCGGCCGGAGGAAGTGGCCAATGTTGTGCTGTTCTTGGCCTCCTCGGCGGCGATCTGGGTGACGGCGCAGATCATCCAGGTGAACGGCGGTCAGGGGTTCGGGCGGTAGTGGGCCGATCTCGGAATAGGTCGGGTGAGGGAAAGAAAGCCTTGGGGCTTTCCTTCCGCCACCCAACTGCTCCGGAACGCACCAAGCCCAAGATGGACAGCCCCGGCGCCGGTGGCTATTGGTCGCGCCCGTTCTGTCCGGGTAAATGTGCATCGTCGTGTTCGGGTCCCGCCCGAGCCTGAATACGAAGGTCATCACCATGGCGCTGCCCCCCACCGAGAAGGTTCCCCGCCGAGCGCTAATAACGGGATGCCTGATCTTCTCGACGACGATCCAGGCGCTGGATTCGACCATCGCGAACCTGGCGCTGCCCTATATGCAGGGCAGCTTCGGCGCGACCATCGACCAGGTGGCCTGGGTCCTGACCTCCTACATCATCGCCACCGCGATCATGACCGCGCCGATGGGCTGGCTGGCCAACCGGTTCGGACGCAAGCAGTTGCTGATCGTTTGCCTGGTCGGGTTCGCCATCTTCTCGCTGCTCTGCGCGCTGGCGCAGTCGCTGGAGCAGATCGTCACCTTCCGCCTGATCCAGGGCATGTTCGGCGCCGGTTTGGTGCCGCTCGCGCAATCGGTGTTGCTGGACATTTATCCGGCCGAACAGCGAGGCCCCGCCATGGCGGTCTGGGGGATGGGGCTGATGATCGGCCCCATCATCGGCCCCCCTTTGGGCGGTGTGCTGACCGACCTGTATCATTGGCGGCTGGTCTTCGTGGTCAGCCCGCCCTTCGCGGTGCTCGCCATCGTGGGTCTGCTGATCCTGCTGCCACGCTCCAACCCGCAAGCCAGCCTGCGCTTCGACTGGCTGGGCTTCACCGTGCTGGCCATCGGCGTTGCCTGCTTCCAGTTGATGCTGGACCGCGGCCAGACCGAGGACTGGTTCGACAGCCGTCAAATCCAGATCGCCGCCGTCCTGGCCGGCCTCGGCTGCTTTCTGTTCGTCGTCCATATCCTGACCGCGCCGCAGCCCTTCATCAATCCGGCCCTGTTCAAGGACCAGAACTACGTCACCGCGACCTTCATGCTGTTCTGTTTCGGCGTGGTGCTGATTTCGTCGAATGCGCTGGCCGCGCCATGGTTGCAGACCGTGTCGAGCTACCCGGTCGGGCATGCCGGCTGGCTGCTGGCGCCGCGTGGCGTGGCCTCCATGTTCGGCATGATGCTGGTGGGGAAATTGTCGTCGCGGATGGACCAGCGGATCATCGTGGCGCTGGGTCTGCTTTGCACCGCCTGGTCGTTCTGGGACATGACCGGCTGGACCCCGAATGTCTCCCCCGATTGGGTTACCTGGGTGATGTCGGTGCAGGGGTTCGGATTGGGTATGACGTTCATTCCGTTGCAGGTCATCGCGTTCACCACCTTGGCCCCGGCGTTGCGGACCCAAGGGTCGGCGGTGATCAACCTGTTCCGCAATATCGGCTCCGCCCTGGGCGTTTCGATGGTCGCCGCGGCCCTGGTCAGCCACGGCCAGACCCTGCACGAGGAAATCGGCGCCTATATCAACCCATTCAACCGCGCGCTGCAGAACTACCCGTCGCTGGGTACCCTGATGAACCCGGAGTCTACGCGCGGCGCGCTGTTTCTCAACCGCATGGTGAACGGAGAGGCGACGATCATCGCCTATCTGAACGACTTCAAGCTGCTGCTCCTGGTGACTCTGTTGACCTTGTGCCTGGTCCCGCTGATCCGCCAGCCGATGACGGGGGCGAGAGTATAGGCCGTACGCCACGACCATGGACGGACCCCGCGCCACAAGTTAGCGTTCCGGGAAAAGAAGCCACGAGAGGAAACCCCATGCGTCTCGTCCCGGCCCTGCTCTGCGCCGCGTTCTGGCTGATGTCCGGCTCGCTGACCCGCGCCGAGGTGGCGGAAATTCGGATCGCCCAGCAGACCAGCGTCGCCTTTCTGCAGTTCAACGTCATGAAGCACCAGAACCTGCTGGAGAAACATGCCGCCGCGCTGGGCGTGCCCAACCTGAAAGTCACCTACGCGACATTCAACGGCCCCGATGCAATGAACGATGCGCTGCTGTCCGGCGCGGTGGATATCGTCTCGGGTGGCCCGCCTGGCCTGATCATCATCTGGGCCAAGACCCACGGCACATCGCGGGAAGTCCGCGGCGTCGCCGGTCTGGCGCGCCTGCCCTGGCTGCTGAACTCCCGCAATCCCGCCGTGAAGACGCTCCGGGACTTCACCGCCGTCGACAAGATTGCCATGCCGTCGGTGAAATCTTCCGCCCAGGCGGTGTTGTTGCAGATGGCCGCGGCGAAGGAGTGGGGGGCCGGCCAATTTGACAAGCTGGATGCGCTGACGGTGTCGATGTCGCCCGCGGATGCCACCACCGGCCTGTTGTCTGGCGGCGGCGGCTTCAATGCGGCGTTCACCGTGCCTCCCTTCCAGTATATGCAGTTGAAGGACCCGGCGGTGCACACGGTGCTGGATTCTCGGGACGTGATCGGGGATTCGACGGCGGCGTATGCCTGGACCACCCGGACGTTCCATACCGCCAACCCGAAAGTCTATCGCGCGCTGGTGAACGCGATCCAGGAAGCCTCCGACTTCATCATGGCCAACAAGCGGGAAGCGGCGATGTATTTCGTCGCCGACACCAAGGCCAAGGTTGATCCGGAGGAGATCGTGCAGATCGTGTCGGGTGCCGGCGTGTCCTACAGCGCCACCCCGCTGGCCTCGGCCAGATGGGAGGAGTTCATGCGCCAGGTCGGTCGTCACAAGGCGGTGGCAAAGTCCTGGAAGGATCTGTTCTTCGAGGACATCCACGACCAGCCCGGCAGTTAATGCCAATCGGCCGAACGATTGACCGATAGCGCCCGATCTCGACCTCTCCTGGACCCATCTCTGGCGATCAGAAACGGACAACCTCCATGCCAGTCATCACACCAACCGGTAAGACCCTGGGTGCCACCGTCAGCGGGGTCGATCTGCGCCAGGATCTGTCGCGGGCGGATTTCGGGACCATCCTCCGCGCGCTGGGGGAGCATGGCGTGCTGTGCTTTCCCGGTCAGGCGCTGGAGGCGGCGGACCTGCGCCGCTTCTCGACCCGGTTCGGCGACCTGCAGGTGTTGAAGAACATCCCGCATCACGAACCCGGCATGCCAGAGGTGACCATCCTGTCCAACGTGAAGGTCGACGGCAAGCTGATCGGCGCGCCGGATGCCGGGCAGTCGTGGCACACCGACATGAGCTACTCCACGACCATCGGGTTCGTGAACATTCTGTCGGCGTTCCAGGTGCCGATGCGCGACGGGCGGGTGCTGGGAGGAACCGAGTTCACCAACACCCAGGCGGCGGCGGCCGACCTGCCGAAGGACATGGTCGACCGTCTGAGCGGCATGACCGCGACGCACGACATCGAATACTACTGGGAATACATGCGCCGGGAAAAAGGCAGCAACCGCCCGCCGCTGACGGAAGAGCAGAAGCGCCAACGCCCACCGGTGCACCATCCGGTACTGCTGACGCACCCGATCACCGGCCGAAAAGTGATCTATGTGAACCCCGGCTTCACGACCCGGATCGACGGTCTGCCGGAGCGGGAAAGCGCCGACCTGCTACAACACCTGCTGGATCACGTCATGCGGGACAAGTATCGCTATGTCCACGAATGGACGGTCGGCGACCTTCTGCTGTGGGACCATATCGGCACCTGGCACTTTGCGCGTCCCGACTACGGACCGGACGAGCACCGGCTGATGAAGCGGTGCCAGGTGATGGCGACGAAGATCTTCGACCCGGCATTCGTGCGTGATGTGCTGCCGGAGCGGGCCGCCGCGTTAGGCTGATGGTATCCGACCGGCGCTGACCGGCGCCCCGGGTGCGGAGCATCGGCGGTCGCCAATCTCGGAAGTCGGTGCCAACCGAAGACGTATGAATGCAGCGGTCATCCAGAGGCGGCCCCCTCCCCAACGCCTCCCCCGGCCCGCCGCCGCTCGGCGTGCCACCGACCATCCATTTGACAAATGGCCAGCTTGCACGGTCCGTCGGCGGCCCTATGGTGCGGCCCAATGTCGCGCGCCGACCAAAACCGAGGAAACATCATGCCCCTGACCAGACGCGGGTTCGCCCTGACCGCCGCCGCCGCCGCTGGCTTCGCTCGTCCCGCCCATGCGCAGGCGGAACCGATCCGTATCGGCTGGCTGGCCACCTTGACCGGCCCGCTGTCGTCCCCTGGCATCGGCTTCGACCGCGGCGTCCGCTGGGCGACCGAGGAGATCAACGCCAAGGGCGGCGTCAACGGCCGGCTGATCGAGGTCATCACCCGCGATACCCAGGGCGAACCCACCAAGGCGGTGAACGCCACCCAGGAAGTCATCAGCCGCCACAAGGTGCACGCCATCTGGGGGCCGACCAACTCCGGGGAGTTGCTCGCCACGTCGCCGATCATGGCGCGGGCGAAGGTGCCGAGCCTGGTGGCTGGGGTGGTGAACAGTTTGATCGATCCGGACAAATATCCGAACGCGTTCCGGGTCACCCCGTCGAACTCGCAATGGGACGATGCGGTACGCAACTACTGCATGAAGGTCGTGAAGGTGAAGAAGGTCGCGATCACCGCGGACGCGACCGGCTATGGCACCTCCGCCCATGACGACAGCGTCGCCGGCTTCAAGAAGGCCGGGATCGAGGTTGTGTATTCCGGCGTGATCGATCCGGCGCAGCCCGACGTCACCCCGGATATCCTGCGCATGAAGAATGCCGGGGCGGATGCGCTGGTGTCCTGGACCGTGTCGTCCGGCATGGCCGCTCGCCAGATGAACGCCCGCGCCGCGCTGAACTGGGACGTGCCGATCGTCGGTCACCCGGCCATGGGCACCGGCGAAATCGGCAAGCTGGTCGCCAAGCCGGAGAACTGGGATAAGGTCTACATCATCGGCTACAAAAGCTGCAGCTTCGACGATAAGGGCAATCTGCCGGCGAAGACGCGGGCTTTTGTCGATTCGGTGAAGGGCAAGATCAAGCTGGACGACACCTCGCTCTGGTGGGTCGCGTCCGGCGTCGACGGCATCCGCCTGATTGCCGACGCGGTGGCGAAGACCGGATCGTCCGACTCCGACAAGATCATCGGCTACTGGAACACCTTGAAGGAATGGCCGGGCCTGTACGGCAACTACAGCTTCACCCCACGCGAGCATAACGGCTTCAATGGCGACGATATCGTGATGCAGCGCGCCAATTCCCAGCGTGACGGTGCTTTCGCGCTCGCCCCTGGCTACGCGTAAGCCTGCATGCTCGCTGCGATCCTGGCGGCCGGCCTCGCGGTCGGCGCCACCTATGCGCTGATCGGTGTCACCTACAACCTGATGTTCTCGGCCTCGCGGGTCATGAGCTTTACCGCGGGGCAATTGGGCATGTTGGGTGGGGTGTTCGGGGCGTTGTTCATCCATCGGCTGGGCATGCCGATCATCCCGGGGTTTATTCTGGCCCTGGCCGCCTGCGCCCTGGTCGGCGTGGTGACCGAGATCGTGGCCGTCCGCCCGGTTCTCGGCAGTCTGGAGCAGCATCTTTACGTGCTCTCCACCCTCGGCCTGGCGCTGATGATCCAGCAATTCACCGCGATCGAATGGAGCACCGAGCCGCAGCCCTTCCCGGTGCTGCTGGGCTTCGACGGTGGCGGGCCGCTGGACGAGAAATTCTGGCTGCCGCTGGTCGCCTGCGTGGTCACTATCGCGGGGCTGGAGTTCCTGTATCGCCGGACCCTGGTCGGACGCGCGTTCCTGGCCATCGCCGAGGATAATTTCGCGGCCCGCGCGTTGGGCCTGCCGGAGCGCAATCTGCGCATGGGCAGCTATGCCCTGGCCGGGGTGGTCGGCGGGTTGGCGGGGTTTGCCTCGGGCGAGTTGCTGCTGGCGTTCTTTGCCAATGGCGCGATGTTGAACTTCTTCGGCTTCGTGCCGGTGGCGCTGGGCGGCCTGGGCAACAACCGAGGCGCCATTATCGGCGGCATCGCCCTGGGGGTTTTCCAGCAGGCGGCGAACTTCCTGGTGGGCGGCGTGTTCGCCTCGGTCGCGGTGTTCGCGGTCTTCATCATCGTGTTGCTCGTCCGGCCGCAAGGCCTGTTCGGCGCGCCCGCGACACGGCGGGTATGATCCGATGAACCGAGCGATTCTGCCCTATCTGGGCCTGTTCGGCGCGGCGTTGCTGCTGCCTTTGTTCGCCAACGACTACTGGGCGGTGATCGGCGCCCGAGCGGCGGTCTATTGGGTCCTGGTCGGCGGGCTGAACCTGGTGGTGGGCTTCGGCGGACAGCTTGCCATCGGTTATGTCGCGCTGCTGACCTTGGGCGCCTATACGTCCGCCGTGCTGTGCGCGCGCTACGGGCTGGACCCGTTCCTGTCCTTCGCGGCCGCTGGCGTGGTCGGTGCGGTGGCGGGTGTGATCGTCGGTCTGCCGGCCCTGCGGCTGCGGACGTTCTATTTCGCCATGACCACTCTGGGTTTCGCCACCATCGTCACCCAGATCGCGCTGGCCTGGCAGAGCGTCACCGGCGGCGGCATCGGCCTGCCCGGCCCGGAATTGCCGAAACCCTTCGACACGCCGTGGGGCTTCTACCTGTTCGCGCTGGCCCTGGCGGCTCTGATCACCTGGCTGTCGGCCAATGTCGCATCCAGCCGGTTCGGACGCGCCCTGGTGGCGATCCGCGATGCCGAGGTCGCGGCCGAGGCGACGGGCATTTCAAAGCCGCGCCTGCTGACGACGGTCTTCCTGTTTTCTGGCGCGGCGGCCGGTGTAGCGGGCGGGCTGTTCGCGACCTTGCAGTCCTACATCACGCCGGATGCGTTCAGCTTCGATCTGTCCGTCACGTTCTTCATTGCCATCCTGGTGGGCGGCCGAGGCTCCATCCTGGGGCCGTTGATCGGCAATATCATCCTGACATTGCTGCCGGAATTCGCCGCGCCGCTGGTGGCCTGGTCGACCTTTCTGTATGCGGCACTGCTGTTGGCGATCGTGCTGCTGATGCCGGGCGGGATCGCCGCGCTGCTGGATTTCAGCAACCGCAAGCCGCTGACGGCGAACCGCGCCATCGTGCCCCGCTTGGATCGGCTGCGCGGCCTGCTGGACCACGGAACGGCGCAGGCCAGCATCGTGCTGCGCAATGTCGTGCTGAGCTTCGGCGGCGTGCGCGCCATCGACGGGCTGGACCTGACCGTGCGGCCCGGCCAGGTGCACGGGCTGATCGGCCCGAACGGGTCCGGCAAGACGACCACGTTGAACGTGATCTCCGGCTATTACGAACCCGAGCAGGGGGAGGCGTTTCTCGGCACCACCCCTCTGCCCCACGGCGCGCCGCAAACCCGTGCCGCCCTTGGCATCGCGCGCACCTTCCAGACTCCGCGTCTGATAGGGGAGGCGTCGGTGCTCGAAAACGTCATGATCGGCGCCACGATCGAGGGCACCGCCAGCTTCGTCGAAACCATGCTGAGCCTGCCCCGCCATCGCGGCGACGAGAAACGCATGACCGCGCAGGCGATGGACGCTTTGGCTGTGGTCGGGCTGGACGGGCTGGCGCCGGTCCGCGCCGACCGCTTGCAGCACAGCGAGCTGCGCTTCATGGAAATCGCCCGCGCGCTGATGCTGAAGCCCGCCTTCCTGCTGCTGGACGAACCCGCCGCCGGCCTGTCGGGGGACGAGATCAAGCGGCTGGGCGAGCTGATCGTGGCCATCGCCCGTAACGGCACGGGTGTGCTGCTGGTGGAACACCACGCCGACCTGATTTTCGACATTTGCGACCATGTCACGGTGCTGAACCTGGGTCGCGAACTCGCCGCCGGCACGCCCGGCGATATCCGAGCCCACAAGGAGGTCGTCAGTGCCTATCTCGGCGCCTGATACGCTGTTGACGATTTCCGGGATGACCGCGGGCTACGGCAAGATCGGCGTGTTGCATGGTGTGGACATGACCATCGGCCGGGGTGAGATCGTCGCCCTGCTGGGACCGAATGGCGCCGGCAAGACGACGTTGCTGCGTGCCGTCTCCGGGCTGTTGCCTTGGACCGGTCAGGCGAGGTTCGACGGCGCCGACCTGGCCGGCGTCTCGCCACGCGACGCGGCTCGCCGGGGTCTAGTGCATGTGGTGGAGGGGCATCGCGTCTTCACCCAATTGTCGGT
The DNA here is from genome assembly GCA_943330455.2 of Nitrosovibrio sp. Nv4. Classification (GTDB taxonomy): domain Bacteria; phylum Pseudomonadota; class Alphaproteobacteria; order Acetobacterales; family Acetobacteraceae; genus Rhodopila. The sequence continues at coordinate 11,785 of CALQHT020000012.1, read as the reverse complement.
GACCGACAACCTGCTGCTGGCCGGCTATGACCTGCCGCGTGGGGAGCGGTCGTCGCGGGTCGACGAAGCCTTGGCCTATTTCCCGGAAATCGCCGCCAAGCGCGCCGATCGCGCCGGGGCTTTGTCCGGTGGGCAGCAGCAGATGCTGGCGGTGGCGCAGGGCTTGGTCCGCCGCCCGAAACTGCTGATGCTGGATGAGCCGTCAGCCGGCCTGTCGCCGGTGCTGGTGGATCGGGTGCTGTCGGTGGCCGATTCCTTGCGCAAGGGCGGCACGGCGATCTTGTTGGTGGAACAACTGATCGAAAAGGCGTTGGCCCTGGCCGACCGAGTCTATGCGATGGCGCAGGGCAGGATCGTGCTGGAAGCCAGCACGACCGAGGCCGACCTGCCGCATCGGCTGGAGCAGGCCTATTTTGGCAAGGATGCCGTGCCGGTCTTGGGGTAGTGGGGGAAGAGAAAGCCTCGGGGCTCCGCCCCAAACCCCACGAGGGGCTTTGCCCCCTCGACCCCCACCAAGGCTGGGCCTTGGATGCCGTTAATGGGGTCAGGGGGGAAAGGGGGCCGACACGGACGTTGAAACGTCATGGTCGGCCCCCTTTCCTCCCTGACCCAATTGATCGCGGTCCAGGGGCCGTAGCCCCCTGGTGGGTTCGAAGGGCAAAGCCCTCGCGGGGTTTGGGGCAGAGCCCCGAGTCTTTCTTTCCTCCCCCCAGTCACCTGAACCCAAACGCATGCGGCACCGCGAGCGTGATGGCCGGCACCAGCATCACCACGATCAGCCCCAGCACCAGCCACACATTGTAGATCAGCGACGGACGCATGGTCTTGTTGGTAGGCGCGTCGCCGATCGCGCAGGCGATGTAGTAGCCGATCCCCACCGGCGGCAGGAACACGCCGATGCCCACCGCCATCACCAGCAGAATGCCGTATTGCAGCGGATCGATCCCCATCCGCTCCGCCACCGGCAGCAAAATCGGGGCCGAGATCAGGATCGCCGGGAAGCCCTCCAGCACGAAGCCGATGACGATCATCGCCCCCATGCTCAGAAACAGAAACAGCATCGGGTCGTGCAAGGCATCGAAGGCACTGGCCAGGGTGCGGCCGAGACCGTCGATCACGATGGCCTGAGACAACAGATTCGCCATGGCGACCATCAGCAGGATCATGCCCGCCGTCAACGCGGCGTCGCGCAACGCCACCCAGGCGGTGCCAAAGCCGATCGAGCGATAGACCAGGGCGGACACGATGAACCCATAAACGGATGCGAAGGACGATGATTCGGTGGGAGACGCCACCCCTCCGACAATGCTGCCCACCACGATGACCGGCAGCAGCAACGCCGGGATCGCGGGCGGAATGCTGCACAGGGCACGCCGGAACGCGAACGGCTGCCCTTTCGGATTGCGCCCATGCCGGCTGCGCACGACGATCGCGATCATCAGCGCGATGGCCAGGAACGCCGCCGGCAGAATCCCCGCCAGGAACAGCGCGCCGACCGACAAGGTGGTGATCGAGCCCAGGATCAGCAACGCCAGCGAGGGCGGGATGACCTCCCCCATCGCCGCGGCGGCGGCCAGCACCGCGACCGACTCCGTCGGCGCATACCCGCGGTCGCGCATCGGCCCCTTCATCACGCTGCCGACCGTTGCCATGTCGGCGGCCTTGGAGCCGGAGATGCCGGAGAAGATGTACATCGCCACCACCTCGGCCAGCAGCAGCCCGCCCGCCCAGTGGCCGATCCATTCCTGCACCATGTCGATCATGCGGCGAGCCAGGCCGCTGACCTCCATCAGCGCGCCGGCCAGCATGAAGAAGGGGATCGCCAGCAGGATGAAGCTGGTGATACCGGCCTGATATGCCGCCGGGATCGCCGCCAGCGGCGTGTCGCCGCTGATGATGACAAACAATGTGCCGCCCAGTCCCAGGATCACCGCGATCGGCGCCCCGGTCAGGAACGCCGCCACCATCACGATCGCCACCGGGATCAGCGGATCGAAATCCACGCCCTGGTCATAGATATGGCGCAAGTAATAAACCACGCCGCCCAAGACCAGCAGTATCCCGAACGACAGCGCCACGCCACGTCCAGGCACCTCCGCGAGCTTTTCGACCGTGAACAGCGCCAGCAACGCCAGTCCGACCGCCTGCCATCCGACAACAGCGGCATTGCTGATGCCGAGCACCGGCAGGGACTGCATCAACTGCCGGCTGAAAAACTGCGGAAACGACCACAGAGAGATCACGATCACCGCCAGCACTAGCCACAGACCGGCGGCCCGCAGCGTGGCGCCGGTGACTCCCGAGGCGCGATCGACCAGCGCGGTATAAGCCATCCCACCGGCACGTCGGAAGAACGCCGCGGAACCGAGCCAGGTGATGATGCCAATGAGGATGGCGGAAACGTCCTCGGCGACATGGATGCCGGAGTTGAACCCGTAGCGGGCGATGGAATTGGCGAATGTCAGCAGCAGATCGATGACAATGGCCGCCACCACCACGGCCTCATTCACCAAGGCGATGGCGTTCAGGGCAGTTGTGGGCCAGGCGCGCTGGTGCATCGATCAGGCGGCGCCGAGGGCTTTACGCGCCTCGTCGACCAGGTCCTTGCCCAGGATGGTTTCGAATTGCTGCACGACCGGAACCGTCGCCTCCACGAACTGGGCGCGTTCGGCGGCGGTGATGTCGTTGATCTGCATCAGCGGGGCCAGTTTGTCCCGCGATTCGGCCAGGGTCACCGCCTGGGCCTTCCATTGCTTGTCGGTGGCGACCTTCAGGGCTTGGTTGATCATCCCCTGTTCTTCTCGTGCAAACCCGTCCCACAGCGCCTTGTTCATGCCGACAATGAAGACGTCGGTGACGTGGTCGGTGATCGAGGCGTATTTGGTCACCTCATAGTATTTGCCGGTGACGAGTTCCGGCAGGCCGCTGTCGAAGCCATCGATGGTGCGTTGTTGCAGCGCCAGATAGACCTCGGAATAGTCCATGGCGACGGGATTGGCGCCCAGGGCGCGGAATTCCTGCAGGTAGACCTGGCTGGAAATGACTCGCAGCTTCAGGCCTTCCAGGTCCTTCGGCGTGTGGACCGGGCGGACATTGTTGATGATGTGACGCGGGCCGATCATCCAGGGGGTCAGCAGCTTGAACCCGGCCGCTCCGGCATAACCGCCCAGCCGTTCCCCAAAGCTGCCTTCCAGGGCGGCGCGCAGGGAGTCCTGCGATTTCACCAGGAATGGCAGGCTCAGCACGTCCATCTGCTTGACGAAGTTGGAATACCAGGCCGGCACGGTGATCAGCATGGACTGGGTGCCGAGCTGCACGGCGGTCAACATATCCTTCAGGCCGCCCAACTGGGCGTTGGGGAACAGATCGACCTTGAGCCGGTTGTTGGACAGTTTCGCCAGTTCGTCGGCGAAGGTCACCATCGCCTCATGATAGGTGGTGTTGGTGGACATCGGGCTGCCAAAACGCAGCGCGCGCTGGCGGCCTTGCGCCAGGGCCGGGGCTGCCAACGGTGCCGCCACCGCCGCCGCCAAACCAAGCCCCATCATCCCGCGCCGAGGAAGCTCGGCCGTTTTCCGCCGCGTTGTGCTGGTCATGCTGATAATCCTGTGTTTCCACCCGTTCGCCAGGGTAGGGCCGGGATGTGCCGCCAGCAAGCCGACATGACACCGACGTAATCTCCGGTTGACTTGGCGGTATTTCCCCAACGCGACGCGGTAACAGCTTCGATCAAACCTCGATTGCCAAAACGCGGAAAACACGTAAAATACGCAGTTGAAAGCGAGGCATGATGCGTGAGGTCTCAGCCACTGAGTTCGCCCGGAATTTCGGCCAATACCGGGAAATCGCCCAACGGGAGCCAGTCGCCGTGACCAGCCATGGCCGAGCGATGGGATATTTCGTGTCCGCGGTGGAGTTTGAGGAGATGCAGCGGCTCAAGGCACTCGCCCGCCGTAGCCGCGCGGTCGCCGAGATGACCCAGGACGAAATCACCCGGATGACGGCGGGCCGCATGGACAGCGAGCACGACCACCTCAATGCGTTGCTGGATGATGAATAGACAGCCGGCTTATGGCACTTCCCGACCCTCGGCTTGGCTTGGTCATTTCCTACAGCTACCTCTGGCACCACGAACACAACGCCGGTCGGGACGAAGGCACCAAATCCCGCACCTGCGTCATCGTGCTGGCGATCGAGAACCAGGCTGACGGCAGCCTCTTGGTCCGCGTCGCTCCCGTGACCCACAGTCCCCCGGGCATCGCCGTCGCGGCGTTGGAGATACCAGCGGCGGTGAAACGACACCTTGGCCTTGATGACGCACGGTCTTGGGTCGTTCTCGACGAGGTGAACGAATTTGCGTGGCCGGGGTTTGATCTCCGTCCAATTCCTCCGTCTCGCGACCGCTTTGCGTATGGCTTCCTACCGCCCCGCTTGTTCGACCAGATCATGGCGAAGGTGGCCCAGATCTGGGCCGCGGGGCAGGGGAAATCCAGCCCGCGCGACTGATCGAACCAAACGCGCGCGTCCGGGCAGGTCACGTACTGCAGGATGTCGGACATCTTTACGCTGCACCGACAGCCGACGCGACCGATGTCAATTCCGCCCGATCCACCGGTATTTCCCCAAGCCGCGAACCGGTCTAGCCTTCTCGCAACAAAAGACGGGGAAACACCATGAGGTTCATGCTGACCGCGGCGGTTCTGGCCGCCATGCCGCTACTGGGTGGCACAAGCATTCAGGCCGCACCGGCCCCGAATTGGGTCGCGAGTTGGACGGCGTCTGTCCATGGCCCGTATCCGATCGGCAATCCCACAGCCCAGCCCGAAATGAAGTTCGCCTTGCCATCGGCGGAAACCGGGGCCTCCGACCAGAGCTTTAGGCTGATCGTGCGGCCCGATATATGGGGCAAACAGGCGCGGATTCGGTTGTCCAACGTGTTCGGCACGCGGCCGGTGACCTTCGACGGCGCTTATGTCGGGCTGCAAAGCAGCGGCAGTGCCCTGGTGCCGGGGACCAACCAGAAGATCACCTTCGGCGGCAAACCCAGCGTCACCGTGGCCCCGGGAGCGATGGTGCTCAGCGACGCCGTGCCACTGGGTTGGGTGAAGAAGGCGGCCGATCCGATGCTGGCCAACCGCAAGCTCGCGGTCAGTTTCCATGTCGTAGGAGACTCCGGGCCGATCACCTGGCATGCCAAGGCGCTGGCCACATCCTATCTGTCCGGTCCGCGCACCGGCGCGCTCGGTGCCGGGGAAGCGGAGACCGCGTTCCCGTTTACCACGACGTCTTGGTATTTCCTGGATGCGGTGCAGATGGATGTGGCCGGCGCGAAGACCGTCGTGACGTTCGGGGATTCGATCACCGATGGCACAGGGTCCACCATCAACGGCGACGATCGCTGGCCGGATGCGTTCTCCCGCCGCGTGCATGCAGTGTTCGGGGAGAGGTTCAGCGTGGTCAACCAGGGGATCGGCGGCAACCGGGTGATCGGGCCGGTGGATTACCTGGCCAAACCCGTCCCCGGCGGCCCGAGGGCGCTGGATCGGCTGGATCGCGACATCATCGCGCTGCCCAATGTCTCGACGGTGGTGTGGCTGGAGGGGATCAACGATTTCGGCACCGGTGGCGAAACGGTCGCGGCCGTGACGGATGGCGTGCGGGAGGGCGTGAAGCGGCTCCGCGCCGGCATTCCCGGGGTGAAGATCTTCATGGCCACGCTGACCCCGTCGCTGAACAGCGCCAATGGCACGCATGGAACGCCGGCCATCGAGGAAAAACGGCAGGCCTACAACGCGTTCATCCGAACCTCGGGCATTTTCGACGGCGTGGTGGAGTTCGACCTGGCGACCCTGGATCCGAAAACCGGAGAGCTGAAGCCCGAGCACCAGCCGAATTCGAGCATCGGCGGACCGGGCGACAAGCTGCATCCGAACCGGTACGGCTACCTCGCGATGGCCGGCGCGATCGATCTGGGCGCGATGTTCGGCAAGCCGAAGGCGAAGAAGTAAGCACGACGGCCCTTGGGGGGCATGGGGCAGCGAGGCGCCCGCGGCCGATTTGACCGGCCGAGGGATTGCCGCCACCATGCCGTCAAACGGCGGCCATGGCCGAGACAACGATAAATTGGGGAAACGGCAATGCTCAGGCGGCAATTCACTTTTGGCGCGCTCGCGGGTCCGGCGCTGGCCGCGACGACCGGGCGAGTCATGGCCCAGGCCAATGACCCCATCATCATGGGCGTCACCTTCGATGCCGCCAAACAGGCGTCCTACTATGCGCTGCTGATGCGCGATGCCACGATCCTGCGGGTCGAGGAAATCAACGCCGCCGGCGGCGTCCTCGGCCGTCAGATCAAGCTGCTGATGGAAGACGACGAAAACAACCCCGCCATCGCCGCCCAAAAGGTGGAGAAGCTGGCCGGCGCCGGCGCGTCGTTCATCTTCGAGGTCGGCTCCTCCGCCACCGGGCTCGCCGCCCAGCGCATGGCCGAGGAGTTGAAGGTCCCCAACGGCTCCCCCACCAACGTGGCAGAGGCGCTGACCAAGCCGCACAAGCATTGGTATTTCCGCCTGGGGCTGCGCGATTCGATCGCCACCCAGGGCCTGATCCGCTACCTGAAGGCGAAGTTCGAGAACCCCCGCCTCGCGGTGATCCGCGACGGCAGCGAGACCGGGCTCAGCCTGTCGGACAATCAGGCGCGGTTCCTGGTCGAAGCCGGTTTCAACATCGTGGCGAAAGAGCAGATTTCGCCCGGATCGGTCGATGTCACCGCCCAGGCGCTGCGCATTAAGGCGTCCAATCCGACCGTGGTGCTGGTGTCCGGCGCGTCGATCGCCGATCTGTCCAACTATATCAAGGCGCATGCCCTGGTCGGCACCAAGGCACCGATGATCGGCAACAATCTGTTCGCCACGACCACGTTCCCGGCCCTGGCCGGCAAGGCGGCGGACGGCTTCATGTTCGTCGACGGCGTCGATATGGCGCGCCCCGACGTGAAAGCGGTGGAGGCCAAGCTGATGGCCCGCTACGCCGACCGCGCCAAGGCCAGCACGCAGATGATCGCGGCCTACGACATGGTGACCCTGGTGGTGGATGCCATCAAGCGCGCCGGGTCGGCCGACCGCGCCAAGCTGCGCGACGCCCTGGAAGCCACCACCAACTGGCAGAGCCTCGTCGGACGCGAAGGCACCAATGTCAGCTTCACACCTACCGACCATGACGGGATCATCAGCGAAAAGCAGGTGGTGATCCGGCTCGTGAAAGACGGCCAATATGCCGGGTCGGTCGACTTCTAGTCTCTGCCCAGCACGTGGAATTCCTGCCCCTGATCCTGCTGTCCGGCCTACAGGTCGGGTGCGTCTACGCGATGATGGCGCTCAGCTATTTCGTCATCATCAACGCCACGGGCATCCTGAACTTTGCCCAGGGCGAGTGGATGATGCTGTCCGCCGTGTTCGGCGCGGCGATGATCGGCGCCCATCTGCCCTATCCTTTGGCCGTGATCTGCGCGATCGGCGGCGCCACCCTGATCTCCCTGCTGGCGGAGCGGCTCGTGATCCGCCCCCTGCAAGGCCGCAACGCCGACATCAACACCCTGGTCGTCGCGTTGCTCGGCATCCTGGTGGTGGTCCGTTACTCGACCGGCCTGATCTTCGGGCGCGAGGAAGTGCGCCTCGACGGACCGTTGCCGCCGGAACCGATGATCCTGGGCGACAGCCTGTTCATCCTGCCGCAGACCCTGTTCGTGTTCGGCGCGACCGCGTCGGTGTTCGCCGGATTGTGGCTGTTCCTGCACCGCACCACCTTCGGCCGGTCCTTCCGCATCGCCGCCATCGACCCGCTCGGCGCGCAGATCGTCGGGGTGGACCTGGGCCGCGTCCGCTTCGCCGCCTTCGCCATCGGCGGGTTGATCGCGGCCATCCTGGCCTGGCTGTATGGCCCGCTCTACGCCGCCGGCTACCTGATGGGCGAGGCGCCGGGTGTCAAAGGCTTCATCGCGCTGATCATCGGCGGCCTCGTCTCCCCCCTTGGCGCGCTGACCGGCGGGCTGTTGCTGGGTCTGTTTGAGGTCGCGACGGCCTATTACATCGGTTCCCTCTACAGTGAGGGCATCGCCTTCGTCATGCTGATGCTGTTCCTGTTCGTTCGACCGCAGGGCCTGATCGCGTCGCGCTGGAGGCTGGGGTGAGCACGCCTCCCACCGCCTCCGCCCTGCTGGATCGGCCGAGTTGGACCCCGAAGCGCTTGGCAATCTGGGCCGCGATCGCGCTGGTGCTGGCGTCGCTGCCGGCGGCGATCACCAACGGCTATTATTTGACCCTGGCCACCAATGTCGCGATCACCATGATCCTGACCTTGAGCCTGAACTTCACCATCGGGCGGATCGGGTTGTTCTCCCTGGCGCATAGCGCGTTTCTGGGGATCGGCGCCTATCTGACGGCGATCCTGGCGCAGCGGCATGGCGTGTCCCCCTGGCTGACCTTGCCCGTCGCCATCGCCGGCAGTTGTCTCGCCGCGGCCATCATCGGCGTGCCGGTGCTGCGTCTGCGCGGCATGTTCCTGTCGGTCGCCACCCTGGCGTTCGGCCTGTTCGCGGAAGTCTTCGCGCGTCAGGCGAGCGACATCACTGGCGGCGCCTACGGCATCACCGGCATCCCGCCTTTGGTCCTGTTCGGAATCCCGTTGCGCGGCACCGGCATGTATCTGGTCGCCCTGACGGTGCTGCTGCTGACGGCGCTGATCCTGGAAAACATCCGGCTGTCCCGCTTCGGGCGCGCCATCGTCGCCAGCCGTGACAACGAGGCCGCCGCCGGCGCCGCGGGCATCGACATCGCTCGCACCCGGCTGGCCGGCTTCATCCTGTCCGCCGGGTTCGCCGCCACCGCGGGCTGGGTCTACGCCTTCTTCCATCTGACCTTGAACCCCTATGTGCTCAGCCTGGACATCACCTTCGTCTGGCTGTTCATCGTCCTGGTCGGCGGGCTTGGCAGCATGCGCGGCACCGCCGCCGCCACGGTTTTGCTGGGCATCGGGCCAGAGCTTTTGGGGTTCGCCAGCACCCAGCAAGTGCTGATCTCCGGCATCCTGGTGCTGGTCGTGGTCCTGCTGGCCCCGCGCGGCATCGGCGGCCTGATCGAGGACCTGGAGCATCGCATCAAGGGCACGACCCGTGGCTGACCCGACGTTCCTCCGCCTGAACGGGGTCAGCATGCGCTTCGGCGGCCTGACGGCTTTGGAAGCCGTGGACCTGCACGTCGCCCGCCAGGAAATCTGCGCCGTGATCGGCCCGAACGGGGCCGGCAAGAGCACCTTGTTCAACATCGTCGCCGGCGCCTTCGCCCCCACCGAGGGCGAAGTCCATCTCGGCGACACCAGGCTGGACGGACTGCCGAGCCATCGCGTCGCCGCCGCTGGGGTGTCGCGGGCGTTTCAGTTGGTGAACCTGTTCGGCACCATGACCGTCGCGGAAAACATCCTGGTCGGCGCCGAACGCCATGACCGGCTGAAACTCTGGCAGTCGATTACCCATATGGCCGGATTTGCATCGGACCTGGGGGATGCTGTCGCCCGGGTGCAGCGCGCCATCGACCTGGTCGGCATCGGCCATCTGGCGGAACTGCCGGTGTCGCGGATCACCTATGGCCAGCAGCGCCTGGTCGCCACCGCCCGCGCCTTGGCGGCGGAGCCTCGGTTGCTGCTGCTAGACGAACCCGCCGCCGGTCTGGCAGGACCGGAAGTCGAAGCCCTGACCGCCGCCATCCATCGTGCTCGCGACGCCGGCACCACCGTCCTGCTGGTGGAACACAATGTCGAGTTCGTGCTGAACCTGTGCGACCACGTCGCGGTGCTGCATTTCGGCCGCAAGATTGCCGATGGCGCGCCCGCCGAGATCCGTCAATCCGAAGCCGTGATCGAGGCCTATCTTGGCCGCTGACACCCCCATCCTGGACGTCGCCAACCTGTCCGCCTCCTACGGACCGGTGCGGATCCTGCACGATATCTCCTTCAGCATGGCGGAAGGCGAGAGCATTGCCGTCCTGGGTGCCAATGGCGCCGGCAAGAGCACGCTTCTGCGCGCCATTTCCGGCCTGATGGTCCGCCGCGACGGGCAGATCCGCTTCAACGGCCAGGACATCGCCAGCCGCCGCCCGGATGAAATCGTGCATCTGGGCATCAGCCAGGTCCCCGAAGGCCGCCGCCTGTTCTTCCCGCTGACGGTGACGGAAAACCTGGAAGCCGGCGCCTTGCCGATGCGCAAACGCGGCCTGGGCAACGAGGTCGGCGACGCCATGGCCATGGTGTTCGACCTGTTTCCTCGCCTCGCCGAAAGACGCGCACAGATTTCCGGCACCTTGTCGGGCGGAGAGCAGCAGATGCTGGCCATCGCCCGTGCCCTGATGGCGCGCCCGCGCATCCTGCTGCTGGATGAGCCCTCGGTCGGGCTGGCGCCCAAGGTGATCGAGGCGCTGTTCGGGGTCCTGCACACATTGAAGGGCACCGGCCTGACCATCATCGTGGCGGAACAGCACGTGCCAATGGCGCTCGACATCGCCGACCGCGTCATTATCCTCGGCCTGGGGCGGATCGCGCTGGCCGGTGTGCCGGCCGAATTGCGCGACAGCGAGGAAATCCGCAAAATCTATCTGGGCGGATAAGCCGGACGAAAAGGACACCACGGGCATGCGACACGCGCTGATCATTGGTGGCTCGCGCGGGTTGGGGCTGGGTCTGGTGCGCGAACATCTGGCGCGCGGTTGGCATGTGACCACCACGCAGCGCACCGCGTCGGCGGACCTCGATGCATTGTCCCGTGAGTCCGGTGGGCGATTGGCATTGGAAACCCTGGACATCACGTCCGTCCCTCAGGCCCAGGCATTGTCGGACCGGTTGGCGGGCCGATCGTTCGATCTGCTGTTCCTGAATGCCGGGATCATGGCCGGGCGCGGTGCCGATCTGCGACAGGTGCCGGACGACGACATCCAGGCCCTCTTCCTGACCAATGCAATCAGCCCGATCCGCGTGGCCGACACCCTGGCGCGCCATGTGACGCCGGGTGGTATGATCGCTTTCATGTCCTCGATCTTGGGCAGTATCGGCACCAACGACGACGGACGGGCGGAGTTGTATCGAGCCAGCAAGGCGGCGTTGAACTCCCTGATCCGGAGCTTCCGCGCGCGTCATGCCGCTGCTGGCATCACCGTGCTGGCCATGCATCCGGGCGTGGTGCGCACGTCGATGGGCGGGCCGACCGCGCCTTTGGATATCGAGACCAGCGTGCGCGGCGTCGCCGACACGATCGCCGCACGCTGGGGCGCGGGCGGGCAGGCGTTCGTGGATTACCGGAATCAGATCATTCCGTGGTAAAATCCGGCGGTGCAAAATCAGAAACCTTCGTGGATTTCCCAAATCTGACCTTGCAACGGCAAGTTGGGGGCCGTTAGGTATCATGACTTCGGATCCCTGAGACAGGATCGCGCCTGCAACGCCTGAACGCAAATTAATACTACAGATATCGCCAGCAGGATCGTCGAAATCGACGGAACGCACAAATCGGTCTGGACAGACGTACATCGTCATGATTACCTATCGCGATGGCATTGAGGATCCATGTAATATTCTTGGAACACAGTGAATCCGAGGCTCCTCGCTGTTTGGAGTGGGTGGTAACGATTTCATACTGGCAGCCTGAGGTCGAGCTTTCCGGCGATGAGATAGACCATGGCTTTGAGGTTACGGGTTGATCGATATCCGCGCGCCTTTGCCTTCGCGGCCTGGACCAGGCTGT
>CALQHT020000011.1 GCA_943330455.2 Nitrosovibrio sp. Nv4 | reverse complement strand
CAAGCAAAACCTCATTGAGGAAGTCGCCGCCTGGGAAGCCAGACGAAACAAACACCACGCCAAGGCGGATTGGCAATTCACCACAGCCGAGGCCCGCGTTAAGCTGAAGAGGCTTTACCCCACATTATGAACGACTCGGGGCACTAGGGACATGGGGACCATTGGGAGACCATCGGTGACCGTGGTCTCGCGAAATTAACAGGGGAGAGGCTTCGGCATGCGAAAGATGCTTATGTTGGCCGCTGCGATGGCGGTTGTGACGATCGGTACGGCCCAGGCTCAGAGCGGCCCGAACCTGATCGAGTATCGGCAGGTTGGCTTCAGCCTTCTGGGCGGTGACTTCGCCGGCATCCGCGCCGTCGCGACCGCCAAGGGCGATGTGAAGACCCTGGAAGGTCCGGCGAAGGCGATGCAGCGTTATGCGGCGCTGATTCCGGCGCTGTTCCCGGCCGGCACTCAGGCTGGCAACAACACCAAGGCGCTGCCGGAAATCTGGTCGGACCAGGCCGGGTTCCAGAAGGCCGCGGCCGCGTTGGGCGAAGCGGCCGGTGCGATCAGCGTTGCCGCTAAGGCGGGTGATGAGGCTGGCGTCGCTGCCGGGATCAAGGCTGCTGGTGAGGCCTGTGGCGCTTGCCACCGGACCTATCGCGCGCGTTGACGTATGAACGGTCAGGGGCCGCGTTGGCCTCTGACCGGTCACGGCGCGAAGCGGACGAGCGCGAAGACCGCGGCTGCCGCGATAATATAGACAACCGCCGCCAGAACCGGGCTTGCGATACGCGGCGCCCGCGTGGCGCCGGGCAGGCGCTTTTTGCCCGTAATCATCGGGCGAACCAAATGGTGGCGTTTCAGCACCGCGTAGGTAACGATCGCCAGGATATGCATCCCGACCATGGCCAGGATCAGATTGGCTCCAAGATGATGCCAACTGGTGATCGCGTCGCTTAACTCCTTGCCCAGGAGCCTGACCAGCGGGCCTTCCACGGCAATATCGTCGTTGCTGCCCAATCCCGTGGCAACCTGGGCGAACAGCAGGCCCAGCATCACCAACACCATCCAGCCCCCGGCGGCGTTGTGGCCGATTTCGGTGTCGGGTTCACGCCGATGCAGGTGAGACAGATGGCGCAACGCCTCCAGCGGGCTTTTCAGAAAGAACGTGAAGCGGGCAGTGTCGCTGCCGATGAATCCCCAGACGACGCGGAACAGCAACAAGCTCAGGATCGTGTATCCTGACAGCATGTGCAGTTCCATCCAGTGTTGCCGGTGGGTGATCCAACTGAACGCGACCAGGCAGACCAGCAGCCAGTGAAAAAGGCGGATCGGCAGGTCCCAGATTCGCATTGGCAGGTGCAATTGTCGCATTCGGCTTTGGTCCTCTTGGAAAACCCTGAACAGTTGCCGCAATGCTACCGGTCCGCGGTGGCACGTCGGGATGAAACGGTTTCCAGGCAGGGATAACGCGGGGGGACCGGCCCTGTCACCCCTCCTCGACGCTGTCGGTCAGACTGTTGACCCGGCACCGTCGCGCGGACACGAACAGCATTGTTCCGGCCAGCGCGACCAGCCAGCCTCCGGCCATCGGCAAGCCCCACGGGATGTGATTTGCTCCGGCAAACAACCGCACCTTCACGGTCTAGGGTGCGCAGGTTCCGCCCGGCAAGACCGTGGCCGCACAAGGTCGGTCGGCACACCAAACTGTCATGGTTCCCACCAGCCGCTTTCGCCCCATATTGCTCGTAAAGCCGGCCCGACCGGCGTTCCAACCGGATCGGACACCCATGCTGGCAACCCTCGCTGCCCTTCTGGCCGCGGCAACCATCGCCGTTCCTCTTACCCGACGCGCCGGATTCGGCAGCGTGCTCGGCTATCTCCTGGCCGGAATCGTGATCGGTCCGGCCGGATTGCGCCTGGTCACCGATGTCGACCAGATCACCCATATCGCGCATCTCGGCGTGATCATGCTGCTGTTCCTGATCGGCCTGGAACTGCGTCCCCAGCGCCTGTGGGTTATGCGACGCACCGTATTCGGCATCGGCACCGCCCAGCTTTTGCTGACGGCGGCGGCGATTGCCGCGCTGGCCTGGCTCGCGGGCGTTTCGGTGGGAGGCGGGGTCGTCCTCGGCTTTGGCCTGGCGCTGTCGTCCACCGCGATCGTGCTGCCGATGCTGGCCGAACGGGACCTGCTGGCAAGCCGAGCGGGACGGGATGGATTTGCGGTGCTGCTGTTTCAGGATCTGGCGTTCATCCCGTTGGTTGCCCTGGTGCCGTTGCTCGCCGGAGAAAGCACGGTGCCCGACCATCTGCCATGGTGGGATGTGGCGATCGGCGCGGCAACGATTGGTGCGATCCTGATCGGTGGGCGTTTCCTGACAGGTCCGATGTTCCGTGCCATCGGTGGCGCTCGCACGCCGGAAGTGTTCACGGGCATGGCGCTGTTGATCGTGGTCGGCACAGCCTTCCTGGCCGAGGCCGCGGGGTTATCGGCCTCCCTGGGTGCCTTCATGGCCGGCGTTCTGCTGTCCGAATCCGAATACCGCCACGAACTGGAAGCCGACATCGCGCCGTTCGAGGGTTTGCTGCTCGGTTTTTTCTTCATCTCGGTCGGCATGTCGGCGGATCTCGCATTGGGCATGACCCAGCCGATGACGGTGCTCGGCGCGACAGTGGCGTTGATGCTGCTCAAGACCGGGGTGGCGTTTGGCATCGGTCGAGCCGCCGGGCGTGACACGGTGGACTCGGTGCGGTTTGCGCTTGCCCTGCCGCAGGGCAGCGAGTTCAGCTTCGTCCTGTTGGGAGCGGCCGTTGGCGCGGGGGCTTTGGTGACGGGGCAGGCGGCGCTGGCGACCTTGGTCATCGCGGCGTCGATGATCCTGACACCGATCCTGTTCGCGATGTCGGAACGTCTCCTGATCCCCCGGCTGAAGCCATCCGAACCACCGCAATACGACACCGTGGAGGCCGAGACCGCCCCGGTGATCATCTGCGGCTTCGGGCGGGTCGGGCAGATTGTCGGCCGCGTCCTGCACATGCACAGCATCGCCTTCACGGCACTGGAGCGAGACCCGGGCCAGGTGGAGGTGGTTCGTCGCTTTGGCAACAAGGTCTATTTCGGAGACCCCACCCGGCCCGCCATGTTGCGCGCGGCTGGCGCCGAACAGGCAAAACTGCTGGTCGTCGCGCTGGATGACATGGAAGCCACTCTGCAAACAGTCGAAACCGCGCGACGTAACTTCCCCAATCTGAAAGTGATCGTGCGGGCCCGGAACCGCCGTCACGCACATCTGCTGATGGATCGTGGGGTCGATGGCCTGGTCCGCGACACGTTCCATTCCAGCCTGCGGATGGCGGAACTCAGCCTGACGGCCTTGGGGATCGAGGGTGAAGCGGCGTCGCATGCCGTCGCCCTGTTCCAGCGACATGACGAGGACAATCTGGCCGCAACGCATGCCATCTACCGCGACGAGCGCCAGTTGATCCAGACTGCGCGCCAGTCCTCGGAGGAATTGACCGGGCTGTTTGAGGCGGATCAGAAGCAGTGACGGTCCAGCGCCGAAGCCAGGGCGACTGCCCGAGCCTCGGCGCCGACCGGCATCAAGCCGCGAGAGTCGCCTGCGGCCCCCTGATCAATTTGCCCGGGAGTGTGCCGGTGGCCTCGCCCTCCCGGAACGTGACCTGTCCGGACACGAGGGTGGCCTCGTAGCCGTGCACCTTCTGCATCAGACGTTTGCCGCCGGCTGGCAGGTCGTTGACGACATAGGGCTTGTCGGAGCCAAGACGTTCCCAGTCGATGATGTTGACGTCGGCCTTCTTGCCGACCGCCAGGACACCGCGATCGTGCAGACCGGCGGCATGGGCGGTGTCGGATGTCACGCGGCGGATCAACTCCGCGACATCCCAACGCTTACGGTTGCGGCCCCAATGGGTCAGCATCCAGGTCTGATAGCCAGCGTCGAGGATGAAGGCGACATGCGCGCCGCCATCGCCCAGCCCCATGATCGTGTTGCGGTTTGACAGCAACGTCTCGGACATCGACAGGTCGCGATAGGCATAGTTGCTGAGCGTGACGTAGATGAACGCATTGCCGTCATCCTCTAGCAATACGTCATAGCCGACTTCCTCCGGCGTGCGGCCTTCGCGCGCGGCGATCGCGGACAGGCTTTGCTCCGCCGTCGGCATGTAGTTCGGTGGGTTGCCGAAGCGGTACATGTAATCATACGACAGGCGATGGAACAGCGGGAAGGTGTTGCCTTCCTTCGGGTCCTCGCTGAGGATTTTCGCCCGAATCTCCGGGTCCCGCATGCGCTGCACCCGTTCGGCCAGCGGCAGATGCCCGATGGACTTGTAGGTCGGCGTGCCGGCGAACGGGTTCTGGCTGCCGGTCAGTCCCAGCAGGACGCCGATGGCACGCGGTGCGACAACGGGGCGGATTGACAGGCCGTCCAGGTTGGCCTGATCCGCGCCGGCCAGCAGGTCGCGCCAGACCTCCGGGCGGGAATGGCGTTGCGTCAGAGTGAACACGGCGGGGCGCCCGCACGCTTCGATCACACGACGCAGGATTCCGAATTCGGCCATGTGGTCCGGCGCCCATTCCGACACCATCTCCAGCATGCCCGACCCGGCATCTTTCATGCCCATGGCGATGCCGGTCAATTCGTCTTCCTGTGCCTTCAAGGTCGGTGTCGCTTCGCCGCGCAATGTCTTGTGGCTGAGGCTGCGCGACGTCGAAAAGCCAAACGCGCCGGCATGCATGGCCTCGCGAGCGATTTCCCGCATCTGCGCGATGTCGCCCTGGTTGGCGTTTTCGAGCGCGATGGCACGGTCGCCCATGACGAAGACCCGCACCGCGGCATGTGGCAGCAGGGCGCCGATATCGATGTCACGCGGGCGGCGTTCCAGGGCGGAGAGGTATTCGCCGAAGGACTCCCATTCCCACTTCAGGCCTTCGTGCATGACGGCACCGGGGATGTCTTCCACCCCTTCCATCAGCTCGATCAGCTTTTCGCGATCGGCGGGCTTGCAGGGGGCGAAGCCGACGCCGCAATTGCCCATGATCGCGGTGGTCACACCGTGCCAGGACGACGGGGCCATATGGCTGTCCCACACCGCCTGGGCGTCATAATGGGTATGGATATCGACGAAGCCGGGGGTGACGAGCTTGCCTTTGGCGCTGATTTCTTCGGCGCCGCGGCCTGCGATGCTGCCGATCTGTTCAATGCGGTTGCCGCGGATGCCGACATCCGCTTCGATCGGGGCGCGACCGGTGCCGTCGACCACGGTGCCGCCTCGGATGACGAGATCGAAGTCTGCCATGGATGGACCCTCCTGGTGGATTTTCTTGCGGCCAATCTGCGGCAGACCGGCCTGCGGCGCAAGTTTTGTGAAAGTCGCCGCAGGCAAATCTCTCGCGCTTAACGATGTCTTAAACGTCCTGTTCCATCGTCGCTCCTGTTCAGTCCGGAGTTTCCAACCTCATGTCGCTGGCTAACCGTGTCATGTCGTCCATGGCCCTTGCAATTGCGCTCCTGGTGGCTGCGGGGCCGTGCCTCGCGGACGATGCGCTCCGGATTGGCGGAGTAGGCGGTTCGGTAGGGACGATGCATCGGCTGAGTGCGCCGTTTGCCGCAGCGACGGGGATCAGGGTGGAGGTCGTCCCCAGCCTGGGCAGTGGGGGCGGGATGAAGGCCTTACAGGCCGGGATGATCGATGTTGCCGTCAGCGGCAGGCCGATGAATGACAAGGAGTTGGCGTTCGGGTTGCGGCAACAAATCACTACGCGGACACCATTCGTCTTCGTAACCGCCACACAATCGCCCGGCGGTTTCAGGCGAGCTGAACTTGGGGCGAATCTTTTGGGTGGGGATCCGAGATGGCCCGACGGGGAACCAATTCGGCTGATCCTTCGTCACATCTCCGAAAGCGACTACCTGACATTGTTCCCCTCGTTTCCCGGGACCGAAGAGGCCGTCGCGGTCCTGCGGCGACGGCCTGACGTGCCGGTCGCAACATCGGACCAGGAAAATCTCGATATGGCCGAAAGATTGCGGGGCTCCGTGGGGACGTCGACCCTGGCGCAGGTGGTCACTGAGAGGCGGGCACTGCAAGTCATCCCCATTGACGGCGTCGTGCCAGACTTGAATACGCTCCGGGATGGACGCTACCCGTTCTCGAAAACTTTTCATTACCTCGTCGGCCCTGGTGTTAACGATCGGGCAGCCCGGTTCATTGCCTTTCTGAAGTCACCGGAAGGCCAGGCGGCGTTGCTCGAAACGGGCAGTCTGCCCTGATCGGATGCAGTCCTACGCACCACTTCGGCGATTGGTCAGCGGCACCGCGCTCTTTGTCGCCCTGGCGATCGGGACCGTAGTACCGGCCGGATTCGTGGTCCAGCACGTCCAGACCGAATACAAGGTACTCCGCTTCAAGGCACGATCGAACGCCGGCAAGGTCGCACGATACATCTACATGCATCCAATACTCTGGCAGTACCAGGGCGATCGGATACTGGATGTGGTTACCCTGCCGCCGGAGGACACGGTCAGGCAAGTCATCACGGACCGGAACAATCTTGAGGTGCTTGACGATGGGGCGCTTCCGGCGTTCCCAGCACTGCGGGTGCAAGCGCCCATCATCGTCGACAACGTCGAAGTCGGCAGCCTGACCGTTGCCACCAGTTTGCGACCGCTGGCCCTGCAGGCGGGCCTTGTCCTCGTCTTGAGTTGGGCCTTGGCCTGCGCCGCGTTCGCGACCGTCCGCTGGCTTCCCTTTCGAGTGCTCGACCGCACAATCGGGGAGCTCGCTCGCCAGCGCGCTTGGTTCGAGGCAGCCCTGGAGCATATGACCCAGGCGCTTTGCATGTTTGACGAGAATCACCGTGTCGCCGTTGTCAACGGGCCGTTCGCCGCGATGTTCGGTGCTCCCGACACCGCGTCCCTGATGGGTCTGTCCGTGACGGAGTTGGTTGAGCGTCTGGCCAAGGACGTGGGCATGGACCGATACACCTGCGCGCGCGTCTTGCTGTTGGACGCGACCGAGGTCCGCGACGCGGCATTATCCGCGGTCGTGGCGCTGGCCGATGGTCGGCGGATCGTCATCTCTCGCACTCGGATGCGTGCTGGTTCGTGGGTGGCCACATTCGAGGACATCACCGACCGATGGCGCGCCGAGGAGGCGGAGGGGGACCGCACCCGCGCGCTGGCGGAATCTCGTGTGCTGCGGGAGAGGGCGCGGGCCGCCCAGGAGACAAGCCGAGCGAAGTCGTTGTTTTTGGCGACGATGAGCCATGAGATTCGGACGCCGATGAATGCGGTCCTGGGGCTGACCGCCTCCCTCCTGGACGGCCCATTGAACGAGGAACAGCGGCGTGTGCTGACCACGATTCACGACTCCGGGGAGAGTCTCCTTCGTATCCTGAACGACATCCTGGACTACTCGAAATTGGAAGCCGGGCGGTTGGAATTGGAGGATCTGGCCTTTTCGCCCGCCGTTGTGAGCGAGACGTTGCAGGCGGTGATGGGCCCGCGGGCCGCCGCGAAGGGCTTGTCGTTCGAGATCCGAACCACGGGGGCGCTGCCGGTCGCCTTGCGGGGCGATCCTGGGCGTATCCGCCAGATCCTGCTCAACCTGGTGTCGAACGCGGTCAAGTTCACGGATCGGGGATCGGTGACGGTCGACGCGATTGGCTCGGCCTTTGGGGCGGGGCGCGCTGTCATGGAATGGCGGGTGACCGATACGGGGATCGGGATCGCCGCCGACACGATGGACAGCCTGTTCGGCGAATTCGTGCAGGCCGACGGGTCGATCAACCGTCGCTTTGGCGGGTCCGGGTTGGGCCTCGCGATCTGTCGTCGTTTGGCGGAACAGATGGGCGGGACGATCGCCGTCGAATCCCGGTTTGGCCACGGCTCCACGTTTACGTTCCGGGTGGATTTGCCGGTGGCGGCTGTCGCGG
This sequence comes from Nitrosovibrio sp. Nv4, assembly GCA_943330455.2. GTDB lineage: Bacteria > Pseudomonadota > Alphaproteobacteria > Acetobacterales > Acetobacteraceae > Rhodopila. Next base: position 33,935 of record CALQHT020000011.1, on the reverse strand, counting down.
AAACCGCTGTCCCTCCGGACGTCTCCGCGACCGCGTCCATGGAAACCCATATTGCGCATCTGGGGCGGCGGCTGCGTATTCTTGTGGCCGAGGACAACCAGACCAACCAGTTCGTGATCCGTCAGATGCTGAAGGGACTCGATATTCAGGTGGACACCGCGAATGACGGGATGGAGGCGGTGAATGCGATCGATCGGCTGGACTACGACGTGGTTTGCATGGACGTGCAAATGCCTGAGATGGACGGATTGACGGCCACTCGGGCGATCCGTGCCAAGGGCGGGCGCCAGGCGCTGGTGCCGATCATCGCACTGACCGGCAATGCGTTTCAGGAGGATGTGAAAGCGTGTCTGGAGGCGGGCATGAATGCGTTCATCTCCAAACCGGTCGGCAAGAATCTGCTGTTGCAAACAATTGTCACGGAAATGTCTCGGCAAGGGGATGCCGTCCGGGGCCGGCGGAACGGATTGCCTCGGACGCCGGATGCGACGATGGCGCGGGCGGAGTCCGAGGATGATCCCTTGAGGACGGACCTGTCGCCAGTCGCGCTTACCGTGATATCGAACCACCGGGGCTGATCGCTGAGCCTTCGTCTTGGAGGATGGCTTCGCCTCGCCGCGATGGTTCGTTGCGACCGCTTGCGGCATCGGCTGTCGCCGGCCCCTGCAATGAGTGCTGGTGAGAGGCTCCGTTCGGAGTAAGCTGGGCCGAGCGCGACACCCGATAGGGACCAGGATTGAGGCATAATATCAACGGACCTACCCATTGACCGATGCACCGGTCCGCGCGGCATTGTCGGGCTTGACCTGGGAACCCGCGCTTCAACGCCGAGGGGTGGGCTGCCGGATCAAGTCTGACAATGACGATGAGGGAACGCGACCGGGCAATGGCTCGACGGTCCGGATAACAGGCGGCATTCCCCCCCTGGATACGAAAGGACCGCATGTCGTCGGCACCATGACCGCATGGCCGGACTTCACGCGATCCGATGCGAGCGCCCCGGTATTCAACGGCACAGGGATTGCCATGAAAGGGAACCGAGCCCCTTGATCATCTGGTTCCTTCTGGGCGGGTTGGTTCTGTTGGCCTTTCTGTGGGGCCTGCGCGCCTTTGAGCGGGCCCCGGTCAGTGACATCAAGACGCTGTTCGGCTGGATTGCGGCGCTGGGAGGCATCAGCCTGGCGCTGCTGATGATCCTGACCGGGCGCGGGGGCATGGCCATGACCGGGCTGCTGCTGTTCGGCCCCTTGCTGTGGCAGAAATGGCAGGCGGCCAAGGGCGGCGGGATCAATCTGGGCGGCCAGCGGCCGAACCGATCCCAAGGCTCCATGACGCGGGAAGAAGCCTATGAGGTCCTGGGCGTGCGCCCCGGCGCGTCGGAGGCCGAGATTCGCGATGCGCATCGGCGGCTGATGCGGGGGGCCCATCCGGACACGGGCGGATCGGATTGGCTGGCGGCGCGGATCAATCAGGCGCGGGACGTGCTTTTGGGCAGCCGGCGCGCTTGATAACGCACCACCGCGACATCAGTTTCGCAAAACCCTGCCCGTTTGCCACAATTTGGCCCGGCCCCCGTGGTGATTGCGCATGTCGAACAGTGGAGCCAGACAACCGTGAGAAAGCCGCTGCGCAAGGCCGTACTTCCCGTTGCCGGATTGGGCACGCGATTCCTGCCCGCGACCAAGGCAACCGCCAAGGAGATGTTGCCGGTCGTCGATAAGCCATTGATCCAATACGCCATCGAAGAAGCGCGCGCCGCCGGGATCGAGCAGTTCTGCATGGTCACCGGCCGTGGCAAGACCGCGCTGGTCGAACATTTCGACGTTGCCTATGAGCTGGAAGCCACGCTCCGCGAACGCGACAAGACCGACGCCCTGGCTGCTCTGAAGGGCACCCAGACCGAGCCTGGCTCCATCGTCACCGTGCGTCAGCAGGTGCCGCTCGGGCTTGGTCATGCCATCTGGTGCGCGCGCGCTTTTATCGGCGACGATCCTTTCGCCATCCTGTTGCCGGACGATCTGGTGCTGTCGGACACCCCCTGTCTGCGCCAGCTTGCGGACGCTTACATGGAAACCGGGGGCAACGTTGTCGCGGTCACCGAAGTGCCGCGCGAACACACCAACCGGTACGGGATTCTGGCCACGGGCAAGGATGACGGCAGGCTGGTCGAGGTAAAGGGGCTGGTCGAGAAGCCCGCGCCCAAGGACGCTCCGTCCAATCTGTCGATCATCGGCCGCTACGTGCTGATGCCCGAAGTCATCGGCCACCTGGCGAAGATGGAACGCGGCGCCGGCAATGAGGTGCAGTTGACCGACGGGATGGCCAAGTTGATCGGCCACCAGCCGTTCCATGGATTGCGCTATGAGGGACGGCGCTTCGATTGTGGCGACAAGATCGGCTATCTGGAAGCGCAGATTGCCTTCGCGCTCAAGCGGCCCGAGCTGGCGGATGCGGTCCGCGCCTTCCTGAAGACCTATAGCTGAAAGAGCGACCGAGCCGATGCCATTCTCCCATCGCTTCCATCCCACCGTGCTGCGCGAATACGACATCCGCGGCATTGTCGGCGAAACCCTGTTCGAGGCGGATGCCCACGCGATCGGGCGCTGCTTCGGCACCATCGTCGCGCGGTCGGGTGGGACATCGGTCGCGGTGGGCTACGATGGCAGGTTGTCCAGCCCCGGCATGGAACAGGCCCTGGTCAAGGGCCTGACCGAGAGCGGCATGACCGTCACCCGTATCGGCCGCGGCCCGACGCCGATGCTCTATTACGCCGCCACCAAGCTGTCCGCCGACGGTGCGATCATGGTCACCGGCTCCCACAATCCCCCGAACTATAACGGCTTCAAGATGATGCTTGGCCGCAAGCCGTTCTTCGGGGAGCAGATCAAGGCGTTGGGCGCTCAGGCCGCCGCTGGGGACGTGGTCGCGCAGACCACCGCTTCCGAGAAGACGCTGGATATCGCCGACGATTATGTCGCGCGCCTGCTGACCGACTGGGACGGCGGCGACCGGAAGCTGAAAGTGGTGTGGGACAACGGCAACGGATCGGCCGGCGACGTGCTGACGAAGCTGGTGGCGGGTCTGCCCGGCGAGCATACCGTGCTCAACGGCACCATCGATGGTACCTTCCCGGCGCATCATCCCGACCCGACCGTGCCGGCTAATCTGGTGCAGTTGATCGCGGAGGTCGCGGCCCGCGGCGCCGATATCGGCATTGCCTTCGATGGAGACGCCGATCGGATCGGCCTGGTGGACGATACCGGGACCATCATGTTCGGCGACCAGTTGATGGTCATTCTGGCCCGCGACGTGCTGAAAACCCACCCCGGCGCCACGATCATCGCCGATGTCAAAGCGAGCCAGGTGCTGTTCGATGAAATCGGGCGTGCCGGCGGCAATCCGCTGATGTGGAAAACCGGCCATTCGTTGATCAAGGCGAAAATGGCCGAGACCGGGTCTCCGCTGGCCGGGGAGATGTCGGGGCATATCTTCTTCGCCGATCGCTGGTACGGGTTCGACGACGCGCTCTACGCCGGGGTGCGCACCCTGGGCATCGTCGCACGGATGCAGGGCAAGCTGTCCGACGTGCGCAAGGCGCTGCCTCAGGTGATCAACACCCCGGAAGTGCGGTTCGACTGCGACGACACCCGCAAATTCACGGTGATCGAGGAAGTCGCCGCCCGCTTGCGCATCGAAGGCGCGACGGTGTCGGAGACCGACGGCGTGCGGGTGCTGACAGCTGACGGCTGGTGGCTGCTACGAGCTTCCAACACCCAGGCTGTGTTGGTCGCCCGCGCCGAGGCCTCTACCGAGGCCGGGTTGGAGCGATTGAAAGCGGCCCTGGTCGCACAACTTGAAAAATCCGGCTTGGCATCTCCGGATTTCTCCGGCAGTCACGCCGGGCATTGATCGATGCCGGATAACGGGCTGGTGGGCTCTTATTCGGATGCCTGACGAACGACAGGTCTTATACCAGCACCCCAACTACCGACCTTTAGCCTACCCTCACCGTCATTGCCGGACCTGATCCGGCAACCCGCTCCCTGCCGTTGGAGCGCGGGTTGCCCGGCGAGCCCCGCAATGACGGTGAGGAGACGCTATCGGTCAATCTTTGGGCCAGTTGGCATTACGTCGCCGCCTCGGCCGTTCGCTTGGGTTCTGGCACGGTGGCCCAGACCCAGGTCAGGTTCATCAGCAGGATCGCCGCCGTCACCGCGAACACCCAGTTGATCCCCACGGTCGCCGCCACCGCGCCGCCGGTCAGCGGCCCCAACGTGTTGCCCAGGAAATACGCCGAGGCGATCACCCCATAGGTCAGACCGCGTTGCGTCGGATCGGTCAGCCGCCCGACCAGCGCGTTCGCCGCCGGTAACACCCCGCCCACGAACAGCCCCAATCCGAAGCGCTCGACCACGAAGGCCGCGTAACCCAACGGCAAGGCTTGCGGCAAGGTGAACAGCGCCGCGCCCGCCAGGCACAGCAGCAAGGTGCTGCGATAGCCGATGGCATCGCTTCGCTTGCCCAGAAACGGCACCGCGAGCACGCCCGCCAGGCCGGTGACGGAAAACGCCAACCCACCCAGGGTCGCCAGATCCGGCCGCGGTCCCAGCATGTCCTGCACATGCAAGGTGACGACAGGAAGCACCGCCTGGGTGGCGAACTGACACATCAGGATGACCAGGATCAGCGCCGGCATGCCCTTGGTGGCGCGGATGACCCGGATTGCAGCCCGCACCGAGGTCGCGCTCTTGGACTTCTCAGGCGGCGTAAATCGCTCGCGCACCATCACCAGTGTGACGAGGAAGGCCCCAAACGACATCACTCCGGCGAAAAAGAACGGAAACCGATAACTGCCGGTCAGGTCCGCCAACCCACCACCGATCACCGGACCGATCAGGGAGCCAACCAATTGCCCGGTGCTCATCCACCCCATGGCATAGCCCAGGCGATGTTCCGGCACCTGGGACGCGACCATGACGGTGGAGGCGGAACTGAACCCCGCCACCGCCCCCATCCCGGCGCGCAGGCCCAGCATCTGCCAGGGGCCCTGCGCGATGCCCATCAGAAACGTGAAGATCGCAATCCCGATCGTGGAACGCAGCACCATCAGCTTGCGCCCGTAACGATCGGCCATGCCGCCCCAGACCGGCGCCGTGAACATCGCGACGAAGGAGGTCGCGGATGCCAGCACTCCGGACCACATATTCACCGCCGATGCCGACTCGACGCCGAGATCGGGCAGAAACAGCGGCATGATCGGGGCAACGATGCTGAACGAGATGCTCATCACGAACTGCACCGCCACCATGACCCAAAGGCTGCGCTGCCACGACGATTGCGGGGGAGATGGTTTCGACGACTCGTTCATATTCCGCCCACCATTCGGCCTGACGCGCGGTCTGTCAAAGTCCGCGACCCAGCGCTCCCCCCCGCAAATCCCTGGAATTACAAACCCATGACTTTGCGGCAGGCTCGGCCCGCGCTATGGGTAAGCGATTATCGACGGGGATGTTGGATGGAAGACGACCGGGAGCAGCGGCCGGACAGCTTGTTGCCCTACGAAACCTGGACCGATGCGGCGCTACGCCAGGTTGTGGCGCGGGCGATCGAACACGCCTCGCTGCAAGGCATGCCAGGTGGGCATCATTTCTATCTGACATTCCGGACGGACCATCCCGGTGTGGTGATCCCGACGCGCCTGCGGGAACAGTATCCCAGCGAGATGACCATCGTGCTCCAGCATCAGTTCTGGGACCTGAAAATGGTGCATGAGCCGGATGCGATCAGTGTCGGGTTGTCGTTCGGGGGCGTGCCGTCCACCCTGATCGTGCCGCTGGACGCGCTGATCGGCTTTGCCGACCCGCATGTGCGCTTCGGGCTGCGGTTCAACCCGGTGATGCCGGCGGCGGCGGTCACCGCCCTGGTCCCCACAACGGTGGAACCGCCCGCGCCGACCGAGGAGGAAAAGCCCTCCGAACAGTCTCAGGTCGTAAGCCTGGACGCGTTCCGCCGCCGCACGCCGCCCCGCACCTGAACCGCCCGCATCTGAACCAAATGGTACCTGAAACCGTCGGCAGCCGACTTTGCGAGCCGACCTGAAGGAACATGCCGATGAATGCTCCGGTCGTCCCCCCCGTGCAGCGCCCCAAGGGGTTCCTGTATTCGCCGATGTTTCCGCTGGGGCCGGACAACACGCCGTGGAAGAAGTTGGATATCCAGGGCGTGCGCACCGTCACCTGCGACGGGCAAACGGTGTTGCGGATCGCTCCGGACGCGCTGAGCGAACTGGCGGTCCGCGCCTTCCATGATGTGTCGCATTTGCTGCGCCCCGGGCATCTGGCGCAGTTGCGCGCGATTCTGGACGATCCGGAAGCCAGCGGCAACGACCGCTTCGTGGCGCTGGACCTGCTGAAGAACGCCAATATCGCGGCCGGTGGCGTGCTGCCGATGTGCCAGGACACCGGCACCGCCATCGTATTCGGCAAGAAGGGCCAGCGGGTCTGGGTCGATGGCGATGAGGAAGAGGCGCTGTCCTGGGGCGTGCACCGCACCTATACCGAGACCAATCTGCGCTACTCGCAGATGGCGCCGCTGTCGATGTTCAACGAGGTCAACACCGGCAACAACCTGCCGGTCCAGTTCGACATCCTGGCCGCCCCCGGCAACCACCACGCCGACGAATTCCACCTGATGTTCGTGGCGAAGGGCGGCGGATCGGCGAACAAGACGTTCCTGTTCCAGGAAACCCGCGCCATTCTGACCCCCGAGCGGTTGGCCGCGTTCATCGGGACCAAGATGAAGACCCTGGGGACCTCGGCTTGCCCGCCCTACCATCTGGCGATCGTGATCGGCGGTACCTCGGCCGAAATGACGTTGAAGACGGTGAAGCTGGCATCGACCCGCTGGCTGGACACTTTGCCGACCGAGGGCAGCAAGGCCGGCCACGCCTTCCGCGACCTGGAGATGGAAAAGCAGGTCTTGGAAATCTCCCGTCAGAACGGCATCGGCGCGCAGTTCGGCGGCAAGTATTTCTGCCACGATGTCCGCGTGATCCGCTTGGCGCGCCATGGCGCGTCGCTGCCCGTCGGCATCGGCGTTTCCTGCAGCGCTGACCGGCAGATCCTGGCAAAGATCACGCCGGAGGGCGTGTTCCTGGAGCAGTTGGAAACCGATCCGGCGAAATATCTGCCGGATACCACGGATATGCATCTGGGCGACGACACGGTCGACGTGGACCTGAACCGTCCCATGGATGAAATCCGCCGCCAGTTGTCCGCCTATCCGGTGAAAACCCGCCTGTCATTGACCGGCACCATGGTGGTGGCGCGTGACATCGCTCATGCGAAACTGAAGGAGCGGTTGGACAGTGGTGCCGGCCTGCCGGACTACCTGAAGAACCACCCGGTCTATTATGCTGGCCCGGCCAAGACCCCGGCCGGCATGGCCACCGGCAGCTTCGGCCCCACCACCGCGGGACGCATGGACAGCTACGTGGCGGAATTCCAGGCCGCCGGCGGGTCGTTGATCATGCTGGCGAAGGGCAACCGCTCCAAGGCCGTGAAGGACGCCTGCCAGGCGCATGGCGGCTTCTACCTCGGCAGCGTCGGTGGACCGGCGGCTCGCCTGGCGCAGGACTGCATCCGCAAGGTCGAGGTTCTGGAATACCCGGAACTCGGAATGGAAGCGGTCTGGCGGATCGAGGTCGAGAATTTCCCCGCGTTCATCGTGATGGATGACAAGGGGAACGATTTCTACGAAGGGTTGGACTGAGAGCGACCGATCTAAGCACGCACCGATGCGCTGCCCCCCTCAACGTCATTGCCGGGCTTGACCCGGCAATCTACGCTTCGACGGCGGGGGCGGGTTGCCGGATCAAGTCCGGCAATGACGGTGAGTAGAAGCCATCGGTCAATGGTTCGCGCGGTTCGACTGGCACGCGGGCAGGGAGCGGCCCTTCCGCGAGCCGTCGCGGAAGGGCGACGGACCTACGCTTTCGCGTAAGCCGACTCGTGTCGCTCCACCTGGATCTTGTAGTTGGCCCGATACCGGTTATTGGCCTCCTGATGCACCGCCAGGGCGGCCGCGTCGCATTCGGCCTTGGGCGGCTCGATCAGGTCGAAATGGCCGTATTTGTCCTCGCCCCGCACCAGCATCGCGTTGCAGCGGACCGGCCCATCCACGCGCACATGGGTTGGGATATAGTTCAGGCCGATCCCGACCCGGCGGTGGGCAGCATTGTTCGGTGCGGACCGATGCAGCGAGAATTCATGGTGCAGGGAGAACGATCCCGCCGGCAGCGCCATCGCCACCGGGGCGGAATCGTCGAACGGCTCCATGATCGTCTGGCCCGCGCGGTTGATGCTGTGCGCCAGGCCCAACGGCGCATGGTGCAACTGGCGCAGATTGCCCTTGCTGGAGACATGTTCCATGCAGCCGGCCTCCCGCGAGGCATCGGTCAGGGCGACCCAGGCGCACACCTGCTCTTTCGGCTCCAGTCCGAAATAGGTGCCGTCCTGGTGCCAGGCCGCGAAGGTCGGCGAATGCGGCTCCTTGATGAAGAACGTGCTGGTCCAGACCAGGATGTTCGGCCCGATCACGTCCTCGACCGCATCCAGGATGCGGGGGTGGCGGATCAGCGCGTTGAACCACGGCGAATGGGTATGCCCGTGCGAGCGCCATTTGACGTCGGCATCGGCCACCGCGCAGCCGAGAGACGCCTCCAGCCGCCCCAACCCGGCGAGGCAGGTGGCGATTTCGTCCGGAGAGAGGGCCGGGACGGGATAGAAAAAACCATCGCGCCGGTATGCGTCTACCTGTTCCTGGGTCAGTGCCTGCATGGTTTTCCTCCCTCCTTGGATCGTGAAACAGCGGTTTGGCGTGGCCGGACCCGGGCCGAGACCCGGGTCCGTCGCCGCTAGAGCGGTTTCACCCTGACTGGGAACGGAAAACCGCTCTAGCTCTTTGACTTATCGCATGATTCACACGCTGTTACGTTCCGCTCAGCGTGATCATGCTCTAACCGTTCTTCGCCTTGTTCTCCAACGCTTCCGTCAGGCGCTGCGGATCGACCTTGATCTCGATCCCCGCGCGTTCCGTCTGCAACACCATGATGGAGCGCGAATCCCGGTTGCCCCAGCCACGGTTCAGCCCCTCCGACAGGTCCGCCAGCGCCAGGTTGGCCAGGCGCATCGGCACGTTCAACTCCCGCCCCAGGGCGGTGGCCAGCGAGACGTCCTTGTGCGCCAGACGAAGCGCGAAAGCCGGTGGTTCGTATTTGTTCGACAGGAACTGATCGGTCAGGCTGTCGAACGCGCCACGCCGTCCGATGGCGCCCTGGCGCACGGCTTCCCAGATGGCCAGCGGCTCGATGCCGGCTTTGACGCCCATGCTGAACACTTCGGCCGCCGCGGCGGTGGCGATATAGCCGTAGCAGTTATGCACCAGCTTCGCGACCGAGCCCGCGCCGATCGGGCCGATATACTTCGCCTGGTCGCCGATCGCATCGAGCACCGGCTTCCATTTGTCGAACACGTCGGTATCGCCGCCGCACCAGATCGCCAGCTTGCCGGTGGCCGCGCCGCGCGGTCCGCCGCTAACCGGCGCGTCGAACAGGAAGGCGCCCTTCTTCTCGTAATCGACATGCGCCTTGCGCACCGTGGTGGGCGAGTTCGTGGTCAGGTCGAAATACGCCGCGCCAGCCTTGATCTTGGACAGCAGGCCGGTGTCGCCATAGGAGACGGCTTCGAACTCCACCGGTCCGGGCAGGGAGGAGAAGATCACGTCGCACTCGGCCGCCAGTGCCGCCGGGCTGTCGGCCCAGACCGCGCCGTTCTTGATATGGGGCGCCGCGGCTTCCTTGCGCATGTCATGCACGACAACCGTATGGCCGTCTTTCTGGATGCCCTTTTGCAGATTGGCGGCCATGTGCGCACCCATGGTGCCCAGGCCGATGAATCCCGCTTTCATGATATGGTCTACTCCGTTCAACGAACGTCACGACCGGGTCCGGAGCGTCTCCGGACATGGTCGTGACGGTGAGAGCGTGATCACCCTGGGCGGAACGCCAACAGGGTGTGAATCACGCTCTCAGGCAAAGAGTCGGAGCGCCGCACCGTTTCCGGTCAGGGTGAAGGCGCTCCAGGCCGCGTCAGGCGTCGGGCGACGATCCCGATCGATCAGGGGTTCGCTTCGAAAACCTCACGCGCGATATTCGCCGCCGACATGGACGCCGGCCAGCCGGCGTAGAACGCGACATGCGTGATCATCTCGGAAATCTCGTCCTTGGTCAGGCCGTTATCCAGCGCCCGCTGGAGATGGCCCTTGAGCTGCTCCGGCCGATAGGTCGCGGTCAGCACGGCGCAGACGATCAGGCTGCGGTCGCGCTTGGACAGGTTCGGCCGTTCCCACACATCGCCGAACAGGACCTTTTCGGTCAGCTCGATCATTTTGGGGACGGTGTTGCGGACGGCATCGCGAGAGGCCGACGAGGGTGTCTGGGCCATGGTTTCCTCCTGTGGGGTGACGATGCCCCTATTGCACACCAGACCGCATCGCCTGTCCAATCGTGGATGCTCAGTTCGTCTGGCGCCAGCCCGGTCCCGACCGTCCCTTGTCGGGATGGGGCGCGGCCTGATGCCAGGCGAGATACTCACAGGAGGATGAAGTCATGGCGGATGCAGCCAAGGTCGCGTTGGTTACCGGCAGCGCGCTGAATATCGGACGTGCCATCGCGTTGGCACTCGCCAGCGACGGGTTCCGCATCATGACCACCGCCCGCCAATCCGAAACCGACGCGCGCGAGACCGCGCGTCTGGTGCGGGAAGCCGGCGCCGATGCCGATACCCATATGGCCGATATTTCCGATCACACCCAGGCCAAGGGGTTGGTCGAGGCGACCGTCGCCCGGTTCGGTCGCCTGGATGTGCTGGTCAACAACGCCTCCATCCGCCGCCAGACTAAGTTTGCCGATATGACGCCGGAGGAATGGCGGGAGATCATGAGCACGACCATCGATGGCGCGTTCTACTGCGCGCATGCGGCGGCCCCGCATCTCATCGCGGCGGGCGGCGGCACGATCATCAATCTGGGCGGCATATCGTCCCATGTCGGTGCCATCGGGCGTGTGCACGCGATCACCGCGAAGGCCGGGATGGTCGGTCTGACGCGGGCTCTGTCGAAGGAGTTGGCCGGCGACAATATCACCGTCAACACTGTGGTTCCGGGCTCGATCGAGACAATCCGTGGATTTGCGGCCGGGGGCAACTCGGGCCGAGCGGCGTTGCCGGATTCGCCGTTGGGGCGGCGTGGGAAGCCTGAGGAGATCGCGGCGATGGTGCGGTTTTTGTGCTCGGATGAGGCGCGGTATATCACCGGCCAGTCCATTCATGTGAATGGGGGCGCGTATCTGAACTAACGCTGGCGCCATTCCGCCCTGCTTGCACAGCCTTCCGAATGGGATACGCTCCCCCGGTCGCGCCCCAGAAGCGCGACCAACAGGAGGATCGTCCATGCCCGTCGAGGTCATTCCAACCGACGCCTGTGTCGGTGCCGAAATCCGCGGCGTCGACTTGTCGCAGCCGCTCGATGACACGACCTTTGCCGTCATCGAACGGGCCTACAACGACCACGGCGTCATCTTCTTTCGCGACCAGCACGTCACCCCACCGCAGCAGGTCGCCTTCACCCGCCGCTTCGGCGATATCGAGTTCAACATTTTCGGCGAACGCTGGAGCGTGCCGGGCAGCCCGGAAATCGTCGTGGTGTCCAACATCACGGAAGACGGCCGCCCGATCGGCATAAGGCGCGCGGGCGAGAACTGGCACTCCGACATGTGCTACACGGCGCGTCCGCCACGCGGGACCATGCTCTATGCGATGGAAATCCCCGACCTGTTCGGCCTGACCCTGGGCGATACCGAGTTCGCCAGCGCCGCCACGGCCTGGGACGCGCTGCCACAGGCGCTGCGTCAGCGGATCGAGGGGCGCCATGCCGTGTTCGACTTCACCGGCCGCAAGCGGGCCTTCCCGCCGTCCCAGTCCGAGATCGATCGCAATCCGCCGGTTCGTCATCCGATCGTGCGCACGCATCCGCACACCGGTCGCCAATGCCTCTATGTCATGCGCGACGACTGCACTGGGATCGAAGGGCTGGATGCTGACGAAGCCGAAGCGCTGATTGCCGCGCTGGCCGACCATATCGTCAAGCCCGCGCATATCTATCGCCATCAGTGGCGGAAGGGGGATCTGCTGATGTGGGACAATTGCACGGTGCAACACCGGGCCGTGCAGGACTACGACATGCCGCAACGCCGCCTGATGCATCGCACGACGATGGGAGGCGCGGTGCCGGCCTAGTACGGGCGATCGGGGGGAGGAAAGAAAGCCTTGGGGCTCCGCCCCAAACCCCGCGAGGGCTTTGCCCTTCGAACCCACCAGGGGGCTACGGCCCCTGGACCGCGATTTATGGGGTCTGTGAGGAAAGGGGGCCGACCGTGGCGTTTCAACGTCCGTGTTGGCCCCCTTTCCTCCCAGACCCAACAGACGGCATCCAAGGCCCAGCCTTGGTGGGTTCGAAGGGCAAAGCCCTCGCGGGGTCCGGGGCGGAGCCCCGAGGCTTTCTTTCCTTCACCCGGTTGCCCCGCCTCAGAACGGCCGCACGATCACCATGATGACGATCACCATCAGCAGCAGGGTCGGCACCTCATTGGCGATACGATAGTAACGATGCGATCGTTTGTTGCGGTCTTCCATGAACTCCCGGCGCCATTTCGACATGGCGCCGTGGAAGCCCGACATCAGCAGCACCGCGATCAGCTTCATGTGCCACCAGCCGGACGTCCAATCGATCGCGCCGGGGGTTAGAACCAGCAGAATCCCGAACACCCAGGTCGCGATCATCGCGGGATTGATGATTTGCTTCAGCAACCGGTATTCCATCACCTTGAACCGCTCGCTCTCGCGCGATCCGGCTTGCATGTCGCAGTGATAGACATAGAGGCGCGGCAGATAGAACATCCCCGCCATCCATGCCACCATTGAAATGACATGCAGCGCCTTGGTCCAGGGATAGAAAACGCTCAGCATGTCGATCGTCACCGCATGTCCTCCATGGCGACGCGCAGCAGGTCCGGCATCGCATGCATGGACCGGAACGGTTGGGCCCCCGCCGAACGGAGATGCGCGCCATCGTCGTCCGGGCAATACCCATAGCACGTCATCCCGGCGGCAATCGCGGCGCGCACGCCGGCGACCGAATCCTCGATCGCGAGGCAGTGATGTGGCGGCACGCCCTCCGCCGCGGCTGCCGCCAGATAGACATCAGGGGCGGGCTTGCCGGCACCGCCGAGGGCGATCACGTCAACGGCGCTATGCACCCGTCCGGCGACCAGGTCCAACAATCCGGTGCGGCGGAACTTGGCGTCCATCTCCACGTGGGATGAATTGGAGGCGACTCGCCACGGCAGCCCCATCGCCGTGACGGAGTCCAGCGCCATACGGGCACCGGGGACCAATTCCACCTCATCGGCCATCGCGGCGGTGACGCGCGCAACAACGGTGTCGACCCAGTCGGGACCAAGCCCCCGCCCGAGATGCGCCTGTATCAGTGGCTGCATGTCATAGAAGGACAGTCCGATGAACCGCTCATGCGATTCCTCGGACGTCATCGGCCAGCCCGCCTCGGTCAGCATGTCCGCGACGATGCGGTTGCAGATCGCTTCACTGTCGATCAGGACGCCATCGCAGTCGAAAATCACCAGGGACAGGGGCATCCAGCCGCTCAGGCCGCCTGTTCCAGGGTGGAGCCGGTGTCCAGGGTCGTGGCTCGCCGCAGATCGCGGGCCTGGTCTTCGGCGTGCGGGCGGCCGCGATGCATGGTGCAGCGATTGTCCCAGATCACCAGGTCGCCAACCCGCCATGTATGGCTGTAGACGAATTGCGGCTGGGTGGCGTGGGTGTTCAAATCCACCAGCAGCAGGCGCCCATCGGCGACCGGCCAGCCGACGACATGCGACGCGTGCGCCGACAGATACAGTGCCTTGCGTTTCGATCCCGGATGCAGCCGCACCAGTCGTTGAGGCGAAGGCGGATATTGCTCGCGTTCCCCGGGCGGGAATTCGGTGAAGCCGATCTGACCGCGCGACCAGAAGACGTCATGCTCGATCACCAGATCGTCCAGCGCGGCTTTCGTCGGGTCCGGCAGGGCGTCATAGGCGGCGCGCATGTCGGCGAATTCGGTCTCGCCGTTGCCGAACGGGCTGGGTGGCGGGATCGTTACCGCATGCAGCAGTCCCAGCACGACGGGGACCGGCATGTACGACGCATCGGTGTGCCACAACCGGTTGCCCAGACTGTCCAGCCGGCGACGGTCGTGTAGATCGCGGACCTGATGGTCCTCGTTCAGGTTGGAGATATCGCCGATCTGCGGAATTTCCAGCCGCCGTCGCCCGGGACGCGCCGCGGACCGGCCGATCTCCAGCGGACCGAAGCCGGCCGCGAAATCGCGCAGTTGCGCATCGTTCAGGCGCTGGTCGTGAAATACCAGCACGGAATAGCGGTCGATGGCATCCCAGATCGCGGATTTGGTCGTGTTATCGATGGGGCGGCTCAGATCGACCCCGTCCACCTCGGTGACGAAATCCGGGCGTACCGGGCGCAATTCCAAGGTCATCGTCTCCCCCTCCGGCCCAGATATCCGGGAGCGGGCGCAGGCGCCCGCTCCCCATGACATCAGCGGCGCCAGTCGAAGCCTTTGCGTTCGGCGGTGCGAACCAGGCCTTTCCACTCACCCAGTCCATAACCATGCGTCGGGCGCATCTTCTTCATCCGTTCGGCGGCTTTCTGCTGGACGTATTCGTCGACGATCACCGGCGGCTCATCCAGGGTGCGGGCGATCAGTTCCAGTTCGCAGGCGCGTTCCAGCATATAGAGCCGCATCATCGCGCCGTGGATCGTTTCGCCGAGGGTCAGGAGCCCGTGGTTCATCAGGACAACGCAGCTCCCACTGACGCAACTCACACCTAGCGCGTCGCATTCTTCCTGCGTCGCCGGCACGCCGTAGTCGTGATAGACGACGTCATCCAGCACATGCAGATGGTCCTGGCTGATCGGGCGCAAGCCGTTCTTCAGCAGCGATACCCCGGCGCCGGCCCGGGTATGGGTGTGGAGTACGCAGTTGGCGTCCGGCCGAGCCTTGTAGACGCCGGAATGGATGATGAAGCCGGCGTTGTTGAACTTGCCGCCGGGGCTCAGGATGTTGCCGTCCATATCCATTTTGACCAGTGACGACGCGGTGATCTCGTCGAACATTTCCCCATAATTGTTGATCAGGAAGTGGTTCGGTTCCCCGGGGATGCGGGCCGACATGTGGGTGTTGATCAGGTCGGTCCAGCCCAGATGGTCGATCACGTGGTACAGGGCTGCGAGTTCGCAGCGGGTGTTCCACTCGGCTTCGGACATTTCGGGCTTCAGTTGCAGCGCGGCTGACATGGGTTTCTCCGTTCGATTACGGTCCGGGCACGTGCCGGGATGGGGCATCGTGCGGGACCTTGCGTTCCTGCGCAACTGCTTCCCGCCCGGAGCGTCCGCGCGACTGTTACGCGGCGTTCCACCGACAAATTACGCCGCGTTCCGCCGACAAATTACGCGGCGTTTCGCCGACGCTTCCGGGCCGGCGTGTCGGCCGGAGCCGGTGGCGCCACCTCGTCCGGGTTTGCCAATGCCTTCAGAATCGCGTCGCGCAACAGGTTCAGCTTGCGTTCGTTCTCGATCTTGAGACCAAAAATGTCCTTGACGTAGAAAACGTCGACAGCGCGCACCCCATAGGTGGTGACATGCGCGGACGCGATCTGCACGCCCTGTTCGCTGATTGCCGCGGTCACGTCGTGCAGCAGGCCGGGGCGGTCGCGCCCGTTCACCTCCACGACCGTGTGCGTGTTCGACGCATGATTGTCGATCACCACGCGAGACGGTGCATGAATGGCCCGCATGCGGCGGCCCATCAGGCCTTTCTGCAACTTTCGAATCTCAGTGCTCAGGCGGATGCGGCTGGACAATGCCTGCTCGATCAGCACGGACAAGCGCGCCAGCCGGTGCGGCGCATCGAACGTGCCGCCGGCGGCGTCCTGCACCCAAAACGTATCGAGAGCCATGCCATTGGTCATCGTGTGGATGCGCGCATCGACGATCGAGGCACCAGCGACGGCCAGAGCGCCGGAAATCTTGCTGAACAGCCCGGCATGGTCGGCGCAATAAACCGTGACCTCGGTCACCGCGCGGGCCGGTAGAGGCTGCGTATCGACGGTCAGCGGCGCATTGCGCTGTTCGGCGTCCCGCATCAGACGCGCATGACGTGCCTGGGTTTCCGGGTCGAAGGACAGCCAGTAGCTGGGATATCCCTGGCTGACGAACCGCTCCTTGTCTTCCTCCGACCAGTCGGTCAGCAGCACGGAAGCCGCCTGTTTTGCCCGCTGCACCCGCACGTCGCGTTCTGTCGTGGCCAGCCCGCCGGCCAGCACCTCGGCGACGCGCGCATAAAGTTCGCGCAGCAAGGTCGCCTTCCAACCGTTCCACACCTTGGCGGACACGGCCCGCATATCCGCCACCGTCAGCACCAGCAGCAGGCGCAACCGCTCGGGGGACTGGATGGTGTCGGCCAGATCCAGGATCGTCTTGGGATCGTCGATATCGCGTTTGAAAGCCGTGGTGCTCAGCAGCAGATGGTGCAGCACCAGCCACGAGACGGTCTCGGTTTCCTCCGTGGACATCCCAAGCGCCGGCCCCACCGTCAGTGCCAGTTCGGCCCCCAGTTCGGAGTGGTCGCCACCGCGGCCCTTGCAGATATCGTGCATCAGCATCGCCAGATACAGCGACCGGCGCGACTGCACCTGCTCCACCAGATTGGAGGCGACCGGAGCGATTTCCGCCAGTTCCCCGCGTTCCATCATGTTCAGGACGCGGACGGCCTCGATCGTGTGCTCATCAACGGTGAAGATATGGTAGGTGTCGAACTGCATCTGCCCGACGATGCGGGCCCAGTCGGGCATGAAACGGCCGAAAAACCCGGTCTCGTTCATAATGCTCAGCCACTTGGCGCCGTCTGGGTGGTGGCCGGCGGGGTGGATACCACCGACCCGCGCACGCTCCGGTTCCTTGCCGCAGAGCAGGTCCATGAACTGATCGGCTGCCTTGGGATCGCCGCGCAGGCTGATCGCGCGCCGCTCGTTCTGGATCAGGGCGCGCAACGCCAGCGGATGCAGTTCCAGGTTCCGGTCGCGCGCCACGCGCAGGATGCGCAGCATCTGGATCGGCTCGACATCGAACCCCCGACCGGCCAGCGGCAGCAGCTTGCCCTCCGCCAGCACGAAGCCGGCGGCGACCAGTGCCTGGTCGGTCTCGGCTTCGATCGCCGGTGGCCCCAGTGCGGACCGCAGGATGGCGGGTTCCAGGATGCGGGTCAGGCGGGAAATCTCGCGCGCGTTCAGGAAGAAATGGCGCATGAAACGCTCCACCCCGTCCTGGCGGCCGCGCCTTGTGTAGCCCATCCTGGCACCGACCACCGGCTGCAGATCGAACGTCAACCGCTCTTCGGCACGCCCCGCCACGTAATGCAGGTGGAACCGGACGGTCCACAGGAACTCCCACGCGCGTCTTCCATGGCGGGCTTCCTGGTCGGTCAGGATACCGCCGAGACTGGCCAATTCGCCCATGGTCTGCGTGTCGAACACATAGCGAGCGATCCAGTACAAGGTTTGCAGGTCGCGCAATCCGCCGCGGCCTTCCTTGATATTGGGCTCCACCACGAAGGGGCTGTCCCCGTAGCGGCGATGGCGGACCGCGCGTTCGGCCTGTTTCGCGGCGATGTAGTCGGCGGCCCCGGCCTCCTTGCAGGCGGCGCGGAACCGGCTGTGGAATTCCGTGAACAGGTCTGAGTCACCGGTCAGGTGCCGAGCGTCCAGCAGGGCGGTGCGGATGGTGGTGTCCTTGGCGCCCTCGACCAGGCAATCGTCGATGGATCGCGTGGCATGCCCGACCTTCAGGCCCAGGTCCCACAGGAAATACAGCATGTATTCGACGATCCGCAGCGTCTCCGGCGAGGGATCCTCCGCGGTCAGGAACAGCAGGTCGATATCGCTGAACGGCGCCAGCACGCCGCGGCCATAGCCACCGGTGGCGGCGATGCTCAATCCCTCGCCGTCGCCCAGATCGGTGTCGTTCACCGCGTGGTCGAACAGCGCGCTGACGACGCCGTCCACCAAGGCGCCCAACAGACGGGCGGATTGCAGGCCGGTGAGCTGTTCCTGCTCGAACCCGTGCTGCACATAGGCCTGGATGCGCGCGAGGTGCCGGCGAAACGCGATGAGCGCGGCGTCGCGGGCAACGCCACCCGGCTCCCCGGCCAGCGCGGCCATCGCATCCGACAGGATGGAGGCAGCGGCTTCCGGAGCGCGAGGCAGGGGGATGGGGGTCAACATTGCAGTTATGGTACTAGGTCGGATCGTCAACGGGAACAGACAAGAGGGCTTTCAGCCGATACAATGCGTCCAAAGCCTCCCGCGGGGTCATCCGATCCGGGTCCAGATTGGACAATTGCGAGCGTACATCGTCGACTTCCAGTTCCGGCGGCGTTTCATCGGCCAGCGTCTTATCAGGCGGTGTCTTATCGGGCGGTGGGCCGGCGGCGGCAAACAAGGGCAGGGCGGCCAGTGGCGCCCCCGATCCCAGCGGCCCGCCGTGCTTTTCCAGCGCCGACAGCAATGTCGCGGCACGTCGGACGACCGGGGCAGGGACGCCCGCGAGTTCGGCGACATGCACGCCCCATGATCGCCCGGCGGCGCCTTCGGCCACTTCATGCAGGAACACGACGGTGCCCTTCCATTCCTTGACCCGCATCGTATGCGGCTTCAACCGCGGCAGACGATCCGCGAGTTCGGCAAGCTCGTGGAAATGTGTGGCGAAAATAGTGCGGCAGCGGATCGCGGAGTGCAACGCTTCCAGCACCGCCCAGGCGATCGCCAGCCCGTCGAGCGTCGCGGTGCCGCGGCCGATCTCATCCACCACGACCAGGGAGCGCGGGCCCGCCTGATGCAGGATGGCGGCGGTTTCGGTCATTTCAACCATAAAGGTGGACCGTCCGCGCGCCAGGTCGTCGGCCGCGCCCACCCGGCTGAACAGGCGATCGATGACGCCGATACGCGCCTCGTCCGCCGGGACTGGCAGTCCCGCCTGCGCCAGGATCGCGATCAGTGCGTTCTGGCGGAGGAACGTGGACTTGCCCGCCATGTTGGGGCCGGTCAGCAGCAACACCCGGCGTTCGGCTGACAGGTCGCAGCGGTTGGGCACGAAGGCTGCCTGCCCGGCGATGGCGGCCTCGACCACGGGATGGCGGCCGGATTTCACCAGGAACGCATCGTCGTCTGTGACGGATGGGCGGCACCAGGTGCCGTTTTCGGCCAGTTTGGCGGCGGATTGGGCGGCATCCAGAAAGGCGATCGCATCGGCGATGGCGGCCAGCCGGTCCGCGTCCTGCAACGCGGCCTGTACCAGAGCAGAGAAGATCGTGCGCTCCCGCGACGATGCGCGTTCGGCGGCTTCGGAGATCTTGCGATCCAGGTCGGACAGTTCCGCCAGGGTGAAGCGGGCGCCGTTGGCCATGCCCTGGCGCAACGTCAGTTCCGGGAAGTCTCGCAGTTTCTCCACCGACGCGGCCGGCGCCTCGATCACATAGCCGAGCTGGGCGTGGTGGCGGATTTTGAGGCTGGCGACCCCGAAGCGCTGGGCGTAGTCCAATTGCAGGGTCGCGACGACGCGCCGGCTGTCGTCGCGCAGCGCCCGGTGGGCGTCGAGTTCCCCGTCGTAGCCGGCGAGGATGACGTTGCCGTCGTCCAGGCGCGGCGGCACCGGGTCGGCCAGGGCATCGGTCAGCTTCAGGGCCAGCGGCGGATCGTCCTGAAACGCGCTTCTTGCCTGGTCCAGCGCAGTGGGCAACGGCCCTTCCAGCACCGAGCGGAGGATGGACGCGGCGGCCATCCCGTCTCGCAAGGCGGCCAGGTCTCGGGGACCTCCCCGGTTGAGCGACAGACGCGCCAGGGCACGCGCGATGTCGGGCGTGGCGCGCAAGGCGGCTCGCAATTGCGTTGTCGCCTCGGCGCCGGTCAGCAGCCACGACCAGGCGTCCTGACGTTGGGCGATCGCCGTGGGATCGGTCAGGGGCGCGCTCACCCAAAGCGCGAGCAGGCGCGCTCCGGCCGGGGTCAGGGTCCGCTGCACCGCCGCTTGCAAACTGTGGCGTGTGCCGCCATCGCGGGTGCGCTGGATTTCCAGGCTGGCCCGGGTCGCCGTATCCATGGCCAGCACCCCGGTTTCGCCCTGGGGCTGCGGGCGGGACAGACGTGGCAACGTGCCGGCCTGGGTGGCGCGGACGTAATCGACGGCCAGGGCGGCGGCGACGGTCTCCGCATCGGTGAAGGTGCCGAACGCGTCCAGGCTGGCGGCGCCGAACGCTTCGGCGAGCCGGCGTCGGGCGACCAGCGGCGGGGAGGGCACCGTGTCCGGCGCACGCCTTGGATCCCATTCGCCCAATGCCAGCGAGTCGGGCGAGAGGATTTCCGCCGGTTCCAGCCGACCCAGCAGGGCCTGGAGGTCGGCGGCCGGAAGCGCGGCGGTCTCAAACAACCCGGTCGAGACGTCGAGCCAGGCGGCACCGACCCCGCTGGTGTCGCGCGGCGCCGTGCCGGTTCGGCTGTCGGCTTCCGGGCCTATCGCCCCATGGGCCAGCGCCAGAAGCAGGTTCGGCCGCCCGGCTTCCAGCAAGGCGTCCTCCGTGATCGTGCCGGGCGTGACCAGACGGACGACCGCTCGGCGGATCGGGGTCTTGCTGCCGGCGGGGCGTAATTTCGGGTCCTCCATCTGTTCGGCGACGGCGACGCGGAAGCCGCGGCGGATCAGGCGCAGCAGGTAGGCTTCGGCCGCGTGCTGCGGCACGCCGCACATCGGGATCGGGCTGCCGTCATGCTCGCCACGATGGGTCAGTGCGATGTCGAGCGCGGCGGCGGCGGCCTCCGCATCGGCGAAGAACAATTCGTAGAAGTCGCCCATGCGGAAGAACAGCAGCGCCTCCGGGTGGTCGGCCTTGCAGGCGAACCACTGGGCCATGGCGGGAGTCGCGCCGTCGGCGCGCGGGATCTTGGCGATGCCGTCGGCGCGCGGGATCTTGGCGATGCCTTCGGCGCTCGGGACTTTCGAGACGCCTTCGGCGCGCGGCGTGGCAACGGTCGGCGCGGGCCGGGCGGGTTCGTTCTGATCGGCGGTTGGAGAGATCGACGGCATGGCCATGGTCTACCCCGTGCTGTCCGGCCTGCGAAGCAGGGTCGGACGACTCCGCGGACCCAAGCGACTCCAACCCCGATCAGGGTGCTCAACCCCGCGGGTCCCACGGTCTGGCAACCCCGTCGGCGATGCCCGTGGTCGGGACCGCGACACGTCCCACTTTGCCGATGTCCGTCCGACTGCTACCTGCTGCATGGAGCAGAGGGCGCTTTGCCTTCTCCCTGCCCGGAATCCGACCATGGCCAAGTCCCCCAGGACCCCTACGCCGCGAAACGACCATACCAATGAGGCGCTTCTGGAACTCGCCGAAGCGATGCTGGACGAACATTTCGCGGATATCGACGATTCCGACGCCTACGAAGCGCTCTTTGGCTCGGGCCGGGGCCGCCGCAAGCCGGTCCCCGTCACCACGCTGACGACATGGCAGTTTGAGGCCGGTGGGTCGGCTTCGGTGACGACCAAGGCCAAGCGAACGGAATTCACGATCACGATGGACCACCCGAAGTTCCAGGCGACTGTGGCCATGGTCTACCAGCCCGACGATGGGGAGGTGCTGAGCGCCGAAATCGCCGCCTTCACCGGCAGCCGCAAGGACGCACGCCAGGTGCTCGAAAAGTGGCTCGACGAAATTCTGACGTTCGACGAAGACGACATCGCATCCATGTTCGGGCTGGAGGGGGACGACGATGACAACGACCAGCCCTTTTTCGGGGAGGACCCGGGGGCGCCGCCACCATCGACACCGGCCGACGCGGCACGGATCCAGCGCATCGCCGCGTCTGTCGCCCGCTCCCTGAAGGCCGACGCCGGACCGATGCTATCGGATGACGATCAGGTCTGGTTCGAGGCAACGCCGCAAACGCTTTGGTCCATCCTGGACGCCACGCTTGCCGCCAGCACCGCAAAACGCCGCGACCCCTCCCTTATCGCCGCCCATCTTTTCCTGCTCGGCGCGCAGCTCGAACTCATTCGCTATCGGATCGAAAGCGGTTGGGACTGGGCCAAGAACATGACCGACACCTTCCAGGAGCGGATGATCCAGATCGCCGAAACACCGGGCCTGAAATCGGAAGACTGGTTCGAGATCGTGTCGGCCCTGGTGCGTGCCAAAGTTGAAATCCAGCCGGACCTGCGGAACCGGTTGGGGGAGGACACAGGTGGCTTCCAGCCGGAAGACATGCCCGAGGAACTGATGGGCGCCATGCAGACGATGTTGACGGATATGGCGGAGCAAACGCCGACCGCGTTCGACGTCGTCGAGGCGATGACGGAATCGGGGTCGGTCATGCCGGCCGGGCTGTTGGCGTTTCTGGTCCATGAAATGGCGCGTTCCCCGCATGCAAAGCTGCGGGAGGCGGTGCCAATTATGCTGCTGCACCCGGAAGAAGGGGTACGTCGGGCGGCCGCGACGGTGCTGGAGCAGATTGCCTCGCCGGACGTCGTGTCGCCTGAGTCGCTGCGCCGGATGATCGCAGTACGCAATTGGTTGCCGGAAGCCGAGCGTCCGGGGCTGGATCAGGCGATCCGCAAGGCGCGGTTGAAGGATGTGGCCTGCGCGCAATGGCCGGCGGCGGCGGATGTTGTGATCGTCGTCTCCACGATCGATGGGTCGGGTGCGCAGAGTTTGCTGATCGCGACCCGCGCCGGCCGGTCCAACGTGTTCGCGGGCCTGTTGGTGAAGCAGGGTTTCGGTCTGCGTGACACATGGTTCGAACCCGAGCAGACCCGTCGCGAAACCAACGCCATCCTGTCTCAGATCCGGCTGAAAACCCCGGTCGCGGAGGTCGATCGCCGGTACCTGGATGTCATCGTGCAGCATGCGATCGCCAGCGGTCTGCGAGAGGGTCAGGTGCCAGGCCCGAACCTGCTGCGCATCGCGGAGTATGCAGGTGGCGCGGAATGGCGCGATCGCCTGATCGATGTCGGCTCGGAGGCTGCCGAACTGTTTGCCGGCCTGGACGAAGCGGCACGGACTCCGGCGGCGATCGAGGCATCGTTGCAGCGCAGTGGAGCGTGGATCACGCGGGAGGCGTTCGCGGAATCCTGGTTCGAGGACGATTCCGCCATTCGGGCCTTGGTCGCTCGGGCGCCGAAACGGGACCGCAAGGCCGCGATTCAGTTGCTGCTGACCGAGGGACTGCCACCAGGGCGCATGGTTTGGGCCGAGCGGATGGTGCTGCTGGGGTTGTGGGCATCGGCGGCGAAGGAGAAGGACCGCAAGGCCTTGGGGGTGGATTTCGTCACCTTGGCGCATATTCTGGTGGGGGAGCGGCCGCTGGCCGAGATTCCGTTCATGGTCGGGGTGGCGGAGAAAACGGTCATGGTGGCGCGTTCGGCGCGTTGGTAGGGGCGGATACGGCCTCATTCAGCAATTCCCATTATCGCTGAATGAGGCAGCCCCTTCGTCATGCCCTGGCATCTCCGCCGGAACACTACGGCCCCCGGTCTGGAACAACAGGTCTGGAACAATGGGGCCAGAACAATAGGTCCACAACAAGACGTCCAGACGGGACGCCGATAGGGGACACAAAGGAGGCGACATGCCAGCACGCACGGGCCAGGACTATCTGAACGGTCTTCGCCAACGCAAACCCGAGGTCTGGTTGCGCGGCGAGCGTGTGACCGATGTGACCACCCATCCGGGTCTTGCCAACGGGGCCCGCGCCATTGCCTCGCTGTACGACCAGCAAAGTGATCCGGCCTATCGCGACCAGATGACCTTCCTCGCGCCTGGCAGCGGGGAGCGACTGGGCCTGTCCTTCATCGTGCCGCGGACGCAGACCGAGCTGGAACAGCGCCGCGTCATGATGCTGAATTGGGCGCGCACCACCTGCGGCATGATGGGGCGCTCTCCCGACTTCATGAACGTAACGTTTTCCGCCTGGAACGCCGCGGCGGATTACTTCGGTCGCGGGCAGAAGGCGTTCGGCGACAACATGCGTCGCTATTACGAGTATATCAGCTCCAACGACCTGGTCCTGACCCATTCGCTGATCAATCTGCAGCGGTCCCGCGATGTCAGCGGCATGTTCAACCTGCAGGAAGGCACGGCGCTTCAGGTCATCCGGGAGAGTTCGGCCGGTCTGGTCGTGCGTGGGGCGCGGGTGCTGGCGACCTTGGGGCCGTTGGCGGATGAAATCGCGGTCTACTCGCCGCGGTTGGCACAGCATCGCGATGGGCACAGCCCCTTCGCGCTGAATTTCGCGCTGCCCTGCGACACGCCCGGCCTGCGCTTCCTGTGTCGCGACAGTTTCGACTACGGGAAGACCCATTTCGACCACCCGCTTGGGTCTCGCTTCGAGGAAATGGACTGCATCGTCTTTTTCGACGACGTCCTGGTGCCGTGGGAGCGGGTGTTCATCCATGGCGATGTCGGGCTGCTGAACAGCACGGCTGCGATCACGCATTCCTCGGCGCACACATCGCATCAGGGCGCGGCGAAGAACCTGGCCAAATGTGAGCTGGTGCTGGGTGTCGCGCTGCTGATGACCGAGACCTTGGGCAGTTCGCATCTGCCGCATTCCGATGAGCGCATCGGCGAACTGATCATGTACACCGAGTTGATGAAGGCGTGCATGCGCGCGGCCGAGGCGGATGCGAAGCTGGACGAATGGGGCGTGATGTGTCCCGCGTCGTTGCCGGCGGAGACGACTCGGAACCTGTTCATGACCGCCTATCCGCGCATGGTGGAAATTCTGCAATTGCTGGGGTCGTCCAGCCTGATGATCCTGCCGACGAAAGCCGATCTCGCGTCTCCGCTGGGACCGGCGATTGAGCAGTATTTGGCGACCGACAAGAGCAGTGCGCACGATCGCGTGCGGCTGTTCCATCTGGCGTGGGATATTTCGTGCTCGTCGTTCGGCAGCCGACAGGTGCTTTATGAACGGTTCTTTGCCAGTGATCCCCTGACCCGGGCGCGGGCTTTGGCGACGATCTTCCCGAAAAAGGAAGTCACGGATCGCGTGCTGGAATTCCTGAACCGGGAGGACAACATATAGGTCCAAGGACCCGACCCCTCACTATCATTGCAGGGCTTGCCCCGCCAATCCACGCTTCAACGGTGGGGGGTGGGTTGCCGGATCAAGTCCGGCAATGACGGTAAAGGGGGGCGGGCGAGACCGATAAGGAGGAACGACACATGAGTGGCCGACCGATGTATCTGGGACACGTGAATATCTACGTTCGCGACGCCGACCGATCACGGGAATGGTACCAGCAGGTGCTGGGCCTTCACACCTATCACCATCGGCCCGGGCGAGCGGCGTTCATGTCGGCGGATTTGGATCAGTCGCATGAGGTGGCGCTGATGCAGGTCGGGCCGGACGCGCCGGGACCGCAACGCGGACAGGTCGGGCTGAACCACATGGCCTGGATGGTCGGCAGCCTGGACGATCTGGGCGTGGCGTATCAGCGGCTGAAGGATAACGCGGTCCCGATCGACGCCATCGTCGACCACGGCATTTCCCTGGGCATTTATTTCCGCGATCCGGACGGCAACGGGCTGGAAGTGTCCTATGAGTTGCCGCGCGCGGAGTGGCCTCGGAATGAACAGGTATTCAGTGAGGACGTGGTCAATCGCGGGCTGTTCCACGGGCCGTGGGACGCGGATCCGGCAGTAGTGCGGCGGTAGGCGACGACTCCGAACACGGGCGACGCCTTTTTTACCAAACAGCGGAAACAACGGCGCACCGGCCAACCAGCCCCGTCATCCCAGCTCCGTCATCCACGATTAGCAGTGTTGATCTCAATCAGGTCGTGGATGGCCGGCCTCCGCAGGCCATGACTGTGTGGGTTGGCCACGCGCCAAACAGAGCAGTTATTGTTGCGCGTCGCCATTGTGAACGTCGCACGCGGCCTTCAATGCGTGGCCGGCTTATCGACGACCCTGAAAATCCGCACAGAACGGATTTGGGAACGGAGTGATAGGGAGAAGCAAACAATGAAGGGCCACATTCTCGGACGATACATGCTGGGGCTGATCGCCGCGGTGCTAGCCGCGTCCTTGTCCGCGCCGGTCGCGGCGCAGACCGATTGGCCGAAGGGCCCGGTCCGCATCATCGTCCCATTCCCACCCGGCGGCGCCAACGACACCGGCGCCCGTCCCTACGCCGAAGCCCTGACGCGCATGTTCGGCCAGCCCTTCGTGATCGAAAACAAAGGCGGAGCCGGAGGCTCGGTCGGGCTGGAAACCGTGATCCGCTCCAAACCCGATGGCTACACCTATTGCATGTGCGGCTCGACCGTCATCAGCACCACCTCCAACCTGCGCAAGGTCAGCTACAAGGCCGAGGACATCGACGCGATCGCCATCACGGCGATGTATCTGTCCGGTCTGATGATCAGCAACAAGCTGCCGGTGTCCGATCTGCGGGAGTTCATCGCCTATGCTCGCGCCAATCCGGGCCGGTCGACCTACGGGTCCTCCGGTGTCGGCAGTCCCGGCGAGTTGCGGATGAAATACCTCGGCCTGCTGACCGGTACCGACATGACCCATGTGCCCTATAACGGCAACGCCGCCGCGCTGGCGGACCTGCTGTCCGGCACCATCGACTCGCTGATCGAGGTGAATGGGTTTCCCCATGTGAAGGCCGGCAAGCTGAAAATGATCGCGATGTTCACCGAGGAGCGTCATCCGGACTTTCCCGATGTGCCGACCATGAACGAGTTGGGGTATCCGGCGGTCAACACGCCGATCTGGCAGGGGTTCTACGGGCCGCTGGGAATCCCGGAAGAAATCCGCGTGAAGATGCACAAAGCCGTCTCCGAGATTTCGCTCCAGCCCGACCTCAAGGCTCGGCTTTTATCCATTGGCTTTGCCGCGCGGGTTATCCCTTTGGCGGAGATGCGCAAGTTCTACCTCGACGACGATGCGGTGTACAAGAAGATCATCCGCGAGGCGAAGATCACGATCGACTGAGCCTTCTGGTCCCGGTTCGCGACTCAGCCTTGACCCCCCAACCACCCCGCCCTACACGCGCGGCCATGAGCGAAGCATCCCCCCAGTCCAGCGACGTGGCGGCCGCGACCGAGCGCGCCCGCGTCCTCGCCCAGGCCCTGCCGTTCCTGCGTCGCTACGCCGGCGCCACCGTCGTCGTGAAATACGGCGGCCACGCGATGGGGGAGGAGCACCTGGCCGAGGAATTCGGCCGTGATATCGCCCTGCTGAAGCAGGTGGGGCTGAACCCGGTTGTCGTGCACGGTGGCGGGCCGCAGATCAACACGATGCTGAAGCGCCTGGCGGTGCAGTCCACGTTCCTCGATGGGCTGCGGGTGACCGATGCCGCGGCGATGGAAGTGGTGGAGATGGTGCTGGCCGGCACCGTCAACAAATACGTGTCCAACCTGATCACCCGGGCCGGCGCGCTCGCGGTCGGTATCTGCGGCAAGGACGGCGGGATGATCCGGGCCAGGAAGCTGGTCCGGATGAAGAAGAACCCCGACACAGGGGAAGAGCAGGCGCTGGACCTGGGCTTCGTGGGGGAACCCGAGCATATCGACGTGCGCGTGATCCATGCGCTGACCGGGGGAGGCCTGGTGCCGGTGATCGCGCCGGTCGGGGTCGACGCCGATGGGCAGACCTACAACATCAACGCCGATACCGTGGCCGCCGCGGTGGCCGGCGCGCTGAACGCCACGCGGCTGCTGATGCTGACCGATGTGCCCGGGGTGCTGGACAAGGACAAAAACCTGATCCCGGAGTTGTCGCTGACGGATGTGGACGCGCGGATCGCCGACGGCACGATCACCGGCGGCATGATCCCGAAGGTCGAGAACTGCGTCGAGGCCGTCAAGTTGGGCGTCAAGGGCGCGGTGATCCTGGACGGCCGCGTGCCGCATGCCTGCCTGTTGGAACTGTTCACCGAGGGCGGGCCCGGCACGATCATCCGGCGGTAACGGCGGCGGCCCAAGCCGAGCGGGTGTGCTCGGCTTGGGGCATTGTTGTACCAACCGGCCGAAACAATGACCCATAGGCATCCCCCCTCGTCATTGCCGGACTTGATCCGGCAACCCGCCCCCCGCCGTTGAAGCGCCGGTTGCCGGGTCAATCTCGGCAATGACGGAGGGGGCGATGCATCGGTCAATCGGCCCGCCGGTCAGTATTACCCCCAGCGAGGCAACGCCGCGCTCCGTGCCCACCGCGTGACCAGGGTCAGCCAGACCAGTTGCGGGATCAGGACCAGCACCGGCACGAACGGTTTCCAGGCGGACGGTGCGGCGATGAAGATCAGGCAGCAAACCCCGCCCCAGGTCGCGAAACCCCAATGCGCCAGGGTGACCGAGACCGCGCCCATGCCGGACCGCTGCGCCACCTGATACAAATGGCCTCGATGCGCCTGCGTCACCTGCTCTCCCTGCGCCATTCGGCGGGCCAGGGTGAATGCGACGTCGAACAGCACGCCTGACAGCAGCATCGGCATCAGCAGGAACGACAGCTCCACGCCATCGAAGCGGCTGGCGACCACGGCCAGCACCGCCAGCATGAAGCCGCAGAACTGGCTGCCGACATCGCCCATGAAGATGCGTGCGCGAGGGAAGTTGAACGGCAGGAACCCCGCCAACCCCGCGGCCAACAGACCGGAGGCGGCATAGCCGAACCAGCCACCGTGCTGGGCCGCGATAAAGGCCAGGAACAGGCTGGCGATCAAAGTGACCCCGCTCGCAAGACCGTTCAGCCCGTCGATGAAATTCACCGCGTTGGTGGTGAACAGCAGCCAGACCACTGTCACCGCCATGCCCCAAAAGCCGAGAGGCACCGCCCCGAGATAGGGCAGGCGAACATCGGCGACATATAATCCGCTGCCGACAGCGACCAGGGCAGCCACGACCTGGGTGCCGAGCTTGATGGCGAAGGGCCAGTCGTAGATGTCGTCGAGGAAGGCGATGAGGGCGATGGCGAACGCGGCGCCGATCACGCCGAGGAAGTAGGACTCGTCGATGCGCGCGAAGGTGGCGAACTGGTACAGCACCAGGATACCGACCAGGAAAGCGACGACGACCCCGACGCCTCCGCCTTTCGGGATCGGGCGGTCATGGACCTTGCGCGCATCCGGGCGATCCATCACCCGGGCCGAGATCATGATCCGCACCACGATCGCGGATATCAGCGCCAGGCCGAGGGCAAATGCCAGGTGGCGCGACAGGGCGAGGAGGGTCATGCGGGATCCGAAGCGGTCAGGGCCGCTTCCATACAGCGTCCCGGCCGAACGCCAAAACGCCCGAGCCGAAGAACGATGGGCGCGATCACGCGACCTGGGTCCACGCGGTCATCCAACAGGGCGAACGGCCAGACCGGTTATCGGTTTCCGGTCTGGCCGTAGCGGTTCTAACCCGCCAGACGTTCGGCCAGGCTCTTCTTGAACGCCTCGATCGGCATGAAGCCTGGGTCCTTGCGGCAGGCATCCTCGGTTTCCCGCAGGATTTCGTCGTCGGACTTGGTCAGGTCCAGCGGCTCGCCATGCGGCTGCGGCACATGGAACGGCGAGTCCAGATAGGCCTCCACCGTGTTGCCTTCCGGGTCCTTGAAATAGCACGACCATGCGTTGCCGTGGCTGACGACACGCATGTCTGTGGCACCATGGGCGAGGGCGCGTCCATGCACCTCCCGCAGGTCCGACAAGGTGTCCACCATGAAGGACATCTGGTTGATCGGGTTGAAGCCCGACGTGTCGGGCCGCCCGCTGACCAGCACGAATTGGTGGTGGTTCTCGGGATTGGCACTCATGAAGGTCAGCTCGACGCCGCCACGGCCCTGGCCCTTGTCGGTGATCATCAGGCCCAACACGGTGGTGTAGAAATGCTCCAGCTTCGGCTTGTCGTGGGCGTAGACGCCAACATGGGCGAGTCGCGCGCGTATGGTCCCCATGGTCGTTCCCCTAGGATTGCTTGAAGGGCCGCATTCAACGGCGCGGCGGGGCCGAACGCAAGCGACCACTGCGACCGTCGCCGGCCCGAATGGCACGGCGAGATGGCCGAGGTCGCCGCATCGCGGTAAGGAGCCGGCTCAGGCCACAGGATCGGGACCATCGCGTGCTTGTCGTCGTCTCGATCGCCTTGCCGGTCTTCGGACTGATCCTGACCGGGGCGCTGGCCGCCCGCTATCGTCTGCTGGGGCGGGAGGTCACGGGCGCGCTGAATCAGTTCGTGGTCTATCTCGCGCTGCCCGCGGTGCTGTTCCAGGCCATGGTGCATATCCAGCCGGCGCATCTGGCGAATGGCGGGCTGCTGGCCGCGTTCGGGCTGGGCATCGCGATCCCGGCCATCCTGTCCATGCTGCTGTCGCGGCGCCGGGGGACGCCCCTCGGCAACAGCGCGTTGCAGGCACTCAGCGCGACTTTCTGCAACACCGGCTACATGGGCATCCCGCTCTGCCGCATGGCGTTCGGGGAGGACAGCCTGGTCCCGAGCGTCATCACCATGGTCATCACCGCCTGTCCGCAATTCGGGATCGCGATTGCCTTGCTGGAAACGGACCGCGCCGGCGCCCCCGGCATTCGCCGCATCGTCGTTCGCGTCGGGCGAGCGCTCGCCACCAACCCGTTGTTGCTGTCCCCGGTCGCCGGTCTGGCGCTGGCGATGGTGGGCTTTGAGCTGCCTTTGGCGGTGGATCGGTTCCTGACCCTGATGGGCGGCGCCGCGACACCCTGCGCGCTGGTCGCCACCGGCCTGATGCTGGGGGAAACCACCGAGCGGTTTCAGCCGGGTCTCGTCGCGCGTCTGGTGGGGCTGAAACTGCTGGTGCAGCCAGCGGTGGTCTGGGTGTTGGCGTTCCATGTCTTCACGCTGCCGCCGCTTTGGGCGGAAACCGCGGTGCTCATGGCCGCCCTGCCCACCGGCGCGGGGGCATTCATCCTGGCGCGCCTGTATGGGCGGGAAGGCGCGTCGACCTCGGGCACGATCCTGATCTCGACCGTGCTATCTTTTGGCACGCTGTCGGTCCTGTTGATTTTCCTGGCGCCCTGATCCGGCCCGTATGCAGTGTCAACGCTTCCTTCACCTGTGGCTGTTTGAATGACGTTCCGCAGGCAAGAGGCGCTTTATGACACGGCTCGTCGAGGATGCGACATTCGTTCGGGCATTGCACGAAATCGCACGTGAGCAGGGGCTGACCCTGTCCACCCGACATGACTATGGCACCGACGCCGTGATCCTGTTCCGGCACGCGTCGTCGGACAGTCGGGACACCCGCATCGCGGCGATTCTGCCGTTGGATGGCCGGTTGATCGAGGAACTGTCCCACCCACGCACATCCCGTGTCGCCTTCAAGCGGTGCCTGCGAGAGGATCTGTTTTCCGACATCCGCGACCGCGACGATTTCCGTCCCGGCGACGGGGTGCGGGACTTGCGTCGGCTGGGGCTGGTCGGTTGCCATGTGCTGGCCGAACAACTCGGTGATTCCGCCAGCGATGCGGGTATCCAGGTCCTGCTTTCGCCGCAACATCCATCCGTTACCATCACCGCGGCAAGGAATCCGCGGATCCGCCTGACATTGGCCCGAGATGTGGTGACCCTCTTCAAGCAGTTCCATCGCGGAGAGCGCTACGCTGGCGCATACCGTGCCTACATGCGTCAGTTGGAGACGGCGCGGTAGGCGGATGGCGTAGCGGTTCGCGTGTTGGGTTGGTATCGGGCTTCCGTGCCGGCCCACATGGAGACAGTCGCCAAGGATCGGCCCATCGGCTAGTTTCCAGGTATGATCCGATCGCCCGTAATCGCTCCCGCCCGTGTTCCGGTGACCATGGCTTGCCACCGCAACGTCATCGTACCCCGTCACCCGCACTACCGCCCGGTCGGGGGCTGAGCCATGGACCGATTGATGGACGGCTATCATCGTTTCCGTGGCAACCAATGGCCCGAACGGCGGCGGATGTTCGAAGGCCTGGCCGATTTGGGCCAGGAGCCCCGGGCCATGGTTGTGTCCTGCGCGGATAGCCGGGTCGATCCGGGGATGATCTTCGATGCCGGGCCGGGTGAGTTGTTCGTCGTTCGCAATGTCGCCAATCTGGTGCCTCCCTATACGCCGGACAGCGGCTATCACGGCACCAGCGCCGCTCTGGAGTTCGGCGTGCGCGTGCTGGAAGTGAACGAACTTCTGGTGATGGGGCACGGCCTGTGCGGCGGCGTCCGGGCGATGTTGCAAGGCGTACCGCCCGAGGCATCCGATTTTGTCGCGGGTTGGATCGGCATTGCCTCTCGCGCCCGGGATCGGGCGTTGGCGTGCGACGACGGTATGGATCGGCAACTCTGCTGTGAGCAGGAGACCGTGAAATTGTCGCTGGACAACCTGATGACATTCCCGTGGATCGCCGAGCGGGTGGCGTCCGGCTGCTTGCACCTGCATGGCGCGCATTTCGACATCAGGACGGGGCAACTCAGCCTGTTGGGGCCAGACGGGACATTTGACTCTGTGCCGAGTCGGCTCCCCTGTAGGTCCGCCCGTCAGAACAAGGCAGCCGAACGCGCCGCGCCGAGGATGCATAGAACGGAAGCGGCGATCAGCACGCCGAACGTGGCCGCGACTCCGGTGACCCGAAACTGAAATCGCTCCGCCATTTGCGACATCCCGGCCGCATGCGACGCACGTGCTGCCAGCAGCAGCAGGCCGAGGGCGTGGATCAGCCAGTTCGGCGTATGGAGGCTCTCGGCCAGCGCCATCAGGACCAGGGCCAGCGGCACATATTCGGCGAAATTCGCGTGAACCCGCATGCGCCGCAGCAGCAGCGGGTTTCCGCCGTCACCCACCGCGACCCGACCGCCGCGGCGCGCCGCGATGACCCGTACCGACAACAGCACAAAAATCGGGGTTAGCAGGGCGGCGTAAAACGCGGTGATCGGCATCATGGGGCATCCGTCATGGGGCAGGTGCGGCCTGCTACGGATGGAGATGTGGATTGGATCATCCCACTGGTTGAAAATGCGCAAGAACCTCGGCTGATATCAGCGGTCCCGGTATTTTTCGTCCAGTGAAAGGCGACACGCAAGAATGACCGCCCCAATTGGGCGCGCGGACACGCCCAGCGGTGCGATCGCGTTTGCGCGTCGCCTTACGTCCTCGGTTCTCCGCCACCGCGCAGTGCGGGGATTGGCGAATATCATTCGGCCCTTCGATACATGGTGGAGGGGCCGGCGGTCGGGTGGCACGTTGCCAATAGTGGCACCACAACACAGGCGCGCGCACTGCGTCGTAGGCTGAATTCGGACGCGTGAGGTTGATTTTTGCGCGGGTGGGGGTCATGACCGGGTCTATATATTCACGTTATGTTCTAGGCTGACAGGAGGTCCCGTGGCAAGGAAATTCCCGCCCGGGCCGAATCGCTGGGTGAAGACAGGTCCGTAATGCGTTGATCGGACGTTGTTTGTAGAAATAATGTGCGGTGGGTTAACGCGCGCGTCCTTGTTTTGAGACCGCCTGAGTGGAGGCATGTCGCGGTCCTCGCGGTTTTTAAGATCCGACATCAGGATCGCCTGCCATCTGACTGACAGGACGCGACGATTCAGGTCGTTTTGAGAGTTTACTTTAGGCTCTTATAGCGTTTTCTGTTGGTATGGCCCCAGACCGATGGCTCCGAGGATCATGGCGGCCGAACTCGCGGTCTGACCCATCGCTTCCAAGGT